>CAZFKZ010000014.1:0-38749 GCA_964519035.1 uncultured Rhodobacterales bacterium | reverse complement strand
AACCAGAGTCAAGTACCGTTACAAAACGAATGCTTGGTGTATTTAAAGAAAATCAAAATTTAAGGTCTGAGTTTATGGAATTGATACAAAACAAAAGTTAACGAAAAGCAAAATATTGTCTGGTATAGCATTTAACACTATAAACATTGGTCGGGGCGGAGAGATTCGAACTCCCGACCCTCTGCTCCCAAAGCAGATGCGCTACCAGGCTGCGCTACGCCCCGAACAATTCGATTTATACTTTAGTAATGAGTAAAAGCAAGCAATTTTATTTTATATAAATTAATTTAAGTTAATAAGTTTATTTATATAATAGGGCAAATAAGTCTATCACCTAAGTTTGCTTTAGATTTACCAGTTTGAAGTTCTAAAACAAACTTAACTTTTTCTTTGCTTTTAATACTAGTTTTATCCATTGCCTTGGCATTTCTGTAGATATCTGTAATTGTCCATTTATCATTTATAAAAAATAAATCTAAATTCAAAAAAGTGTTGGCCATCCAAAATGTCCTAATTTGACTATCTTTCCAAACAAACAGCATTCCTCTATTGTTATCCATATGTGTTTTATACATTAATCCAAATGCTCTTTTGTCCTCTGTGTCAGCAACATCTAAAATAACTTTTTGAGATAAATTATTTTTATAATTTATTTTACAGCTGACTTTTTTAAAAGATGGAGAATTATTTTTTGAATAGACTAAATTAGGATTAATATTAATTAGGAAAAATCCTAATATTGGGGCTAACAAAATATAAGTCAAAATTTTATTCATATTTTTTTATATTCAATACTTTGTCTAACAAACCGGAAACCTCTTTGCTAACTTGTGTTTCTGAAATAGGGTCTCTCCATTTTTTATACCAATTCTCTGGAATTCCGTTTCTAACTCTACTGTTTTTCCACTGAAGAGACTTTAACAAACTTTGACATTCTAAATTCATTTCCAGATCAAGCCATTCCATTTTATTATTCAAGAGTGCCCAATTTCCAGCCCAAGCTTTAGCCGTTAAATAAGGGTTATATCCCCCACCACCCAAGATTATTGATTTATCACATAAAGATAATATGTCTTTTATAGCTTTCCAATAAGCATTATTAGTTAATGAAATTCTTGATTGAGGATCACCATCAAGCATATCAGCGCCCGCCTGAATTATTAGAAGATCTGGTTTGTCATGATTTCCAAATGGTATAACACCGTATTTAATAAGAAAATCTAGTTCAGAATCGTTAAAGTCTGCAGGCACTGGAAAGTTTAATATATTATTTATTTTACAATCTTGTATTGTTCCAGTTTTTGGCCATCTATTTTGTTCATGAATTGAAACTACTCTAACTTTATCATTATGAGCAAAAACATCTTGAACACCATCACAATGATGAGCGTCAATATCAACATATAGTATTTTTGAAAAACCCAATTCGATTGCTTTTAGAATTGCTAACACACAATCATTTAAAAAACAAAACCCATATGCTTGTGATTTTCTACCATGATGCGTGCCTCCAGAAATATTTAAAATTTTATTTGCTTTTTGTGATGCTATCATTTCTACAGCTTGTATCGAAGCCTTTGCAGCAGAAGCAGGCCTTGAAAACACTTCTTTAAAGATTGGGTTATTACCTATTCCAATATTATATTTAATTTTTAATGTCTCTGAAAGATATTGATCTCTTTCTGCATTTTTTAGTGCTTGAACGTAATCTTTATCATGAAATTTTGTCAACTCTTGAAGATCAGCTGGTTCATTTTTAATAATCTGCTTTTGTTTAACCCAACCCATTAATTGAATAAGTTCCACACTAGGCCATACTCTATCCATATCTAAAGGATGCCCTGGTTCATATCTGGAGCCTTTAAAAATATCACTTGTAAATAAAAAATTCTGCATTGTACTTTTTTGTAATGTATATATTGATATTATCAAATAATTTTTATTGGATTGATATGTTACGAGGTATATTTATAGCAATAGTTATTTTTCTAATATGGGAAGCAAGCTGTATAATATTTGAATTACCTCCATTTATGCTTCCTACTCCATCTAAAATTTTTACTTCAATGTATACTAACTGGGAAGAGTTATTAAGGCATGCGTCATATACCTTAGTAGAGATATTAGCTTCAATTTTTATAGGCTGTATTATTGGTATAATCACTGCATTAACAATATCATCTTCTGCCAAACTTAAGCTTTGGGTAATGCCCATTTTATTGGCAAGCCAGTCTATTCCAGTATTCGCTTTAGCTCCATTGTTAATATTATGGCTTGGATACGGCATGAGCAGCAAAATTGTGATTGGAGTTTTAATCGTATTTTTTCCAATTACATCAAATTTTACTGATGCTTTAAACAAGGTTCCACAAGAATTAATTGATGCAGGCAAAACTATAGGCTTTTCAAAATTACAAATTTTTTGGAAAATTAAAATACCTTCTTCTCTCCCAGGACTTTGCTCGGGCATAAGAGTTGCTGCATGTTTCGCACCTATTGGAGCAGTAGTTGGTGAATGGATAGGAGGCAGTACTGGTTTAGGTTCCTTTATGATATACAGTAATGCAAGACTTCAAACTGACAATATGTTTGCAGCTTTATTAATTTTAATTTTTATAACAATAACATTATATAGATTAACTGATTTGATTCTTAGTAAATATGTTTGGTGGAAGTAATTTAAAAAAATATTTGATTTTTTTTTAATAATGTTAAATAAGGACTTTGCCGGGGGTGCAAGACGGTCGTCTTGCTGAGAATTTAACCCTTATAACCTGATCTGGTTAGAACCAGCGGAGGGAGATGCAATATGCATAAACTATACAAAATATTAACAATTACTTTCCTTACATTAATAATAAATTTTGCTCATGCAAAGACAGACAAACTAACAATTGGACTAGATTGGTTTATTAACCCAGATCATGCTCCATTAATTATAGCTCAAAAAAGAGGTTTCTTCAAAGAAGTTGGTCTTGAAGTTGAGATGATAGAACCTGCTGATCCAAATGATCCTCCTAAGCTAGTTGCTGCAGGTAAACTTGACTTAGCGATTTCTTATCAACCTCAACTTCATATCCAAGTTGATCAAGGATTACCAGTAGTAAGAGTTGGTACTTTAGTCAGCGTTCCTTTAAACGCTTTAGTTGTTCTTAAAGATGGACCAATCAAATCAATATCTGATCTCAAAGGTAAAAAAGTTGGTTTTTCAGTGGGTGGATTTGAAGAAGCTCTTTTATCAGGCATGCTTGAAAAATATAATTTAAAAATGTCTGATATAGAATTAATAAATATTAATTTTTCTTTGTCACCTTCTTTAATTGCCAAAAAGGTAGATGCTGTAATTGGAGCATTTAGGAATTTTGAACTTAATCAAATGGATATTGTTGGTCATCCTGGAACAGCTTTTTATCCTGAAGAACATGGTGTCCCAACATATGAAGAGTTAATTTACATTTCTAATGTAAAAAATAAAAATAATCCTATTTTTGATAAATTTTTTAAAGCTATCCAAAAAGCTACTTTAACAATGATTAATGATCCAGATTCTACATGGAAAGATTTTTCTACATATAGAAAAGGTCTTGATGATGAGTTAAATAAGCGAGCATATAGAGACACTTTATCTAGGTTTGCACTTAGACCACAAGCTCATGATTTAAACACATACAAAGATTTTGGAAACTTTTTGAAAGAAAAAGGTATAATTAAAAAGAGTGTTAATGTGGATACATTTGCTAAACCATAATTTCTTTTAAAACTTATATTGAAATTAAACCTAACTTTAGTTAAAAATTATTAATATTATTAATTAAGGTTAGGTTTTTTATTATAATGAAATCAATATCACTTTTTGTTATATTATTAATACTATGGCTGTTAATGTCAGGTCACTACTCTTTACTAATCATTTCTTTAGGAATAATCTCTAGTGCCCTTTGCGTTTATCTTGCCAAAAGGGCAAATATAATTGATAACGAGGGCCTACCATTATTATTTTTTCCTAGGCTTTCAAATTATTTATTATGGTTATTTAAAGAAATATTTAATTCAAACATTGCAACCGCTAAGGTTATAATCACAAATAAAATTGATCCTGAAATATTTACAATAAAAGTTTCACAACATAGTGAAGTTGGAAAAGCAACTTACGCTAATTCTATTACATTAACACCTGGTACGGTTACCACTCAAATAGATAAAGATACATTTGAGGTACATGCCCTCAATTCAGACTTTGGTGACGATGTAAGAAAAGGTGAAATGGACAAAAAAGTTTCATGGTTAGAGGGTGAGGAATAATGTTTTTAGCAGCCCTTATAGCTTGTGCATTTTCGAGCATTTTAATTTTAATAAGAGCTATTCTAGGTAAGACTACATTTGATAGAGTGCTTGCTTTAAATAGCTTAGGAACAATAATAGTTATTGGCATTGCATTACATGGATTTTATATGGATAGGCCTGAATTTATTGATATAGCTATAGTCTACGCCCTCATAAATTTTATTGGAACTATTGCTGTATTAAAACTCTTTAGCGTTGGTTCACTGGGAGACCTAAAGAAATAATGGACTTAATTCAAGATATAATCACAGGGATTTGTTTTTTCATTGGTTCCTTATCCATTATAATAGGAGCGTGTGGATTAATAAAACTTCCTGATGTTTTTTCAAGAGTTCACGCGGCTGGCATGATTGATACTGGTGGAACAGCATTCTTCTTACTTGGAATGATTGTGCAAACTGGATGGTCCCTTATTACAGTCAAATTATTATTAGTTGGTATTTTTATTTTTTTTACTAGCCCTGTTACAAGTCACGTAACAGTCAATTTAGCTCGACAAAAAAAACTAATTCCTATTGGAAGAAAGATTGGTAAGCTTCTATGATTACGGAATTAATAATAAATGCTTTTTTAGTAACATTAATGTTAGGCATTGCAATTTCACTACTGAGAACCAGAAGTGTTATATTTACTGTAATTTTGACAAGCGCTTATTCACTCATAGCAGCTTTAATGTTTATAACTCTTGATGCTGTTGATGTTGCCTTTACAGAAGCTTCAGTCGGAGCTGGGATATCTACAATATTATTTTTAGCCGCAATGGCATATTTGCCAAAGGAAGAAGAAAAAAATTTAAGTAATCAGTTTGTCCCTGCCTTATCATGTATTATTTTAGGGGCAGTTTTAATTTGGTGTAGCTTTGATTTACCTGAAATAGGAATAGCATCAGCTCCTATCCATCTTAACTTAGCGCCTGATTATATTCTAGGTTCAAAAAATGATATTGGTATTCCAAATATTGTAACTTCAATATTAGCTAGTTATAGAGGATATGATACTTTTGGAGAGACTATAGTTATATTTACTGCTGGAATAGCTGTACTGGCTTTGTTGCAAAATACAAAGATTAACAAAGATATAGGCAAAAAGAAAACAAAGAAAAAAGTTGTTAAAAATGTATAAAAATCCAATCCTAAGAGTCTGTACTAAGGTGCTTTTTGCTCCCATTATTCTTTTTGGGCTTTACGTTCAATTCCACGGTGACTATGGTCCAGGAGGTGGTTTTCAGGCAGGCGTAATAGTGGCTAGCGCTTTTATTCTTTACTCATTAGTGTTTGGATTAGATAAAGGCCAAAAACTACTACCACCTAAAATTAATTTAATTCTTCTAGCGCTTGGGGCATTCATATATGGTGGAGTTGGCTTTGCATCAATGCTAATGGGAGATCCTTTTTTATCTTATAATGTACTAGGGGAAAATTCACAATCTGGACAACATCTAGGAATTTTAGTCATAGAGTTTGGGGTTGGCTTAACAGTATGCAATGTAATGATTTCTCTTTTTAACTCATTTGCTGGCTATCAGTCAGATAGAGGTTCATGAAATGATTACTTCAGCTATGGGTATTTGGAATTATTGGATTGTTTTCATATTAATGATGATTGGATTATTCATAGTTATTGGTAGAAGAAATCTTTTAAAGAAAATAGTTGGATTGGCAATATTTCAAACTTCGGTGTTTCTACTTTATATAACATTTGGAAAGATTACTGGAGGTACAGCTCCAATATTGACTGAAAACTCATCCACAATTTATTCTAATCCATTACCACATGTATTAATACTTACTGCTATTGTCGTAGGTGTTGCTACAACTGCGCTTGCTTTGGCTCTTGTTGTACGAATTAATTCAACCTATGGAAGCATTGAAGAGGATGACATATCTGCAGAAGACTTAGTTGAATATCATGACCAAAACAATAATTTTGAAAAATCAACATTGCAGAATAATAAATGATAGATCTTTTTATAAACAATCTTCCTATATTAATTGTTATTGTGCCTCTAATGATGTCTTTATTCGTTGTTCTTGTTACGAATAGTCACCTAAGCTTTTTATTAACTTTAACTACAACTTTTATTACTTTTTTAATTGCACTTTTTCTTTATCAAGAGGTTCAAAAATATTCTTCAATATCATATGCATTAGGTAATTGGTTGCCTCCATTAGGAATTGAATATATCATTGATCACGTCTCTATTATCCCAATAATAATAATAAGTGGCATTGGCTTTTTAGCAACTTTGTTTGCATTTAAAATTATGCCTTCAGAGTTAGGTAAGAGTTCTATATCTAAAACTTATGGACTTTGGCTTTTAGCAATATCTGGTCTTATCGGATTAGTTACAACTGGTGACGCATTTAATCTTTTCGTATTTCTAGAAATCTCTTCATTAGCTTCTGTTGCATTAGTGGCAATGGGGGCTAAACAAGATAGGCAAGCATTAATAGCTGCTTATAATTATCTTATAATTGGAGCAGTTGGAGCGACTTTTTATGTAATTGGTGTTGGTTTGTTATATGCAATAACAGGAACATTAAACATGGCTGACATTACTAACAAATTAGCTCTTATGGAAGATAACAGAGCTTTAATTGCAGGCTTTGGCTTTATGATTGTTGGTATAATGGTTAAGGCAGCAGTATTTCCTTTGCATATTTGGCTTCCACGAGCTTATGCGTATGCACCTTCAGCAGTGTCTATACTTCTTGCTGCAACCGCAACAAAAGCTTCACTATATATCCTTGCTCGCATTCTATTTTCAGTCTTTTTGCCTACAGAAAATTTAGTAAGTTTTACACTTACATATATAATACTTCCTCTATCAATATTTGCTATGTTTGCAGGAACAATAATGGCGATTTATGAAAAAGATATCAAAAGATTATTGGCTCATTCATCAATAGCTCAAATTGGTTATATTACGCTCGCTTTTTCAATTGGAACAAAATCAAGTGTTGCAGCTGGTTTCATTCATATGTCAAATCATGCCTTAATTAAAGGTGGCTTGTTTATGGCTATAACCTCAATTAGTTATTATATTCAAAAGAGAGTTACTATCGATAACTTATCGGGATTAGGAAAGGCAATGCCAATTACCTTTTTTTGTTTTATAATTTGTTCTCTTAGTTTAGCAGGGCTTCCCTTGACTGCAGGTTTTATTTCAAAGTTATACCTAATTAAATCAGCAATATCATCTGAAGGTTTATGGTTAAGTTTTATGATACTATTCAGTTCAGCTTTGTCTTTAATATACTTATGGAAAATGATTGAAGCTTTATGGTTAAGTCCATTAAATAGACAAGATATTAAGATCAAAGAAAAACCTGTTATTTATACTTCATTATTATTAATTACTTTTTTAAATATTTATTTTGGATTAGATGCCAGCTTGATAGTCAACAGTAGTTTTAATGCATCTGATTTACTTTTAGGGATAGATAGATGATCTCTATAGAAAATTATATTTTATTAACAATTCTTAGTCCTTTGTTGGTTTGTATTCTAACTCCTTTTTTATCAAAAAATGTATTTTTAAGAGATATAATTGGACCGATAGGTGGAGTTTTTAGCTCTTGGGGAGCTATAGAAATAACAAGATCTGTTCTAAATGGAGAACATCCGTCAATTGAAATTTTTCAAATTGCTGAAGGTTTAACCATAGGTTTCAAAATTACTCCTTTAGGGGCAATATTTGGGATAGTTGCTTCTTTTCTTTGGGTTTTTGCAGCTATATATTCTGTTGGGTATATGAGAGGCAATAAAGAAAAAAATCAAACTAGATTTTTTACTTTTTATGCAGTAGCGATTCATGCAGCATTATGCATAGCTTACTCAGGAAATTTGTTAACATTATTTATTTTTTATGAAATCTTAACTTTTTCAACATACCCACTTATAACTCATAAACAAGACGAAGTAGCAAAAAAAGCTGGCCGCATATACATGACCATTTTAGTTGGCTCATCAATATTATTACTATTACCTGCTATTATATGGGTTTGGGTTACGACAGGGACACTTGAAATGTCTCAGAATGGCATACTGAGTGGAAAGCTTGATCCTAAATATGCTCCATATTTACTAATGATGTTTGTTTTTGGTATTGGCAAAGCCGCATTAATCCCACTGCACAGCTGGCTTCCAGCCGCAATGGTAGCACCCACACCTGTTTCTGCCCTTTTACATGCAGTAGCTGTAGTTAAAGCAGGTGTATTTACAATGCTGGTTATATTAACAAATGTTTTTGGCATTCAATATTTAGCAGATACTGGATCGTCCAAATGGTTGATTGGATTAGCATGTATTACTCTTATTTCAACAAGCATTATAGCAATATATAAGGACGATTTAAAAGCAAGACTGGCCTACTCAACTATCAGCCAACTTTCTTACATTACTTTAGGGGGAGCTTTAGCATCGTCATATGCCACTCAAGGTGCAGCACTTCATATTGTAACTCATGCAGCAGGAAAAATTACGTTATTTTTTGTAGCTGGTGCGATTTATGTTGGAGCAAATATTTCAAAAATATCAGAGCTAAATGGACAAGGAAAATCAATGCCTCTTGTTTTTCTTGCATTCTTTATTGGTGCTTTATCTATAATTGGAGTTCCTCCAATGGGCGGATCATGGAGCAAGCTTTTTTTGATGATGGGGGCAGTTGAGAGTGATTATTTATTTGTTATAATTGTTTTATGTATTTCAACTATATTAAATGTGTATTATTTAATGGAAATACCTGCCAGAGCGTTCTTTTCCAAAAAAATTAAAAATATAGATGTCAAAGTACCTAATTTAATGATTATACCAACAATGATTACATGCTTTTTAACAATAATTTTATTTTTTTATATTGAACCTTTTAAAAACTTAACTTTATTAATGGTAGGTAAATAATGAAATTATTTATAAAAAAATTTGGAAAGATCAATTCTTTTGTTCTTTTTTTATGCTTACTACTATTAGCTCTAGAGCTAATAGGACATAGATATGGTGAAACTGATATTGAAGATTTAATGTTTTTCCCTTCATTTTTTGGATTTTTATCTTGTATTATAATTTTCAAAATTGGTGTTGGTCTTAGATCATTTCTAATGAAAGATGAGGATTATTATGATAGATAATTTTCCTCCAGGTTTTATAATGGTTTTAGGTGCTTTACTAATTCCATTCTTACCTCATATTATCAAACAAATTTACATGATGATTTTAATACTAGTATCTGCTTTTGGTTTAACCCTAGGCTTTGGTATTCATTCAGTTATAACTATAATGGAATTTGATTTTATTGTTTTTCAAGCTGACGAACTAACCTTTCCATTTGCTATAATCTTTCATATAGCTGCAGCTTTGAATGTTATATATGGAGCTCATGAAAAACATTGGAAACAACATGTTGCTATAATGAGTTACAGCGGCGCAGCAATTGCTGCAATTCATGCTGGAGATCTTCTCACATTGTTTGTTTGGTGGGAAGCTACAGCCTTTACATCTGTTTTTCTAATTCTAGCCAGCAATACTAATAGATCTTATAGGGCTGCAGTTAGATACATCTTAATTCAGGTTACTTCTGGTATGTTTTTATTAGCAGGAGCCATTATTCTATTAATGAGCGATGGAAACGCAATCCTTACTAAATTTGACATAAACTCATTATACGGACAATTAATTTTCATTGCATTTGGGATAAAAGCAGCGTTCCCTCTATTAAATGGTTGGTTACAAGATGCCTATCCTGAGGCAACAGAGATTGGGACTGTAGCATTATCTACTTTTACAACTAAATTGGCTATTTTTTGTTTTGCTAAATGCTTTGCGGGCGTTGAAATTTTAATTTTTATTGGTGCTTTAATGACGTTCTATCCAATTTTCTTTGCTGTTATAGAAAATGATTTAAGAAGGGTTCTAACATATAGCCTAAACAACCAATTAGGTTTTATGATAGTTGCAATTGGTATAGGAAGTGAACTAGCCATAAACGGGGCTGTTGCTCATGCATTTGCTCATATTTTGTACAAAGGTTTACTTTTTATGGGAATGGGAGCTGTTTTATATAGAGTTGGAACCTGTAAGGCATCTGAATTGGGTGGTTTGTTTAAATATATGCCTATAACTGCTGTTTGTACAATTATTGGAGCAATATCTATATCTGCATTCCCTTTATTTAGTGGATTTGTAGCAAAATCATTGATTATGTCAGCACTAGGTGAAGAAGGTTTAGTCTTTGTTTACTTTATGCTTTTATTTGCATCAGCTGGGGTTTTACATCACTCAGGAATTAAAATACCATTTTTTGCGTTTTTTGCTCACGAGAGTAAAGTAAAAACTAAAGAAGCACCCATTAATATGATAATAGCTATGGTAATAGCATCGGTACTTTGCATAGCTATTGGAATTTTTCCTTCCGTTTTTTATCAAATCCTACCATATGAAATGTCTTATCAACCTTATGATTTTAGCCATGTTGTTGGACAACTTCAGCTATTAATGTTTGCAACCTTTGCCTTTATTTGTTTATGGCATTTTAAAATATATCCACCAGAACTAAATTCGACTGTTTTAAATAGTGATTGGATATATAGAAGAATGATCCCAGGGGTATTAATACATTTTTCTAATCTTAGTAAAAAAATAACAAAAGAAATAAATGTAATCTTTTACTTAATTTTGTTAAAAATAAAATTATATTTTGCTAATTATATGATTAGAAATAAAGTTTTTGATAGAGAAGTTGGACAAGACACTTTAATTATTATTCAAGTTTTTGCTATTATTTTAATATTTTTGTTTTTTCTGTATTATAGTGGCTTTTCAATTTAAATTATTCAACGGAGATATAATGTAAATGGAGATGACTGGCGAATATACTATTCCTGCCAAAAGATCTGAAGTTTGGAAAGCCCTAAATAATCCAGATATACTTAAAGAATGTATTCCAGGTTGCACTGAATTAGAAGCAATAGACGCTCAACATTTAAAAGCAACTGTTGCTCTTAAAATTGGTCCTGTATCAGCAAAATTTAGAGGAGAAGTTGAATTAAGTGATATAATTGAACCTAAAAGCTATAGGATTTATGGAGAAGGAAAAGGTGGAGCAGCTGGTTTTGCAAAAGGTGGAGCTAACGTAGATCTTGAAGAATTAGATGAAAATAATACAGTTTTACGTTATAAAGTAGATGCAAAAATTGGTGGAAAATTAGCACAACTTGGATCACGTTTAATTGACTCAACTTCAAAAAAACTTGCTGGCAAATTTTTTGATAGTTTTGTAAAAATATTTGTAAAAGAAGAAAATTAAATTTATCTATAAAGGGAAAAAATGAAAAAAGATAAAAAAAAATTGCCCAATGGAATTCCTGAAGAAAATATTTATGATAAAACTCATTATTTAGTTTACCTTTTCTATGCAATAGCTGTTGGAGCCGTGGCTCTGTTGTTGGTAAATCAATAATTGAATAATTTATCAATATACCATGAAAAAATTCTAGCTCTTGCAAGTCAGAATAAAAACAGTAAAGAAATAGATGATTTCAATTCCTCATTTGATATGAAAAATCCAATGTGCGGAGATGAAGTAAAAATTAGGATAAAAATTACTAATGAAATAATTCAAGATGTATCAGCTTCAGTAAGAGGATGTGCTCTTTGCGAAGCATCTGCAGGACTAGTTATTCAAATATTTAAAAATAATGATATTTCCAAGGATGATTTTATAAAAAAATTTTTATTTTGGTTGGAAATGAAAAGTGTAAATTTACCTAACGAACTGCCTAAAGAAATAGAAATTTTTGAGCCTATACGAGAAATCTCAAATAGACATAAGTGTGTTTCAATGCCTTTTGAAGCAATAATTAATTCAATAGATGATTATAAATTAAAAAATAAAAATTAATCTGGAGATACAGAGTATTTTCCAAACAAAATTAATAAGCCGACTAGTACAACTGGATATGCAATTAATAAAATTAAACCGATATCAGGATTCATTTAAACTACCTTTAAATTATTAAATTAAGTATTATATCAATAATAACCAAATAATTAAAAAAATACTAGCACCACTTGTTTTTTTTTTGTTAAGTTTAACCATCTAATTAAGGTACTTTAAATGATAGAACGTGAATTTATGGAGTACGATGTTGTTATAGTTGGCGCAGGTCCATCAGGATTATCTGCGGCAATTAAATTAAAACAACTTAGTAAAGAAAATAATAAAGAGATTTCAGTTTGTGTAATTGAAAAAGGTTCAGAAGTAGGTTCACATATTTTGTCTGGAGCAGTTATAGAGACAAAAGCTCTCGATGAATTGATCCCAAATTGGAAATCTCTTAATTCACCTTTAAAGACACAAGCTAAGGAAGATAAGTTTTTATATCTTACTGAGACAAAGTCATACCAATTCCCTACTCCACCTCAAATGCATAATAAAGGAAATTATATTATTAGTTTAGGTGATTTTTGTAAATGGTTAGGTGAACAAGCCGAAGCGTTAGAGGTTGAAATTTACCCTGGATTTTCAGCTTCTGAAATTTTGTTTGATGAAAACAACACTGTAACAGGTGTAGCAACATGTGATATGGGCATTTTAAAAGATGGCACAAAAGGTCCCAATTTTGAACCTGGGATTGAATTAAGAGCAAAACAAACAATATTTTCCGAAGGATGTAGAGGTCATTTAGGAAAAATATTGATGGATACTTATGATCTAAATAAAGAAAATCAACCTCAGACATATGGAATTGGTATAAAAGAATTATGGGAAATTGATCCTGAAAAAAGTAAGCCAGGCAGTATAGTTCATACTACTGGATGGCCTCTTAAATCAGATACCTATGGTGGTTCTTTTCTATATCACTTAGATAACAATAAAGTATCAATAGGCTTTGTTGTTGGCTTAGATTATCAAAATCCATATCTTTCTCCATATATGGAGTTTCAGAGATTTAAACATCATCCTGCTATAAAACATCATTTACAAGGTGGAAGAAGAATAAGCTATGGTGCTCGAGCCTTAAATGAAGGCGGTGTTCAATCAGTTCCTAAACTAACATTTCCAGGAGGAATGTTAGTTGGATGTGAGGCTGGTTTTTTAAATGTTCCCAAAATAAAAGGTACTCATCTTGCAATGAAATCTGGAATAATAGCTGCAAGTTCAATTTTTGAAAATATTGATACAAATAAAGAGATCACTCAATTTTCAGAAGAAATAAAAAATAGCTGGTTATGGGATGAGTTATACCAAGTCAGAAATATAAGACCTTCGTTTAAATGGGGTTTTTGGAAAGCTTTAATTTATAGTGCAATAGACACAATTATTTTGAGAGGAAAAGCTCCTTGGACACTCAAACATCATGGTACAGATCATGATAGTCTAAAAAATAAAAACTTGTTTGAAGAAATAAAATATCCAAAACCAGATGGAACTTTAAGCTTTGATAGATTAACAAATGTTTCTTTTTCAGGAACTAATCATGAAGAAGATCAACCATGTCACCTTACACTGAAGAATAATGATGTCCCAATTACTGTAAATTTAGATCAATATGACAACCCAGAAACTAGATATTGTCCCGCGGGTGTTTATGAAATCATTGTTAACGACAATAAACCTCAACTTCAAATTAACGCTCAGAATTGCGTTCACTGCAAGACATGTGACATTAAGGATCCAACTCAAAATATAAATTGGGTTACACCTCAAGGTGGAGGCGGACCGAACTATCAAGGTATGTAAATCTAAAAAAGATTTTATTAGACATAATTTAAAATATTAATTAACATGATCATTATTTTTTAAAAAGGTATTTAACTTGTCTCCATCTAT
The DNA here is from genome assembly GCA_964519035.1 of uncultured Rhodobacterales bacterium. Taxonomy (GTDB): domain Bacteria; phylum Pseudomonadota; class Alphaproteobacteria; order Puniceispirillales; family Marisalimonadaceae; genus CAJJBL01. Next base: position 24,576 of record CAZFKZ010000014.1, on the reverse strand, counting down.
TGTAGGTATTCTTTGGATGGTTGTAACTACTATTTTATTTGTAGCGGTTACAGCAACTGTAAGATATTTAGAAGGTGAAGTGCCAGCCCCTCAGGCTGCTTTTTTAAGATATGCAATTGGGACTTTGTTATTAACACCATCCTTAATATCATTAATTAGAGTAAGGCCTAATAAGTCACTAATGAAAAAGTTTTTGTTACGTGGATTAGTTCATTCATTTGGAGTAACTTTATGGTTTTATGCTATGTCTGTAATGCCTGTAGCTGAGGTGACTGCTATTGGATTTTTAACATATATTTTTGTTTCGATAGGCGCATGCATTTTTTTAAAAGAAAAACTGCATAAACATAGATTAACAGCTGTGATAATTTCATTTATTGGCGCATTAATCATTCTAAGACCTGGATTTAAAGTTATTGAGAGTGGTCAGTTGGGTATGTTAATGGCTACTGTTGTATTTACAGCATCTTATTTAATAGCAAAAATTGTTTCCAAAGAACGCTCATCCTCAGAAATAGTTGCAATGTTATCAGTGTTTACAACGTTTTTTTTAATTCCGTCTGCTATATATAGCTGGGAACCATTATCTCTGAAAGCAATATTGATCCTTGCTTTTACGGCAGTTATTGCCACTCTTGGTCATATTACAATGACTAAAGCTATAAAAGCAGCACCTATGGTAGTCACTCAACCAATTTTATTTCTTCAACTAATATGGGCATCTATGGTTGGTTTGTTTTTATTTAATGAAAGTTTTGACCCTTTTGTAATATTGGGGGGAACCATAATAATGATTTGCGTTTGTTATGTCTCTTACAGAGAACATAAACTTGGTAAGAAAATCACAAACGACGTTTTACAAAAAATAATTTAAGCCAATTAAAAATAAAGCTCCACCAGTTGCTAAGCTGCCAGTGGCAAACAAGTTTGGCCCAAGAACTAACTTTGAAATAGAAATTTTAAAATTTTCAGCCGTTGTTAAAACAGATAATGACGTAAAACTACTAGCAGTTCCTGCACACCAACCAATTAAATGAGCTTGCATAAGAAATGCAGCTTCCCAAGGAGATAACAAAGGACCAAATAGTGAAAGAATTGGAGCAGATGTTATTATTGGATGAACACCAATTAAAGAAAAAAGCCAAACCACTAAAGGTAAAAAAATTATCATTAACCAAAAAGGAAAAGTAGCTCCTATATTAGTTGTTATAAAATCTTGAATTTCTATTGATCCACTTAGTAAAGATCCTATAAACATAGAAACTGATATTAACAACATCTCATCACCAGAGTTTTTGATTAAATTAGTTAAGTTTTTGATAATTGATTTTGAAGTTTCAGGTCTTCTTAGCATCTGAATAATTACTAAAAGAGGGATTACAATAACTATCGCATTCAAAGCTGTTTTATCAAATATTTGACCAACAGCTAAAACAGACCCCGCTAAAATTAATAGCCTTGAAAATATTGGTTTTACACAAGATAGTCCCTCTAAAAGATATTTTAAAGTAAACTTTCCAATCAATAATTTCATACTTATTAAATTAAATAATATTGCAACAATTAATCCAAAGGCAATACCAATCCAGGCAGAATTAATAGGTAAATAAAGTTGTCCAACTGCAAAACTCACAAAAAAAGGTGACCATAAAACAGCTGTATTCATTCCTCTAATGGCAGCTTCTCCAGCAGCTTGTCTCATTTTTAATTTTGCATTTTGAGGAATTACTGAAGATAAAAGAGGAAAAGTACCTATATTTAATACACCTCCTAAAACATGAGAGGTCACCTGTAATCCTGCTAAAATCTTACTAGAAGTAAGATTAGATAAAAGTTTTTGAGTAGCTTCTACGGAAGGCATCGTAATAGCAGTTGACCTTAGTAACCATAGGCTTGGTAAAAAAGCAGAAAATATTATAAAGAAGTTACCAGCTTTCCATAAAGTTCTTTCATCTGGCAAATCTGGCAAAATTAACCAAGTTGCAATTAATAAAAGACAAACAACTAGCTTAGTTCCAGACCGAGACAAGGCGAACATTAATAGCAGTAATATTACATAAATACATATTATGCCGTAATTATAATAATTTCCAAAGTTAAATCCATATACAATTGGTAATACCGCTACCCAACAAAATATGGTTAATATTAATTTCAAAATCATAGTTTATTATTTCTTTAAACTTATTGATTTTCCTAAAACATCTGGAAAGTCGCCTTTTTTATGTGTTTTTTTTAAATCAACAAGCCTTTGATAGGCCCACAAAGGGTAATTCTCAGTTTTACGAATATTTAGATTTACATTAATTAATATTTTTTCAGCTACAGCTATAACTTTATTTTTATTAATAGAAAAGATATCTAAGCATAAGTGCATTCTTTTTTCATCATGATCGAAAACAAGTAACCTTACATTAAATTTTTCATCTAGAGTCATCTCACTCAGGTAATGGTAATGAGCTTGAAGAACGAAAGGCCCTTGTTTGTTTTCAAAAGCATGAGTTTCACCAATACCTAAAATATCTTCTAAAAAAACATCTAACGATTTATCAAAAGCTAAGGTATAAAAAGCTACGTTCATATGGCCATTAAAATCTATCCAGTCCTTAATAACTTTATTTTTGGGAAGAACTATAGGAGTAGAATAAGGACCATTATCACCTTTTATGTTGATATCATTTTTTTTCAATTTTTATAATTCTATAAAGTTATTTTTTAGATAGTATTTTAGTAGCTTCTTCAATTCCTTTCAAACTCAGAGGAACCATTCTATTTGAGAAGATTTCTTTGATCAAGTTTGTCGACTGTGAATAATCCCAATGTTGTTCTTGAGTTGGGTTAATCCAAATGTTAGAAGGCCATTGTGTTATTGCTCTCTCTAACCATATTTGTCCAGTCTCTTGATTAAAATGTTCATTAGCTCCTCCTGGAACTAAAATTTCGTACGGACTCATAGAAGCATCACCAACAAAAATACATTTATACTCTTTTCCATACGTTCTAAATATCTCTGTAGTAGAAAATTGTTCTTTCCATCTCCTTGAGTTATTTTTCCATACACCTTCATAAAGGCAATTGTGAAAGTAGAAAAAATTTAAGTTTTTAAATACATTTTTAGCTGCGGAGAATAAACTCTCTACTTGTCGAATATAGTCATCCATTGAACCACCAACATCTAAAAAGAGTAATATTTTAATAGTATTTTCTCTTTCTTGCCTTGTTTTGATATCTAAATAACCATTTTTTGCAGATTGGCCTATTGTTTCGTCAATATCTAACTCTTCTTCTATTCCAGTTCTAGCCCATTGCCTCAATCTTTTTAAAGCCACTTGCATACCTCTTGTATCAAGCTCTTTAGTATCGTCAAAATCTCTAAATGTGCGCTTATCCCAAACTTTTACAGCCTTTCCTTGCCCCCTGGCATGCTGACCTACCCTTACACCTTCAGGGTTATATCCATATGCACCAAATGGTGATTTACCAGCAGTACCTATCCATTTATTTCCACCTTGATGACGTTTTTCTTGTTCTTTTAATCTTTGCTCAAGAGTTTTCATTAATTCTTCAAAGCCCCCCAAAGATTTAATCTCTTCCATTTCTTCTTTAGAAAAATGTTTATCTAGCATTTTCTGTAACCATTCCTTTGGAACATCAAAAGATTTTAATATATCATCTAGTTCTATAGACTCAATTCCTTTAAAATACTCACTAAAGACAAGATCAAAACGATCAATCAATCTCTCATCTTTAATTAAACTTGTTCTAGCTAAATAATAAAATTTATCTAAATCATATTGAATTAATTCTAATTTAAGAGCTTCTAAAAATGTAAAGAATTCATTTATAGTTACGGGTATTCTAGAGTTTTTTAATTTGAAGAAAAAATCTAAAAACATTTTATTATCTATTACCTCTTGCCATAAATGCTAAACGTTCAAAAAGATGAATATCTTGTTCGTTTTTAATTAGGGCACCATGGAGTTTAGGAAGAAGATCTTTTCCATCACTTTTTAATTCTAATGGATTGATATCTTCAATTAATAAAAGCTTTATCCAATCTAAAGCTTCTGAAGTAGAAGGTTTCTTTTTTAAACCAGGAACTTCCCTAATTTCAAAAAATCTATTTAATGCATTTTCCAATAATAATTTTTTAATATCAGGAAAATGTACTTGAACAATTTTTTTGAGTGTTTCAAGTTCAGGAAATTGAATATAGTGAAAGAAGCATCTTCTTAAAAAAGCTTCTGGCAATTCTTTTTCATTGTTTGAGGTAATAATTACAATAGGTCTTTTGATAGCTTTAACTATTTGATTAGTTTCATAAACATAAAACTCCATTTTATCTAATTCTTGAAGAAGATCATTAGGAAATTCAATGTCAGCCTTATCTATTTCATCTATTAGTAAAACTGACCTTTCCTTTGTTTCAAAAGCATTCCAAATTTTACCCTTTTTAATATAATTAGAAATATTTTCTATATTTTTATCGCCTAATTGACTATCTCTTAGTCTACTTACAGCGTCATATTCATACAAACCTTGTTGGGCTTTTGTCGTTGACTTAATATTCCATTCGATAATTTCTAAACCAAGACTCTCAGAAATTTGTCTTGCTAATTCTGTTTTTCCTGTGCCAGGCTCACCTTTTACTAGAAGGGGTTTTTCTAAAGCAATAGAAGCGTTAACCGCAACAGTTAAGTCCAAAGTAGAAATATAATCTTTAGTACCTGAAAACTCCATGTTAAATTCTTCTCCTGATATCGATATTTTAATATTAAATTATATTTTATTAGTAAAGTTATATCCTAAAGATGATATTTTATTAAAAGATTTTTTTATAAATTCAGGAGGAACTTCACAACACCCACCAACAATTACAATGTCATCTTCTAGACAATCCGTAATAAAATTAGAAAAACTATCTTCAGTAAAATCAATTCTTTTTTCAAGAACTTCAACATTCTTTTCAGGAGATAAAGGACTTGTAGTTTTAAAACCGTTTGGAAGAACTCCAATTGGTTTGTCAGAAATTTTTAAAATTGGAATGGCTTGTTTAATTGCTTCAGGTGAAGAACAATTAACTAAGAAAGCGTCAATTTTCTTATCATTTAAAACTTCAATAACATCTTTTAATTTTTCTTTTGACCTTAATAAGGCTCCATTTTCTTCATCTAAACAAAAGCTCATCCAAATCGGTTTATTTGTAATCATGCTAGCTTCCTTTGCAATACTAGCTTCTTTAATTGAAGACATCGTTTCACATATAAAATAATCTACGCTTTTTTCTTGAATTTCAATCATATGTTTATAAGTATCTAAAGCCACAATATCATCTAAACCAATTTCAGTTTGGTAACTTCCAACTAATGGAGGCAAGCAACCAGCAATTTTTAGTTTACTATTATTAGGACTTTCATTTTTAGCTTTTATAGCTGCATCTATTGCTTTATTTTGAAGCAATAAAAATTTATCTTCAATATTATGCCTAGCTAACCTTTGAGGGGTTACTGCATATGAATTTAATGAAATGATAGATGCACCTGCATTAATAAAATCTTTATGCAAGTTAACTACTAAGTCAAACTCATCCATTAAAACTCTGGCGGACCATAGACTATCTGGTTTTTTTTTTGATCTATGAATTAACTCTTGCCCCATCCCCCCATCAAGCATTATGATATTATTATTATCCATGTCTTACCTTTTTAAGTTCTGCAGTATCTTATTATTAAGAATCCTTGTTAATTTTTATTAAAAATATTAGTGGGATTGATAGTATTCCTACCCAAAAATAAAGTCTGAATGCATCTATATATCCAACCATTAAGCTTTGTCTATTTAATTCATTAGTTAACTTTGTAATATTCAGATCATTGAGAGAATTTGATAGGTTATTGAAATTAATTCCTTGGTTCCAAAGTGAAACCATTGAACCAATTTCTTCAAAGTTTACTTGTCCCATATGCAAAACCACTGCAACACTAACAGATATAAAAAAACTAGATCCAATATTTCTGATTAAATGAAACATCGCTGTAGCTTCACCAAAATATCTATTAGATAAAGTAGCAAAACAAATAACACTTATAGGAGGCCAAGTTAACCCCACCCCAAGACCTTGAACCAAGCTTGCCCACGCAATATTAGAAAAGGTCATATTTATATCAAATGTTGACATATATAAACCTGAAATAGCTTGAATACCAAAACCAAAAAAGATTATAATTCTTGGGTCAACTCGTCCAGTAAACGCAATTATTGCAAAACCTAAGAATGTTCCTATTCCCCTTATACCTAAAATAAGTCCTATAACTGATTGAGGATAACCTCTTAATTCTTGCAGTAAGGGTGGGAAAATAACCATTGGAACAAAATTTAACATACCAAAGAAAAATATTAATATTAAACCAACCGTATAATTACGATCTTTAAAGATTATCAAATTTATAAATGGTTTTTTTGAAGTTAAACTATGAACAATAAAAATATAAAAACCTAGTAAAGCGATTCCACATTCAATTATTGTCTCACCACTTTCAAACCAACTATTTCTTTCACCTCTATCAAACATAATTTGCAAAGCTGCAACACTACTTGCTAAAGCTAAGAAACCTATCCAATCAAGTGAAACTCCTCCTGATACTGGTTTTTTCGGCACTACTGCTATGACAGCTATAATTGCGCAGAAACCAAATGGAACTAAAGTATAAAAGATCCATCTCCAGTTTAGTAACTCTCCTAAATATCCGCCAATAGTTGGAGCAATTACTGGCCCTAGAATTGTACCCATGCCCCAAATAGCCATAGCAAGTGACCTTTGCTTTATTGGGAAGGCTGCCAAAACTAATGTTTGAGACAATGGAGGAAGAGGCGCTCCGAAAACACCTTGAGCAACTCTAGCAAATACTATTTCTTCTAAAGAATTTGATAAGCCACAAAGTATAGATGCAACTATGAATCCAAAAACACTAAAAATAAGAATTGTTCGAATTTGAATTCTAGAAGACAACCAACCAGCAAACGGTGTAAAGATTGCTGTTGCTACTATGTTCCCAGTCACAACCCATGAAATTTGATCTTGAGTAGCACCCATTGCTCCTCGCATATCTGAAAGAGCAATAGAAGCTATCGTTACGTTCATGGCATAAAGCATGGTAACAAAAGTCGCAGTTGCAAGTATAAACCACTTAAAAGACGAGTTTGATTGAGATATTACTGGGTTCAATTTATTCTCAAAACAATTTTATTAAATTTGCAAAAGGTCTAATAATATAAGGAATTTGTCTTTCAAATTCAGTATCAATTGTAACAGAAACAGACATTCCTACACGAAGATATTTTTTAGGCCCTATAATTTGATTTTCTTTTTGAATTGCTTCACCAATAGCCACTCTCACAGGTACTCTTTGAACAACTTTAACCCAATTTCCTGATGAATTTTGAGGAGGCAATATTGAAAACTCTGCTCCTGTTGCAGGACTAAGACTTTCAACTTTTCCATTCCAGCTAATATTTGGATAAGAATCTGGTGTAAATATAACAGATTGATCAACCTCTATATTAGTTAAGTCAGTTTCTTTTAAATTAACTTCTAACCATGCTTTTTCCTCATCAACAATTGCAAATAATATTTTTCCTGTATTAATATACTCACCTTCTTCAATATTCATCTTCGCAATAACGCCATCTTGTTTTGCAATTACGGTTGCTTTCCTAATATCAAATTTTATTTTATTGAATTTACTAAAATATTTCAAATAAAGTGGATGTTCTTCTGGATTTATTTTTTCATTACCATGGAGTGTAGTTAAAATAGTTCTAGCTTTATCTTCACTTAGAGATAATTTTTGTTTTGATGTTGTATATAAATGTTTGATTTCTTGATAATCATTATTTAGTTTAACAAAATTCAAATTATTTATTGCTGATTTATATAAATACTCAGCTTCGTCTAACTTACTTTTTAAACCAACACCTTTATTAAATAAATTTCTAATTCTTTTTAATTCGAGTGATTGGTATTCAATTTTTTCTTGAGCAAGTTTTGTCTCAACTTTGAGAAGAGCATTCACTCTCTTTGTTTCATTAAAATAAAATCTAATTTGTTCTTTAGCTAATTTTATCTCATCTTTAGCTTCATTGTACTTTGATTTTCTATTTTTTATTTCTTCTTCAATTGTTAACAGATTTTCTTTTTCTTCTATCAAATCTAGTTCAAGTTTTTCTGTGTCAATTTTAAAAAGTTTTTGGCCTTTTTGAACTTTTTGATTATTTTTTATATAAACTTTTTCTATTCTTCCTGGAACTTGAGATTGAATAGAAATGATAGGAGCTTTGATATAGGCATTTTCTGTAGTGATATATCTTCCTAAAGAATAAAAATACCCAATTGTTATGAGAACTATTACGATAGGAATAAATACCAAAAGAAAAAACCTTTTAAACTTTTGACTAGAAGTGACGCTTTCTAACTCATCTTTTTCTAATTTACTTTCCATTTATTAATCAACCTTTATCGATTTTATATTAAATTTTTATAGATAAATCTTTTTTAAGTATTTGCAGTAAGTCTCTTAGTTTATTTAAATCTTTTGTATCTAAAATTGATAAGGATTGTTTTCTATAATCTGCAGCCTTATCTCGCATAGAAGCTATCAGAGGCTTAACACTGTCCGATAAATAGATGGTTTTTATACGACGATCTTTTCCTTCAATTTTTCTTATAATCCAACCTTTTATTTCCATTCGTTCAAGTAATCTACTTAAGGGTGCTTTTTCTATATCTAAAAGTGAAGCAAGGTCAGATTGATTAATGCCTTCTTTAAAGCGCAAATAAGTTAACACCCACCACTGAGACCTAGTAAGACCAATAGATGCCATCTGACGATCATATAAAACTCTTAGTAACCGAGCGACATCATGTATCAACAGACCTATATTTTCTTCAAAGTTTTCTTCCAATTTAGATCCATTTATTAATTTATAGTTTCCTAGTAAACTACTTAGTTAACATATTTACTAATTAAGTAAACTTAAATATTATTTTATAATATTATTTTATTAGATTTCTTCTAAATTTAACCTTTTCCTCTGAGGCATTCCAATTTCGTGAATACTGAGGAGGTTTGGAATCATTAACTTTTAATATTATAATGATAGGACCTTCTTTTTTACTATCAATTATAAGTGAACCACTTTTCAACTCATGATTATTAGATATATTATGTATAATAGGAAAATTACACCCTTCAGCAATTTTTGAAAAATCTACACCCAAACCTGTATGAGATTTTTGTCCACCTGTTTCTTGATACAATCCGTTATCAACACATACAATTATTAAGTTTTTTGGCTTCATTATCCCTACAGTTGCTAAAGCCCCCATAGACATAAGTAAATCACCATCACCAGTAACACATAAAACTCTTTTATCTTTTTGTGAAAGAGCTAACCCTAATGCAGTAGGAATAGCTCCTCCCATAGCTCCTCCAAAAATGAAAGTATTAGGTGTTTCTTTTGTTAAAAATCCAATGTCTTTAGCAGGGCCAGCAAGCCCAGAAATAATTAGAAATCTATTTGTATCTCCAAGTAATATGGGTAAAGCTATTTTTCTATCTAATACATAATTATCAATCATAACAACAAATCCTAAAACTCTTTTGCACCAATTAATTTTTGAGATAGAAGAACTGCAACTGATCTTTCTGACTTATGAACCATAATTAGTGCAGCCTTAATAGTAGTATTAATATCTTCTATTTTCTCAATAGATAGACAGTTGACTCCCATTGATTGTAAAGTTGGGATTACAGCTTGTCCCATGGCATATTGCCAAGGATTACCCTCTCCAAACTGTCCTCTCATCGTTACAATAGTTAAGAATGGGAATTGACCGTGTTTAATTAAAGAAAGTTGGTTTATGCAATTACCAACACCACTACTTTGCATTAAGAGCACTGATTTTTTCCCACCTAAATAAGATCCAGCAGCTATTCCTATTCCTTCTTGCTCAGAACTCAGTGAAATTGCTATGACATTTTTATCTCTAATAGCCTCATTTATTAAAATTTTATGTCCTGCATCAGGAACATAGCTAAAAATACTAATGTCAGCTTCTCTTAAGGTTTTATACAAACCATTTTGCCAATTATTTTCCAAGTCATACCTTAAAATTAAATATATTTATGACAATAAAAGCATTATTTTTTCAAAATTAAAATATAAATTAATTTTGAGTTATTCTTGCTGCGCTAAATTTAAGTTCTGGTATTTTGCCTATAGGATCCAGGTCTGAATTTGTTAGAATGTTTGCTGCAGCTTCTTTAAAACAAAATGGCAAAAAAATCATACCCGGAAGAAGATCATCATCTAATCTGATATTTAAGTGAATTTTACCTCGCCTTGTTTCAACTTTAATTTTTTTATTTATATCTAAGTTATAATTTTTAAAATCAGACCTATTCATAAAAATTATAGGTTCAGGTTCTAATTCATCTAATATTAACGATCTTCTTGTCATTGTTCCGGTATGCCAATGCTCTAATAATCTTCCTGTAGATAAAATCATAGGAAATTCATTATTTAACTCATCATTGGGCATTATTAATTTTGTAGGAATAATTTTTGCTAACTTATTTGATGTAGGGAATCCGTCATTAAAAATAATATCTTGACCTAATTCAAATTCGCTCTCAACTGGATAAGTTACAAAACCATCTCTTTCTAGTCTTTCCCATGATATATTATCTAAAGAAGGCATAATAAATTTCATTTCATTAAATATATCTTTTGGTGATTTATAATTCCAATTTAATCCCATTCGTTTCGCTATTTCTTGAATGATCCACCAATCTTGTTTTACATTTCCAGGTGTCTCTACAACAGCTCTACCTAACTGAATTTGTCTATTAGTATTTGTATAAGTCCCATCCTTTTCAGCATGAGCCGATGCAGGTAAAATAACATCAGCATGCCATGCTGTCTCAGTCATAAAAATATCTTGAACAACTAAATGTTCTAATTTTGCCAAAGCCTTTCTTGCATGAATTTGATCGGGATCAGACATAGCAGGATTCTCACCTTGAACGTATAACCCTTTAATATTATTAGATGCAATATCTTCTATGATTTCAACTACTGTTCTACCTTCATTAGGATCTAAAGTAACATCCCAAAATCTTTCCATTTCTAATTGGTTTTTGTTTACACTTACTCTTTGATAATCAGGATATGACATAGGAATCAAACCAGCATCTGAAGCACCTTGAACATTATTCTGTCCTCGAAGTGGGTGTAATCCTGTTCCTTCTCTTCCAACTTGTCCTGTTATTAAAGCTAAGTTTATTAAACAAAAAGCATTCTGCGTTCCATGTACGTGCTGAGAAATACCCATACCCCAAAAAATAATAGAAGTTTTAGATTTTGCGTATAGCCTTGCTACTTCTTTGATAACATCTGCTTTTATACCACATAATTTTTCCATTAATAAAGGTTTGAAATCCTTGATTTCTTTTTCTAATAGTTCGAAACCTTCTGTATTGTTTTTAATATAATCTTTATTAATCAGTCCTTCTTCAATAATTGTGTAAATCATTGCATTCAGTAATGATAAATCTTGGCCTGGATTAAATTGTAAATGGTGAGTTGCATATCGAGAAAGGTTTTGCTTTCTAGGGTCTATTATTATTAGTTTTGAGCCATTCTTCACAGCTTGTTTTAAATATGAAGCCGCTACAGGATGGTTTTGCTCAGGCCTAGCACCTATTACTATAATACATTCGGCATCTTTAGCAGCTGTAAATGGTGCCGTAACAGCAGCAGAACCAACAGATTGGAGTAGTGCGGCTACAGAAGATGCGTGGCATAGACGAGTACAATGATCGACATTATTAGTTTTAAAACCAGTTCTTATTAACTTTTGAAATAGGTAAGCTTCTTCGTTAGAGCCTTTTGCAGAACCAAACCCTGCTAAAGAGTTAACGGGATTATTATTTAAAATTGAATTAAATTTATTTGATGAATAACTTAGAGCTTCTTCCCATGAAGCTTTTCTGAAATATTTATAAATATCCTTACTATCTATTGTTAAATCCCATGATTTTGAGTCTTTATTTATTCTTATCAAAGGTTCTGTTAATCTTGATGGACTATTGATGTAATCAAATCCAAAACGACCTTTTACGCATAATCTATTTTCATTTGCTGGACCGTTATCTCCATTTACTGCAATTATTGAGTTGTTTTTTACACTTACTTTCGTTTGACAACCCACTCCACAAAATGGGCATAGGCTTTTTACATGCTTATCTGGAAAAATTGTTTGAATATTATTATTATCTAATAGAGCCGTCTCCATTAATGCTCCTGTAGGACAAGCTTGGACACATTCTCCACAACCAACACAACTACTGGTCCCCATTAAGTCATCAAAATCAAAAACAGGATAACTGTTAGTTCCCCTCCCAGCCATACCAAGCACATCATTTACCTGCACATCTCTACATGCCCTAATACACAAACCACACTGAATACATGAATCTAATGCAACAGTCATAGCTGGATGGCTCTTATCCAATTCAGGGATAGTCTTGGTATCTTTTTTTGGAAACCTTGTCTTTGATATTTTTTTAGTCTCAAGGATTTTCCAGAAGTGACTATTTTTATTATGAGATTTTTCTTTTACTGGTTGATCAGACAACAAAAGCTCTAGCACTAATTTTTGAGATTTTTCAACTTTATCATTATTCGTTATCACTTCCATGCCATTAAATGGTTTTCTAATACATGATGCAGCTAGTGTTCTTTCGCCTTTTATTTCAACTACACAAGACCTACAATTGCCATCAGCTTTATATCCTGATTTATCACTATGACATAAATGAGGGATAAAATTACCCTCTCTTTTAGAAACTTCCCATATACTATCATCTGCATTTGCTTTTACAGCTTTACCATTAATGAAAAAATTAATTAAATCAGACATGTTTTTTAAGCTCATCTGAAAAATATTTTATACTTGATCTAATTGGATTTGTTGCAGCTTGGCCTAATCCACAAATTGAAGAACTTTCCATTACTTCACAAAGATCTTCGAGAAGAGGAATGTCCCATTCTTTTTCATTCATTATAGTTGCGGCCTTTTCACAGCCAACTCTACAAGGTGTACATTGACCACAGCTTTCTGCTTTAAAGAACTCAATCATATTCAATGCAACTTGTCTGATTTCATCGTGGTTTGAAAGAATTACGACAGCAGCTGAACCAATAAACGTATTATGTTCGTTTAAAGTATCAAAATCTAGAGGAACATTATTTAATGAAGCTGGTAAAAGCCCTGAAGATGCTCCACCCGGCTGATATGCCTTAAAAGTATGACCTTCAATCATTCCTCCTGCTGTATAGATTATATCTAAAATAGTTGAACCTGAAGGAAGAAGATAAAGACCCGGCTTTTTTACTCTTCCAGAGACAGAGTAACTTCTTAAACCTATACGATTATTTTTTTTTGTATTCGTGAAAACTTGGGGCCCATCTCTTATGATTTTGGACACCCAATAAAGAGTTTCAACATTATGAACTAATGTAGGACGTCCAAAAATGCCCACTTGGCCAACAAAAGGTGGTCTATGGCGAGGCAAACCTCTTTTACCTTCAATACTTTCAATCATGGCACTTTCTTCACCACATATATAGGCTCCAGCTCCTCTTCGTACGTCTATAAAGTTTTTACTTATAATTTTATTATCTTCAAGCTTTGCAATTTCTACTTTTAGTATTTTTAAAATAGCAGGATATTCATCCCTCATATAAATAAAACATTTTTCAGCTGACACAGCTAATGAGGCCATTAACATTCCTTCTAAAAACATATGAGGTTCTGTTTCTAAATAATGTCTATCTTTAAAGGTACCTGGCTCTCCCTCATCACCATTTACAGCGAGATATTTAGGGCCCTTTTCCTTAGATACAAGTTGCCATTTTTTTGCTGTTCTAAAGCCAGCTCCTCCTAATCCTCTGAGATCAGATTTTATCAAGCTATCATACCAATTGTTATCATTTATATTAGAAATTATTTCGTTTAATTTTTTATAACCTCCTTTATTTATATAACTTTCATAATTTTCATAATTAGGAATAACGGGGTTTATTCTTTTATTAATTATAGCATCTTTAACTTTGGTAATATTGGCTTTATCTACATGATAATGACTGATCTCTACTGTTGGTGCAGCAAAACATCTACCCATACAAGGAGCTTTTAAAACTCTAACTTCTTTACTATTGTACTCCTCAAGTAATTCAGCTTCTAACTCCTTAGACCCAGAGAGTTCGCAGGATAAAGAGTTACATACTCTAATAGTTAGATTAGGTGGTGCAACTTCATTATTTTTGACTATATCAAAATGAGCATAAAATGAAGCAACTTCATACACTTCTACCTTACTAATTTTGAGTAATTTTGATAATAATGTGAGGTTCTTTTCGGAAAGATATCCACAATGATCTTGAATTACATGTAAATGTTCGATTAATAAATCACGTCTTAATTCTATTGGATGGAGTAAATTTTCAAGAAAGTTTAAATCTTCCTTAGAAATTTCCTTTTCTTCAAAGTGATTAAACATTTTTTTTTTCATTATATAAACAATCCAATAACAATTAATTTAAAGAATTATCATAAGTTTGAACAATTTTTTTAGCTTTAGCTTTAATATCGTCCAACAACATGCCAGGTTTATACAAATTTGAACCCAAGCCAAAACCAGTAATTTTTACATCTAACCAAATAGGAAATTTTGTTTCATCAATACCTCCAACAGCAATAGAAATAATATTATCAGGTAACACTGCAGATAAGGCCTTAAAATTTTTAGGTTCTAATAGTGAAGCAGGGAAAAATTTTAACCCATCAGCGCCTGCATCTAGAGCTTCAAAGCATTCAGATGCGGTAAACACTCCAGGAAAACTTAATAAATTCATATCTTTACTTTTTTGGATAATTAATGGGTTAGTGTTTGGAGAAACAATTATTTTTCCTCCAGCATCTGCAACACTTGAAACTTGTTGCTCTTTTAAAACTGTTCCTGCTCCAAAAATTCCATTTTCGCCATGAAAATTAGCCATGCGTTCAATTGTTTCAAAAGCGTTAGGTGAATTTAATGGAACTTCAATAATATTGATTCCTGATTCAATCAGAACATCAGATACGCTTTCTGCTTCTAGTGGAGTAATACCTCTTAAAATAGCTATCAATGGTCTTCTATTTTTAAAGATATTAAACTTATTAAACATAACGCTCTCTAATTTATTATTTTATCCTTAAAGAGTTTTAATCCTTTAAGCACCATCTCATCAGAGATACACTCTTTGATTGAAGTTACTTTGTTTTTTAATACAAAACTATATAATTCAACCAAAACTTTATTGCCAATTAATACGATATTTTTATTTTCCCAAAATTCAGCACTGCCTAACAATTCCAGCCCTAATAAATACCCTGATAATCTCGATTGATAAATAATATTTCCCTGAGAATTAATGAGATCATCTGCTCTCAATTGAAATAAAGCACTACCAATATTCTCAGGATTTTTTAAGATAATATCAACTGATTTAACAAATTCGTTTTTGTCTATATCTTCAGATAAAATACTATGTTTCAATACTGTATATTTAGAAATCACTTCGAATAACTCACCAGTCATAAATGTTTTGAATTTTTCTATGTAAGAATTGTCAACTTTAATCCATTTACTATGAGTTCCAGGTAAACATATAGATCCTTTGAAACTAGGATTGTCATAAAAAAAACCTGCGACTTGAGTTTCTTCACCTCTCATTACATCAGGTTCGTTGATTTGAGATATTCCTGAAAAAATTTTTAATGTAAAACGCTGATCATTTACGATTGGCGAAATAAACTTAATATTTTTTAAATTACAGGGAGCTATTTCGTATGGAGCTTCAAACCATCCTTGACGAGCTCCTAACATTCCACTAGCCAGAACTTGAATTAATTGACCTTTAATTAGCCATTTTTCTATTAATTTTATAAATATTGTTTCAAAATCAATTTGTTTTATAAATTTCATACCATCTTTTGAGATAATATTATCTATTACTTGGTTATTTTGAACTAAGTAAGCTCGAAATGAACTTGTACCCCAGTCTACCGCAATCCATTTATTCACTCAGTTTTCCTTTATAATTTGCTTAAATACAGTAAATCATAAATAAATAGAGATAAATTAAAATTTAAACTAATAAGTTTCTCATATTATTCATAGCCCTTAATCTTTCCAAAATACATATGAGGCAAAATTTAATTAAAGTATCTTCATCTTCAAAAAAATTCTTAATAAAGTCTACTCCTACCACGTGTAAAGTGGTGTTTCCAACTGATTTAGCTGTTGCAGATCTTACTCTATCAGTAAATAAAGCCATTTCTCCAAATGAATCTCCTGGAGTAAAAGTAGCTATAACCTTATCTAATTTTGAAACAAGCTGCACTTTACCTGATTCAACGTAAAAGAAAAATTTAGGCTTCTGATTTCTCATAAAAACAGTTTCATCATTACTATAGTCCTTCATAGGAAATTTAACTTCTTGTTTAGATAAAAAGCCATCATCAATTAAATGATAGGTTTTACTTTTACTATTATGAAAAACTCTATCTAAAGAATATTTTATTATACCGCGAGTTAAAGATGAAGAGGTTGCAAAAGCTTTACGTAAACTTGAACTTTTAAAAGCAAAAACTTTGGTATCTTCTTTTAGAGAGTAATCTAAATCGTATGGTCTTGAGACTAGAGCCTCAGCAAAACCAATTGGAGCTCCAGGTTCCAAGGTAAAAGTTTTGCCTTTTACGTCTCTAGCTAGCACTGACCCTTCCTGAATAATATAACATTCGTCATGATCTGTATTTTTTAAAAGATGTTCTTTTTTTAGTTCATGAATTGTATATTCTTTTTTAAGGAGAGGTATATATTTTG
This sequence comes from uncultured Rhodobacterales bacterium, assembly GCA_964519035.1. Lineage (GTDB taxonomy): Bacteria > Pseudomonadota > Alphaproteobacteria > Puniceispirillales > Marisalimonadaceae > CAJJBL01. Next base: position 7,585 of record CAZFKZ010000014.1, on the reverse strand, counting down.
AAAGAATAACATTTATCTTTTCTTCTTTTTCCACAATATACTCCCAACGCTAATTAGTGACATAAATTTAATTAAAATATAAAGAAATTAAAACCTATTAGGAGTTATTTAAATGATTACTTAACAAAATGCAATAAAACCTAAGCAGCTGGATTTGAAATTTTTATTTCAGAGGACGTGGCTTCAGCCTCATAATTATAAACAAAAACCCCTGCATATTGATTTTCTTTAAACACAAAAGTTTGTTTTAATTCTTTAATAAATTTATCCGAATCTGTCTCATACTTTTTTAATCTTTCAATAGTATCAAATTTTATAAAAATTGATAAATCTCCGTCCTTACCAATCATAACATTAAGTGATTGAAATTTGAATTGAGATATTTTTTTTCCAAGGTTATCTGAACAAAAAGATGCTGCAACTTTTGCCTCTGAAACAGTGCCAAATTTATATTGATAAACTTTAGCGAACATTATAATTCTCCTAATTTATCTAATGCATTGTCTATTAACGAATTAGCTTCATTACCTTCAACTTTAAATTGATTATGAACTTTAGTAAATATATTCATCTTTTCTTGTAACTCATTTCCTTTTGATGAAAGTACTGCCGATTCATTTTTAACTTCGCATAATCCTGCATCAATTAAGTTTATTGCATTTTCTGAAGGTAAAGTAAGGCCACTACAAATATCAATAAAGCTTTTATAATCAGATAGTAAAAATTTGCTATGATTGTCCATAAAGATATCAATTGATTTTGAAATTTTTTGAGATGTCAGCTCTTTTTGTTCAGTTTGAGTATCAATTTGCAGAGCTAGTCTAGAAACTAATTTTTCAATTAATTCAACTTTTTCTGAAGATATTTCTTTAACTTCAGAAAAGTTAAGCATACAAAATGTGCCCATAGCGTAACCATCTTTATTGATTACAGGAAAACCAGCATAACTCTTTAAAATATCTGATTTCACAGCAGGATGGTTTTTAAATAGTTCATCATTTTTAATATTAAAGAGTAATAAAGGTGATTTTTCTAAAAGAACATACGTACATACTGCAAGAGCTTTATCTTCTTTTCTATGAATTTCTCTCTCACCTGGCTTACCAATTTCTGAAATTATACATTGGTTTTTAGAATCATATAAACTAAAACTACCTGCCTCATAACCTGCAATATCTTTGGCTATTTCTAAATAGATATCAAATAAATATATTTGATCAGTCCCAATTATACCTGTTTTTTCAACTGCTTGAGCTCTTCTGTTTTCATTTATGGGTGTCGGTGCTGGTGTCCATTCCAATTTAAACTCCTGTGAGATATTATCATTTTTATCATAATCAACTTAATTTTTTTTTAAAATAAAAAATTACAAATAAAATATTATGCATTTTAATTAAGCAAAAAAAAGCAGTCATAAAGACTGCTTTTTAAATATTTTTCTAAATTGACTTATAGGCCAGTTTGAGAAACCAACTTAGTAGTCATGTATGCATCTAATCCCTCTGGGCCACCTTCTGATCCGTAACCAGAATCTTTAACACCACCAAATGGAGTATCAACTAGACCTAAACCGTGATGATTGATAGAAACTTGACCACTTTCTATTGCAGCTCCTAAATCTTGAGCAGTTTTGGCAGAGTTTGTATAAGCGTAAGCAGCTAAACCGTAGTTAAGCCTATTAGCTTCTTCTATAACTTCGTCAATTGAACTAAAAGAATTAATAGGAGCTAAAGGTCCAAAAGGTTCTTCATTCATAATTCTAGCATCATTGCTAACACCAGTCATAACTGTAGGCTCAAAGAAATATCCTTTATTTCCTTTTCTTTTTCCACCAGTTAGAATTTTGGCACCATTTTCGACAGCGTCAGAGACAAAACCTTCAATAGCTGTTAACCTTCTATCATGTGCTAGAGGTCCCATTTTAACACCTTCATCCATTCCGTTTCCAACATTTAATTTTTCTGCTTGTTTGACAAAACCATCTACGAATTGATCATAGACTGAATCATGAACTAGAAATCTTGTTGGGGAAATACATACTTGACCTGCATTTCTAAACTTATTCGCACTCAAAATTTTGACTGCTGCATTCACATCAGCATCTGCACAAACGATAGCTGGAGAATGCCCTCCAAGTTCCATAGTTGCTCTTTTCATATGACTTCCAGCAAGAGCTGCTAATTGTTTTCCAACTGCAGTTGAACCCGTAAAAGTAACCTTTCTAATAATTGGATGCGCTATTAAGTATTCTGAAATTTCAGCAGGTATCCCATAAACTAGATTAATAGAACCTTTTGGCATTCCAGCTTCATCGAATGCTTTAATTAGCTCAGCAACACTTGCTGGTGTTTCTTCAGGTCCCTTTACAATTGCAGTACAACCCGCAGCAAACGCAGCTGCAACTTTTTTAACAACTTGATTAAGTGGAAAATTCCAGGGAGTAAAAGCAGCAACTACTCCTACTGGCTCTTTGAAAACATACTGAAAAACACCTTGGGCTCTGGATGGTATTATTCTTCCATAAGCTCTTCTTCCTTCTTCAGCATACCAGTCAATTGAGTCCGCTGCACCTAAAGTCTCGCCTTTAGCTTCAGCAAGAGGCTTTCCTTGTTCTAATGTCATAAGGGTGGCTATTTTGTCAGCTCTTTCCCTAACAATATCAGCCGCCTTGCGTAATATTTTTGATCGATCGTAGGCTGAAACATTTTTCCAACTATTAAATGCTTTATCAGCAGCATCCAATGCTATATCAAGATCTTCTTTTCTTGCATGTGAAACTTTACCAATAACTTCTTCGGTTGCTGGATTAATAATTTCAAGACTTTCTTTTGACAATGCATCTCTCCATTCGCCATTAAGAAAAAGTTGAGTATCTGGATATTGTTGTGTCATTCTTTAACTCCGTATTTTTAAATTTATATATAATTATATTATTAATCTTCTTTATCAGACCTACTTAAAGCAACTGGGAAAGCTTTTTCAAACAATTTGATGTCACTATCTAATCCAGCTGAAACTCTAATACATCTGTTCTGAGGTGACGAATAAGGCATCCTAACAAAAACACCCTGAAGTATCAAATTATCTAAAACTTTTTTTGCAAAAAGATTATCACGACAACAATCTATAGCTATAAAATTAGCCGATGTTGGAATAACTTTACATCCATTCTTAATAGCAATTTCTCCAATACTTTCTAAGGACAACTTTACCTTCATAATAATATCTTCAATAAACTGGTCATCATTTAAAGACGCAAGTGCCCCAACCTGAGAGATTCTAGACATTCCAAAATGGTTCCTAATTTTTTCAAAACTTTTGATTAATTCTTTTGAGCCAATTGCATAACCTATTCTCGCTCCAGCCATTCCATATGCTTTTGAAAAGGTTCTCATCCTAATAACATTGGGAGTGTTTTCTAAAATATCTGGTATATTTTCAGAAGGCAGAAAATCAGCATAAGCTTCATCTAAGCATAACAATGTTTCTTTAGGTAAATTACTGATTAAGTTTTCAATTGAAGTTTTTGTATTAATAGTTCCCATTGGGTTATTAGGATTTGAAACATATAGTAATTTAGCAGATGTTTGTTTTACTTTTAATAACAGTTTATCTAAATCTTCTTTATCATTCTTAAATGGAACTTTATGAAGTTTACCTCCAAAACCCTCTACGTGATAATTAAAAGTAGGATAAGCGCCGTCAGTAGTTACAACATCATCATCTTTTTCAACAAACATTCTTACCAAATAACCTAATAAGCCGTCTATTCCCTCACCAACAACTATATTATTAAAATTTACTTGATGTTTTTTTGCTAAAACTAATTTCAAATCATAATTCTCAGGATCTGCATATTTCCAGGTGTTTTTAATTTCATCATTCATAGCTGAAATGGCTTTTGATGAGGGACCAAATACACTTTCATTTGCTCCTATTCGAGCGTCAAAAACTTTCTTTAAATTTCTCTCCTGAGCTTCAGGTCCAACAAATGGAACTAAAGAAGAGAGGTTCTTAACTATATTTGTATATTTAATACTCAAAGAAACACTCCAAAGACATTAATTAATTTGAATTAATATTTAATAACGATTTATTTATATTATATGTTTTTATTGCCGTTTCAGAGAAAAGACATTTTTTTTCTTCTGAAGTAAAATCTTTAACTATTTTTTTAAAATTTGTAAATAAGTCATCAAATGTAATTTTAATTCTTGAAACAGGAAAATTACTTGCAAACATACATCTCTTAGGCCCAAACAAATCTATAAGTTCAAGAATAATTTGTCTGTTTTGTTCATAATTCCAAATTTTGTTTTTTACTCCAAACTCAGATAACTTAATATAGGTATTAGGCTCTTTAGAAATTTGATTTACCCCTTCTCTCCACAAGCGCATTCCATCTTCACTTCTATCCCAAGGAAAACCAGCATGGTTAATAATCACTTTAGTATTTGGGATTAATCTAATTACATCAACTGCTTCAAGTAAATGCCAACAAGGTATTCTTAAATCATAGTTAAGATTATATTTTTCTAATAATTTTAGACCCTTTAACCAATTTAGGTCTTGCATTGAACCTTTGTTTAAAATTTCTTCAGAATTCGGTTGAGATCTTATATTTGGCTTTGATCTTATACCTTTTACTAAAGGTGAACTTGCTTGTTTGGCTATTATTTCTTCTGAATTTTTTTTATCCAACCAAGCGTGAGCTACTATACAAGAAGGTAAATGTTCGTTTGAAGATAATTTAGATAACCATTCAGTTTCTTTAAATTGATTATTTCTGTCCCATTCAGCTTCACAATGAATTGTTCCAATTATATTATGGTTAACTGCATCTTTTTTGTAATCATTTACAAGATAATTTTTTCTAATTTGTGAATAATCCCCAAGAAAGAAGCTTTCAGATATTTCATTAGATAGCCAAGGATAATAATTTTCATCTAAGTTCCAGAAATGATGATGAGCATCTAAAATTGCAATATCATCTTCCATACAAACTCCCAAACATTATAGTTGTTTTAATTTTATGTTAATTGTTTTGACTTATTTTTCAAAGAAAAATAAGCAGAAAAAACTGAGATAGATGACATTATTAATAGAGCAATAATACAAATGTAGAAATTTTCAGCTCCACCAAAGGATATAATTAAATAACCAGCTAGTCCACCCACACCAACTTGAAAAGCTCCCATTAATCCACTTGCAGCACCTTTATTTAGATTTGATGAGTTGATCGCTCCGACCATACTATTAGCAACAGCAAAACCATTTGAACATCCAAAAAGGATACAAATGGAGGATAAAACTAATGGACCTTCTATTTGCAAATACGTCTTTAAAAAAAATAAAAGTACTGTTAACAAAGAACAAACAGTTCCAATAACGCACATGTTCTCCAAACCAATTTTAGGGCTATATTTCCCATTAATTATATTTCCAATAATATAACCAACAGATGTAAATGAAAACCAAATACCAAATTCAGAAACACTTACGCCCTGTCTTGCAAACTCATAAGGCATAAAACCGTTCATAGAAAAAAACATAGATGTTTGCATTGCTGTTGTAATTGTAAATGCAAGAAAAAGATAATTTTTTAAAAGTGCTTTATAAATATTAAGCATATTTATAATTCTCACACTTTCAGCTTTATTCAATAAGGTTTCTTCAAGCTTGATAAGCATATATACAAAAAGGAGCAAACTCATTGATGCGAGCGCAATTAAGTTATACCTCCAACCTAAAAAATCAGCTAAAAATCCTCCAAAAATATAGCACAGTATAGGTATTACAGCCATAAGAGCTGTCATTTTAGACATTTGTTTAGCTGCTTCTGATCTTTTAAAACAGTCACTAATGACAGTTCTTCCTACTGACAAACAAGCTGCAGCACCAAAACCTTGAATACATCTAGTGATTAATAAAAATGTAATTTCATTCGAAAATGATGAAGCAAAAGCGGATATACAATACACAAAAGCACCTAATAATAAAACAGGCTTTCTTCCATACTTATCAGAAAAAGGACCTGCTATTATTTGCCCCAAAGCTAAAAAAGTAAAATATAGAGTAAGAACTAGTTGTGTATCAGCAAAAGATATATTTAATTCTTGTTTGATAAGAGTTAAAGCTGGAGACACAATGGTCATACCTATCACAGGCATTGCAACTATCACCGCAAGCATATTTATATTTGGTTTAACCAATTTAAATTACCGATCTTTAATTTTAACTAAAAAAATTGAAAAATTATTTTTTATCAACTTGATGAACTTCAATTACATTTCCATCTGGGTCATAAAAGAAAATTTGTTTCCAACCAGCTACTGCTGTTTCACCCCAGTTTGAGTAATTTATACCTAATTCATCTAGATGTTTTCTAAATGCTTCTAAGTCGTCTGTCCTATAAGCAATATGGCCTTTATCAAGAGGGTTTACTATATGACCAGTTTTGAAACCTACATTTAAGTCTCTTTCGGATAAATGTGTTTGAATTTTTCCATCTGTTACGAAAGCAACATCGCCAGAATAACCTTTATTTTTTTCAAGAATTGGAAGACCTTCTGTCTCAGTTTTCAAATTCATTACCTTAAGATAAAAATCATTCATTTCATTAACTTTATCGCTAGATAAATTAATATGATGCAGCTCAATTTTCATAATTATCCCCTTATTGATTTAAGATTAGTTAATACTAATAATATTATAAGATGGATATATAAAAGATCATTAGCTGATAATTAACAAGTTAAAAAATATTATTTTTGTAATAAAGAGTTTTTGAGCATAGTGCCAACTAAAAGCATTTTTGGAATAACTACAGCAACCAAATTGTGGATAGGAATATTAATGTCAATTTTATTATCAGGACTTGTTTTAATATTGATGTCATTCACTAAAGGCTCAATCAGAACTTCAGTTCTTTTATTTAAAGATGAAATATTATTTTGAAATAAGCTTTCTTCTAATCCAGAAAACATTCCCCATATCAATGACAAGAAAGAAGGCCATTTTGCTAGCTCTACATAAAGACCAGGTGGAAAAGGAATATAATTATTAGTATTGATTAGCATTTTTGATAAAGAATTAATAGATGCTAAGGTTTCTATACTAATTAAATTAGAAATATCATTTTGTGATATTTTACTTTCAATTAAAGTATTATCTTTTAAAAAAATGTTTTTGTCATAAGCTTTTAGAAAAGAAGATAAACCAATAAGATTTTTTGAATTACCAATATTATATTTATTGATAATATTTAAAATTTCTAATTTTTCTTCTTTTGTTATGTTTAAAGATTTAAGAATATGATTGGGAATTTGAGGCAATCCTTGAATTTGAATATTCTCTATTATTTGAGGTTGTACTTTTTCAAGCTTACCAGACATATATAATGTTTTTGAAGATTCCCAAACCCATTCTAAGCCTCCATCAATAGTCGCGAGATAACGCCATATTGTGTTTACAACTTCAATATTTAATGATTTTCTTAAATCAGAATAAATTAATGCGATATTACCTTTAGCATCTTCTTCTTTAATCTCATACACAAATAGAATTCCTCAATATATTTAAAAAA
>CAZFKZ010000013.1:0-41205 GCA_964519035.1 uncultured Rhodobacterales bacterium | reverse complement strand
CAGTTGATTTGTAATCATCAGGTCGGGAGTTCGAGTCCCCCAGCCGGCACCATAATAATTAAACAACAACTAATTTTTTATATTTATTTGATTTATAAATTGCATCTTCAATAATTAGGTTGTTCAGATATTCTTCAGCGCTGTTTACTAAATGTTTTCCTTTCGTAAAATGTTCCATGACATCCTTTTGGTAATGAAAAACACTGTCACCTGCAAAACCTTTATTTGACCATTTGTATTTAATTAACTTTTCATTATTTTCTTGAAATTTTCTAAAGAAAATCTCCCCATTCCCGTTTAATCTAATTGTTCCCTTTGAACCTTCTATAATCATTTCACCTATAGTCAATCGCCTATCATTAGCTACATGATCAGATAACCTATTCCCATCAAATAGTCCTTTAATACCATTTGCAAAATCTATTAAAACTATCCCCGTGTCTTCACCTTTAATGTTTTTGTTTAGTCTTGATAAACTTGCAAAGACACTTTTTATGTCTCCAAATAAATATCTATAAACATCTATAAGATGGATCGCTGTCTCGTGAATTAAGAAGCGTTCCATTTTTTGAAAATAAGGCTGTCTATTCAAATATGCGTCTTTACCCTGACCATCACCAGGCCTCATTCTAAAACTAACTTGAAATAAATCACCAATTAAGGAAAATTCTAATAAATCATTAATTTTTCTGTACCAAGGCTGATATCTAAAATTTTCATGAACAGCTAGAGCTATTCCATTTTTTTTTGCTATTTTAATAGCCGATTTAGCTTGAGAAAGTGAATTAGTAAAAGGCTTTTGACAAATGACGTTAATTTTATGCTTTGAAGCGATTTTTATAAAATTTAAATGGTTTTCAGGAGGAACAATAATATCAACAAGGTCTGGTTTAGTTTTGATTAGCATTTTTTCAAAGTTTAAAAATATCTCGCAGTTATCAAATAATTCTGAAATTTTTGTAGCTTCATTTTTGTTTAATGAACAAACTCCAACTATTTTTACACCTAATCTTTTCCATGCATCATAGTGAAATTGACTAAAATATCCAGTGCCTACAACAGATATACGCATCTTACTTTTCATTTGATCACCTTAGTAAAAGGACACACTTATACCTGATTTTAATATAAGTTAATAAAAGTTAATTTCAAATAATTTTAACTTAAATACCTCATAGCTATATGAAGAATACCATCTTCAGTAAATTGGTTTCCATAAGAGTTAAAATTGAGATTTTTGTAAAAATTCTCTACAGAAACTTGGCTATGTAAAATAATTGAATTATCTTTATTATCTTTACAATATTGACTAATAATTTTTTTAATTAAAAAACTGCCTACCTTGCCTCTTCTTTGAGAAATCAAGACAGCCACTCTTTCAACTTTATAAATATAATTTTCTTTTTTACGAACTCTTGCTGTCGCTACCGGAATTTGATTTTTAAATATTAAAAAGTGCTCGCAAAGATGATCTAAATTGTCAAATTCTATGTCTTTTGAAATATTTTGCTCTTCACAAAAAACTTTTTTTCTAATTGAATGACAGGCGTTTATATCGCTTGAAGAAGTTGCTTGCTGAAAAATTAACTGATCCATAATTTAAATTCTTATAAAATAATAATGAATTTTTTTAATTATAATGGAAGATCACTTCCATCGTAATTATAAAAACGTCCTGAGTTTTTTGGACTTAAATTAATAAAATGATTTAACAAACCCGCTGCACTCTCTTCTGCAGAGATATCAGCATGAGCACCACCCATATCTGTTCTAACCCATCCAGGGTGATAAGAAGCAACAATAATACCCTCATTTATTAATTGATTTGATAAAGTTCTCATCAAATTATTAGCTGCTGCTTTAGAGGCTCTATAAATAGGAGCGTTGGCAGAGGAATGAGTTTGACTTCCCATAAGAGATGATATGATTGCAACTCTACAATTGTTATTTTTATTTAAGTTTTCATAAAAATGCTTAACTGTCAAAAATGGGCCACCTACATTAACCATCATAACATCCATTATGCTTTTTTCATTGTGTTCGTGACTAAATAAATCTCCCTTACCGTTATTAACTCCAGCATTACAAACTAAGATATCAATCTTAGCTTTGATAGAGTCAGATACTTTTTTAATGCTTGAAGTATTAGTAACATCCATCTCATGAATGTCTAAATTAGGGTGTTCTAGAGAAAGATTTTTCAATTCGGTTGATTTTTCAATAGATCTGTAACACGCCTTAACATTTAGCCCCTTCAACAAAGATAATTTGGTTAAAGCTAATCCTATTCCTCTATTGGCTCCAGTTATTAATATAGTTTCATTCATGAAATGACCTCAATTCTTAGTATAATATATAAACAGTTAAATTTTAGATGTTAAAGTTTTTTGATTATTTTTATGATTTCTCCAAGCAGCAAATATACCACTACAGACTACTATAGTTCCACCAGCCAAAGTATTCGTAGTTAATTCTTCATTGAAAATCATAATACCTATAATAGAGGCAAAGAACAATTGAAGATAAGTAAAAGGTTGAAGAACACTAGCTTCTGCACTTTCAAATGCTTTGATAAATAAAAAATGTCCAGTTGTACTCAAAATACAAAGAAGAGCCATCCAACCCCAATCTTTTATTAAAATTGGCTCCCAATAAAAAGGACCTATAACTGACATCACTATACAACCAACAATGGCGACCCAGAAAAAGCTAGTTTCAGAAGTGTCTTTTAAGGATACCTTTCTTGTTAAAACTGCATAAAAGCCTAGCACTAAAGCTCCCATTACAGGAAGTACCGCATCAAAAGTTATAATAAATTTATCAGGATCTAAAATAATTATAACTCCCAAAAAACCAAATAAAACAGCAAGCCATCTTTGTATGCCTATTTTTTCTTTTAATATTGGTCCAGATAATGCAACCACTATTAAAGGATAACATGATAAAATTGAATGTGTTTGCACTAAGCCAAGTCTGGTAAAAGAATAAACACCTATGCAGATAGCTGTGATAAGCAGGAGGCCTCTAATGAATTGAAGCAAAGGTTGACTTGTTGATATTACTATCTTCAAACCACTTTTTTTTCTTAAACTTATAGAGATTACAATTAACGCTAAAACCCAACCCCTAATCATATTTATTACAAATACATTATATGTTTCTGCCAAATATCTTGAAACACCGTCCATAATAGCAAAAAATAGTGTTGCTAAAATTATTATAAAAATCCCTTTTTTTGCGTTATTAATCATTACATTTGATATACTCTTGTATCTATTGATTATTGGTTGGATAATTTCTTGTTAAATAGGTTTTTTATTTGCTTACAATATTTTATCTTGCTTTATTACAGATGAGTGTCGAAAAATATACTATAATATTTGAATGAGAACATAATGAAGAATAATTTAAAGCCTATTGGTTTAATTGGAATAGGTTTGATGGGAAATGCTTTAGCTCAGAGATTATCTAATTGTAACTATGAAGTTCACGTATTTGACAAAGACAAACTAAAACTATCTAAAATTAGCTATAAAAACGTTTTTATTAAAAATAATATTAGTGAAATATCTAAAACCTGTGATTTTATTTTAATTTGTGTGGATAAAACTGAAAATGTTGAAAAAGTGGTATTTAATAAAAATGGAATTATTAAAAACGCTACTGAAAAAACAATTATAATAGACTTATCAACTACGCTAGCTAATGAAACAATAAAATTTTCAAATCAATTTAATAATCTTACTAAAGGCTATTGGATTGACGCGCCCGTTTCAGGAGGGCCTGAAAAGGCTCTAGATGGGTCTTTATCTATAATGTTAGGTGGGAATATAAAAAATATAAATTTAATTTCATCATTAATAAATGATATATCAAAAAAAAGCACTCATTTTGGACCTGTTGGATCAGGACAAATAGTTAAAATGATTAATCAGATATTAGTATTAAATAACTATACTATATTAGCTGAAGCACTGGCATTCTCAGAAGCATGGGGAATTGATTCGAAAAAAATACCTAATGCCCTAAAAGATGGCCATGCTGGATCAAACTTATTAACCAATTTATTTCCTAGAATGATTGAAAATGACTTCAATCCACAAGGCTACACTTCTCAAATCCTTAAAGACCTAAACATGGTATCTCAACTTGCAGAAGAAAAAAACGTCCCTATTCCAATATCTAGTCTCTCCAAACAATTATTTACAATACTAGCAAATAAATCCGAACAAAACCTTGACGGTTTATCTGTCGTAAAATTATTTGATAAAAATAAAAAATTATAGAAAAGTATTAATATGGATAATTTACCAATAATAGATTCTCATCACCATTTCTGGGATTTGACGTTAAATAAAAACCCTTGGCTCAACCCTGACAAACAAATACCTTTTAGATACGGAGATTATAGCTCAATATGTAAAAATTTTTTAATATCAGACTATAAAAAAATTAGTAAAAATCATAATGTAGTTAAAACTATTCATATGGAAACTGAATGGGATCCAACTGATCCCGTTGGAGAAACAAAATGGCTTCATAAATTATATGAAGAAACAGGTTTTCCAAATGCAATAGTTGGTCAAGCCTGGTTTGATAGATCTGATATAAATAATGTTCTTTATGAACACACTCAGTTTCCCTTAATAAGAAGCATACGACATAAGCCTAAAGCCTCACTTTCGCCAAACGATATAAACATAAACCCAAAAGGAACTTTAAACGACCCAACATTCAGAAAAGGTTATTCTTTATTAAAGAAATATAAGCTTCATTATGACCTGCAAACACCTTGGTGGCATCTTAAAGATGCAATAAGATTAGCAAAAGATTTTCCAGATACAATAATTATACTTAATCACACAGGCCTGCCATCAGATCGATCAAAAGACGGAATAGCTATGTGGAAACATAACTTGGAGGAATTTGCTGAACAAAGTAATACAGCGTTAAAAATATCTGGTATTTGCGTTCCCAATCAAAAATGGACGGTCAAAATTAATAAAGATATTATTCAGGATGCAATATCGATTTTTGGTTATGAAAGATGTATGTTTGCTTCTAATTTTCCTGTAGACGGAGTATTAGCAAGTTTTGATGAAATATTAGATGGATTCAAAGAAATTACATCTGAAATGAAAAAGCATGAAATCAAATGTCTATTTCACGATAATGCCATAAAGTATTATAATCCAGAGTAAACAAGATATTATTAAATACCTTTAAAATTGGGAGATCTTTTTTCCATAAAGGCTTTTCTACCCTCTTTGTAATCTTCACTGTCAAAACAGACTGCAGCTAGCTCTTCACATAAGATTAGATCTCTATCTTCAGAGTTCTTTAATATCTCAATCCCTATTTGTTTCATTGCTCTAATTGTAAGCGGAGCATTTTTAGATATTGTTAATGCATATTCTTTGACAAAACTCATAATGGATTCTTCACTAACTAATTTTTGAACTAATCCGCAAGAAAGAGCCTCATCTGCATTAATTCTATCAGCAGTGAACATAAAATGTTTAGCCATTCCCGGCCCCATAATGTCAAATAGCCTTTTTATAGATGAAAACGGATATCCTAAAGACAGTTTAGCTGCAGGCATCGCAAATTTTGATTTTTCAGAACAAATTCTAATATCGCAACACACTGCTAAATTAAGTCCTCCTCCTATACAATAACCATTAATCATAGCTATAGTTGGCTTAGGGAATGTTTCTAAAAGCTCATAAACTTTTTGTGTTTTTTTATTATAATTTAAAACTGCATCTTTTGAACTTCTTTCCTTATCAAACTTAGATATATCAGCTCCAGATACAAATGATTTACCTCCAGCTCCATTAAGCACAATCACCCTGATATCCTTATTTTTTTTAAAATCATTAAGAATAGAAACTAATGCATCCCACATTTCAATAGATACTGCATTATGTTTTTCTGGATTATTAAATGTTATATAACCCACTCCTTCTTCATTTCTTGATAACATTTTATCTGTAGACATTTTAAATCCTATATTTTTAAATAATTTGTTTAGCCTTGAGTTCTTTTAACTGTTTTTCATTGAAACCTAATTGAGATAGAACATCTAAGTTATGTTCACCTTTTTCTGGAGGTCGCTGTTTCATTTTACTAGGAGAACGAGAAAGACTAAAAGGTTGCCCTACTAATTCAGTTTCACCAAAAGGAATGGTGTCAATGGATTGAGCTATACCAAGGTGTTTTACCTGAGGATCCGCAAATACTTTATCTATAGTGTTGATGGGACCACAAGGAACACCTACTTTTTCGAGCATCTCAACCCAATCATTAGAACTTTTAGTAATAGTAACTTCTTCAATAAGAGAATTTAAATAGTCTCTATTCTTAAGACGTTCTTTTGCACCTTTAAACTCTTCTTTTTTGAGCCAATCGGCTTTATCAATTGCTTCAGCAAATCTTTTCCATATTGTCTCTCCAGCAACAGCTAAATTTATTGATCCATCTGAAGTCTTAAAAACTCCCGTTGGAACACTAGTTGGATGATTATTACCAGCTTGACCCGCTATATTTTTTTCGCTCAACCACCTGGCTGCTTGAAAATCGAGCATAAATATTTGGGCCTGTAATAAAGAAGTGTTGACCCACTGTCCCATTCCAGATTTCTCTCTTTCAATCAATGCTGTTTGAATACCCATCGCACAAAATAAACCTGCTGTTAAATCAGCAACAGGAATTCCTACTCTCATTGGACCTTCATCAGGAGCCCCTGTAATACTCATCAAACCACCCATACCTTGAGCTATTTGATCAAACCCTGGTCGTTTAGCATATGGCCCATCTTGCCCAAACCCAGATATGCTAGCAAGAATAATTTTTGGATTTCTTTTTTTTAAAACTTCATAGTCTACACCTAAACGTTCTTTGACATCGGGTCGAAAGTTTTCAACAACAACATCTGCTTCGTCAACCAATTTTAAGAAAATTTCAATAGCTTCAGTTTTTTTTAGATTAAGAGTTATACTGCGCTTGTTGCGATGTAGATTTTGAAAATCAGAAGTATGCCTTGAAGCTCCTAGAGCTCCGTCTGCTTCAACACTTTCAGGAGCCTCTATTTTAATTACGTCTGCACCCCAATCAGCTAATTGTCTTACCGCAGTAGGCCCAGACCTTACTCTTGTTAGGTCAAGTACTCTAATGTGAGATAGTGCGTCGGAAGCCGGTAGATGTGGCATACTATGTTTCCTCCATTGGGCATTTGATATGCATGATGTAAAATTATAAATATGACTATACTCAATTAATACAAAGGAAATCAATAAAATGCTTGAGAATAATTTAAAAAAAATCAATAGTTCAAAAAATATTTAATTTCAGGAACTATTTTAATGAACAATCAAAAATTTGACTTTGAAAAACATAATAAAAATTTATTTGAAATTGAAAAAAAATCTACTAAAATATTCATTAAGTCTAAAAATTCAAAAGTGTGTTGGAGATCTTGGGGCCAAGGGCAGCCAATAATATTTTTGCATGGCGGTTATGGTAGCTGGGCTCACTGGATTAAACAGGCATTACCATTTTCAAAAACTAATAAAGTACTCATACCTGACATGCCTGGATTTGGTGATTCTGATGACCTGGATCTACCTCATACCCCAGAAAAAATTGCTTCTAATATTGTTGAAACTTTAATGACTTTAATTAACAAGGACGAAAAACCAATAATTTGTGGCTTTTCTTTTGGAGGACTAATTGCAGGTCACGTATCATTTCAACTAAGCGAAAAAAATATAAACCCAGAAAAATTAATTCTAATTGGTCCAGGTGGTTTAGGAGCAAAAAGAGGTGATATGGAGGAGATGGTTGCAAGACATTCAGGAATGAATGAAAGCGAGATTTATGATGCGCACAAAAAAAATCTTGGTATTTTAATGATGTATAATGCTAAAAAAATAGATGAGTTATCAATTCATATTCAGAAAAAAAATACAGATGCTCATAGAATTAAAAGCCGACCTATTTCAGCAACTGATACATTAGCGAAAATCTTAATAAAACAAAATACCCCTCTATATGTAGTTTGGGGTGAAAAAGATGCTAGTGTTGGTGCTTATCTTGAAGACAGAATGGCAATTTTAAGAATGAGCAATAGAGATGTACATTTTCATGTTCAATTTCAATGTGGTCATTGGTTAATGTATGAAGATGAAGTTATCTTCAATGAAATTTTTTATAAAATTATTCAAGATTAATACCTATTGATTTCAACCATTGTTTAAAATCACTTCTTTCAGGAAGGGATAATTGTCTAGCCATATTTTCAGACCAAGTCCCTTTTTTTGCCACACCATATATATCAACATGTCTTTGTTTCTCTTTTGATATAGGTGCTACATCGTATACCCTGCTATCATAATCATTTATCTTATTAAAGAGATTATCTTCATTATAATGGTCATTATGTATAACAATATTTTGAGACATTCTTATTGAGACAGGTGACTTTTCATCGGGCCAGCCTAATGCCAGACCTGCTATAGGGAAAACACCATCTGGTAACTTACAAAGTACTCTTATTTCTTCAATAATATTTCTTATCATACTTATTGGACAAATACCTAAACCACTAGCTTCGGCTGCACATATAAACGATTGCATGGAAAGAGCCGAGTCAATAACTGAATTCATAAAAGTATCTACATTATTGTTTTTATGAGTGTACCCTCTATCGTTAGTTATTTTTATATTTCTTCTCATATCAGCTAAAAATAACAGAAATACTGGAGCTGAAAGAGCCCACTTAGTATTACCAATTAAATTAGATATTTGATTTTTTAACTTTTGATCATCTATTATTAATATTGAATATTGTTGAAGATTAGACTTAGAGGGTGCAGATTGTGCTGCAGTTAATAAAAGTGTTAACAGTTCTTTTGATATTGTTTTTTTAGAAAATTTTCTTATGCTCCTCCTCCCTATTATAGTCCTTAAATGATCAGAAATATTAACTTTTGAAAAATCTGAAGTTGAGTTTTCACCATACCTATTTTTAAAAAGCTCCGATCCATCAACCATTTTTAATATCCTTATGAAAATTGCATTTTGTTAAATTATTCTTAATATAGTTAATTTTTGGGTTCTGAGGAATATTTTAATGTTAAATCTTAAAGGCAAAATCGCTGTTGTTACTGGATGTGGATCAATTGGTGATGGTTTTGGAAATGGCCGTGCTATTGCTACGACTTTAGCAAGGCAAGGCGCAACTGTTTTAGGAACAGATATCAATGAAGAGTCTGGTCAAAATACATGTGACTTCATAAATAAAGAAGGTAACAATTGTGCTTTTTTCAAAGTAAATATGATGGATGATAAAGAAGTTAAAAAGTTTTTTGATCAGATCAAATTGAAACATAATCGACTAGATATTTTGGTTAATAATGTAGGTCAGTCTGAACCAGGTGGACCAGTTGAGATTAATACAGAAACATGGCAACAACAATTTGCTTTAAATTTAGATACTTCATTTTTTTGTATAAAATTTGCTATACCAATTATGGAAAACAATAATGGTGGATCAATAGTAAACATCTCTTCCGTAGCAGGTATCAGATATGTTGGCAAACCTCAGGTTGCTTATAGCGCATCAAAAGCTGCTTTGATACAAATGACTAAAACTACTGCTGTTATTGAGGCAAAAAAGAATATTAGACTGAATTGTGTTATCCCAGGGCTTATTCATACTCCTTTAGTTGAAAGGCTTGCTAAAAAATATGCTGGTGGAGATTATGAAGGTTTTGTTAATCATAGACATAATCAAGTACCAATTGGCAAGATGGGACAATCTTGGGATGTCGCTAATGCTGTATTATTTTTAGCTTCAGATGAAGCAAAATATATAACTGGAACAGAGATAATAGTTGATGGTGGATTAACTGCTTCAACACCATAAAAAAATTTACTATATTAAAATTTAGTTTAAACTCATACATAATTCGTATTTTAATTTTTTAACCTTTTGAAGGTGATATGATGTACAAAAAAATTCAAAAACGTACCAGTGAACTATTATCAAAAGGAAATATATCTGACAAGCCTAGCCAGTATGTAGATATGATATTATTTATTTTAATAATACTTAATGTAGCTGCTGTTTGTTTAGAATCTGTCAAACCAATTGGTGATAAATACAAAATTGCTTTCAGCGTGTTTGAATTTATTTCTGTAATAATATTTAGCGTCGAATATTTATTAAGAGTTTGGTCATCTCCTGCTAGAAAAGATTTGGGCAGGTCTTCTAATTTAGTTAAACGACTAAAATATATTTTTAGCTTCACAGGATTAGTTGACTTCTTAGCTGTTATCCCATCTATCTTACCTTATTTTTTTGGAGGTATAGATTTAAGATGGTTAAGGGTATTGAGATTACTAAGACTTTTGAAAATATCAAATTATAGCTCAGCATTAGAGGATTTCTTTTCAGCTATAAAAGATGATTGGAGATCTTTTAGCGCTGCCTTATATTTAATGCTGATTGCACTTTTCTTATCTAGTTCGCTTATGTACATTGCAGAACATGATAGTCAACCAGACAAATTCAGTTCAATTCCGGAAACTATGTGGTGGGGACTAATAACATTAACAACTGTTGGATATGGAGATGTTTCTCCTATTACCCCTCTTGGTAAAGTTATCGGAGCTCTAACTGCAATAATGGGAGTGTGTACTGTTGCTCTTTTAACTGGGATAGTCGCATCCGCATTTGCAAATCAAAGAGCTCAGAGAACTGCTATTTTAGAAGCAGAAATCTCTCAAGCTTTGAGTGACGGAGTTATTAGTGATGACGAAGCTCAAAAAATCGAAAAACTAAGAAAAGAGCTTAATTTATCCCCTGAGCATTCAAAAACAGTTATAGACATTTTGTCTGATAAAAATCAGAAATAATGATTTATAAACGCCTTGCGTATTGAGGTGGGACTTCAATTTCTTCATTTAAAACTTTTGCTGCGTCCCATACCCATCTTGGATTGCTTAAAAAAGCTCTTGCCATTGCAACCATGTCAGCTTCTTTATTAATAATAATGTCATTAGCTTTGATTGGATCAGAGATCATACCAACTGCTCTAATAACCATATTTGTATTTTGTTTAATTATTTTAGCTAAATGAACTTGATAATGCGGGCCTACTGGAATTTGAGGGTTTGGGGTATTACCTCCACTAGATACACATAAGTAATGACAACCTATTTTTTCTAATTCTTTAGCAAAGATTATGGCTTCATTCTCATTGATCCCATTTTGATCCCATTCAGTTCCTGTTACCCTAACTCCTAAGGGAAATCCATCAGGAATCCCTTCTTTAATTGCCTTAAATACCTCTAAAGGAAAGCGCATTCTATTTTCAAGACTGCCTCCATAATCATCTTTCCTGTGATTTGAAATGGAAGATAAAAACTGATGAAACAAATATCCATGAGTTCCATGAATTTCTATTAAATCAAAACCTATTTTAACTGCCCTAACAGCAGCTTCTACAAACCTTTTCTTAATTCGATTTAAATCTCTAACTTCCATATAACTAGGAACATGCCAGCCATCGTCAAACTCTAATTTTGAAGGAGCAACCGTAATCCATGGGTTTTCTTCTTCTGTTAAACTTTTTCTACCTTCCCAAGGTCTTTGTGTTGATGCCTTTCTACCTGCATGAGCTAATTGAATGCCAAAAGCAGTACTCTTAGGGGCAACAAATTTTGCTTGATCTAGTGTTTTTTTTATAGCAACCTCACAGAAATCATTATAAATTCCAACACAATGATGAGTAATTCTTCCTATTCTTTCTATTGCAGTAGCCTCTACCATGACAAGGGCAGCTCCAGAATAACCAAGTTGCATTAAGTGTTGACTGTGCCAATCTGTCATAACACCATCAACAGCAGAATATTGGCACATAGGAGCAACTGCAACCCTATTTGACAATTTTAAATTTGATATTTTAATTGGAGAAAAAAGCATGAATGTCCTTTATAATTTTAGTCTTAATTAAATTTATTAATCCATGCATCTACTAATCTCCTAGCAATCGAATCAACTCTTGGTAATGAAAAGCCCTCATCTAATGAAGAATGTTTTAAAGATCTTAGATCTTCTATTGAGAACCAATGAGCATCTTCAATTTCATTATAGTCAATTTTCATATCTTGGTGTTTTGCTTCAGCAAAAAATCCTAACATCAATGAAGCTGGAAATGGCCATGGTTGAGAGTCAAAATATTTGATATTTCTAACTTTAACTCCAACTTCTTCGAAAACCTCTCTTTCTAAAGCCTGCTCTAAACTTTCTCCTGGCTCAACAAATCCTGCAAGTGTACTATACATTCTCTCAGGAAACCTTGGAGACCTTCCAAGTAAAATTTTATCTTCAAAGGAAATTAGTGTAATTATGGCCGGATCTGTTCTTGGAAAATGACTTTTTCCACAAGCATTATTTTTACAAACTCTTACAAATCCTCCATCAGTAGAAATACTCTTTTCACCACAAGAACCACAAAATTTGTGAGTTTTGTGCCAAAAAAACATTCCACTAGTTAGAGCTAAAAAAGATGCCTCAATTTCATTTAAATTTGGACCAAATTTTCTTAAATCATCATAAATTATATCATTTTCTTTGGACCAAAGGTCAAATTTTGAAGTGTTTTGATCAATATCTATACCAACATAATTTATATTCTTTGCTGTACCAAGAAAAATAGGATCAACCATCTCTTTTGATAAAATTAATTTCAACTGTTTATTACTCAGGATTAAAGCTTCTATTTTATCATTATCTTGTTTAAATAAGTTTTTTCCATTTGCAATTGGAATAAATTTCGTACTTTCATCTGACATTATTCGTTCTAGTGCTAAAGGATCACTCCTGTAATCACCATTCCGATTTATATTAGGGCTTGCATAAAAAGTTTTAGACATAGATGTGACCTTAAATTGTTATTTTGATTTAATGTTTAAATACAAAGTGCTAATGTATATGTTGATTCTCTAAATTTCAAATAGATAAAATAACTCATTTTAAATATTTCTGAAAAACACATATGATTCAATTACTTAAATTTTTATGTTGAAGGGATATTAATGAAAGGAGAAGATATTAAAAAAAAGGGGCATAATAATGATCAAAATTAGTCGTATATCATCTCCACTCAAGGATAAAGTAAAGAATCTAGATACATGCTCTCAGCTTGACGGAGAAGGTGTATTTGAAGGTAAATATAATACTTCAGGATCAATACTAATAAGAAATAAATTTATTGGTGAATTATCTGCTGATCAAATTATAGTTGATGAAAAAGGTATTATTGAAGGAACTATTAACTCAACAGAATTAATAGTTAGCGGTAACGTAAATGGAGAAATCAAGGTTGAAAATTTAGTTGTTATGGAGACTGGTGTATTATCTGGAAATATAACTTATAAACAGATAGCCGTATATGAAGGTGGTATAGTAAATGTTGAAGGTATGAAACAGGCAGAAGAAATGTCAGATAAAGTTATTGAAATAATGCAGAAGGTAGCTGAATAAGAAATAATTATGTTTTAACCGTAAACTCTAAACCTGCCATTGATCCAACATAGAAATTTGGCTTTTGTTTTTTTAGTTTTATAATAGTCCCCGATATCTCGACATCTATGCCAATATTATTAATCCTTACTATTTTACCTTCACTTTTTGTATCTCTATCAGTACAAAAAATGGTAACTTTTTGATCTAGGTGCATTTCATTTCTCCTGATTTTTATTTATTCTAAAGAGTGTTTTTGTAAATCTTCTAATGCTACTACAGACAAAGTTGCAATATTTGTTGACTTGAGTATAACATTTGGAGCCTTCCCTGCTAGGTATGCCTCATTCCAACGAGATGCACATAAACACCATAGATTACCTTCACTTAAACCATGGAAATTATATTCTGGTATGGGACTACTTAAATCATTTCCAACAGATTTTGAAAAAAGCAAAAACTCTGATGTCATTTCACAACATACGGTATGAAGTCCATGATCGTCTATACCAGTATTACAACAGTTATCTCTATAAAACCCTGTCACAATTTGACTATTTTCATCACTAGAAGCCTTGCAACTTTCGAGTAATCCACCTAGGACATTTAATTGCTTGTTATTTCCATCTTTTGGTATAAGTCCATCCATAATTATTTTTCCATATTAATCAATTGATTAGATTTAGTTTCTATGTCTTCTTCTAATTTTTTCATAAATTCTTTTTTTGACAAACCTGGAGGTATTTCTGGCATTATTTCTAAAGTAACTACCTTAGATAAAACTCGCTCAGGGTATTTGATAAAACTATTTTTTGGCCATACTAATCCTGCATTATGAGCTACAGGAATTACTGGAACTTTAGCTTGAGAATATATAAAAAAAACACCCGGTAAATAGGGTTTTTCTGTAGTTGAAACTCCTGGATCTACTCTAGTTCCTTGCGGAAATATCATCATTGACCTTTTTTCTTTAACTGCTAGTTTTGCATTCTTTCCCATCTTCTTTAAAGCACTAATACCTTGATCTCTTGTTATTGGAATAGCTCCAGATCTTAAAAAATACAATCCTATAACAGGTAAAAAAATCAAGGCTTTCTTGAGAACAATTGATGGCATGGAAAAAAAATCAGTGCAAAAAACAGTTTCCCATGCTGATTGATGTTTTATTGCATAAATCACACTCTTACCTTTAGGTGGTAAATTACCTATAACTTTTATATCTAAGTTTAACCACCATTTCATACCTTTTATCATAATAAGACACCAAATCTTATTTACAAATAGTACGACTGGTCTAGGAAATAAAAGACAAGGTAAACACAACGTAACCAAAATACTTGTACCTATATAAAATTGGAAATTAAACATTAAAGATCTAATGAAATTCATAGCTAGGTAATTTACACTCCAAAGATTAAGGTTTTAATAATGTAAAATAATGTATTGATTCCTCTGAAGATTTTATAGATATTTCATAGCCTTCATTCTCAGAAAAATGAGTAAAGTCGATTGGACTAGCTGGATCGTCAGAAATAAAAATAACTTTTTCACCCTTTTTCAATTCTTTAAGAACTCTTTTTGCCTTCAAAACAGGTAAAGGACACTTTAGTCCTGTAAAATCATACTTTAAAGTCAACTTATTCTCCACAAATCAATTTAGATAAATCTATTATTAAACATATTCAAAGAAGTATTCCAATTTTATTTTGCTTGAACAGAATTAAACCAAACTGTAAGAAATAGTTCATGAGTATATGGGGAAAAATTATTGGAAGTGCAGCTGGTTTTGCCTTAGGTGGTCCATTAGGCGCAATAGTTGGAGGTGCTGCTGGACACGCAGTAGACAAAATTCATCCTAAAGAAAAATTACCTGAAGAAAAGGCAGTCAAGCAGATTGGTTTTACAATAGGTGTTATTGTTCTTTCAGCTAAGATGGCTAAAGCTGATGGCAAAGTAACAAAAAATGAAGTAATTGCTTTTAGAAAAAAAATTAATGTTCCTAATCATGAAATCAAAAATGTTGGAAGGTTATGGGATCAAGCAAAACAAACAACTAATGGATTTGAAATATACGCTAAACAAATAGCTGATTTGTTAGAAACTAAATCACCAGTATTAGAGGAATTATTAAACTTATTATTATTTATTGCAAAAGCTGATGGTAAAATTTCTGAGAGTGAGATTTTATATCTAAAAGAAGTAAGTACTATTTTTGGTTTTTCAAATAATGATTTTGATAGAGTTTATAGAACAAATATAGAAAATAACTTAAATCCATACGAAATTTTAGGGGTATCAAAAGAGGCTTCTACGGAAGAAATTAAAAATAAATGGAAAAAATTAGCAATTGACCATCATCCAGATAAGTTATTAGCACAAGGAATGCCATTGGATTTTATAAAAAAAAGTACTTCACGGCTCCAAGAAATTAATCATGCTTGGGACGTTATAAAAATAGAGAAAGACAGGCATGACAATCCCCTTAATATCTATTAAAAATCTTGTTGTTACTATTGCAGACAAGAAACTAGTTAATGAAGTTGATTTTTCGATTCACCAATATGATCGTATTATCTTAGTAGGAGAAAATGGTTCCGGCAAAAGTACTCTTTTAAAAATCATCAAAGGCATTACTGAACCAGAAAAAGGTGTTATTTGGAAAAAACCAAATATTAAAATTGAATATTTAGAACAAAATCCCATTTTTCCTTTAGTTGATAATATGATGGATTTTCTTTCATTCGGTTTACAACATCCCAATATATCTAAAATTAATGAAATAATAGAAGAGTTAAGCCTTCAAAATATTGATTTTTCTCAAAAGCTTTCTGGAGGTGAAATAAGAAAGATATTTATTGCAAAGGCTTTCTTAAAAGAACCTGACGTCATACTACTTGATGAGCCAACTAACCACATTGACCTACCAACAATATTTTGGTTAGAGAATAAATTATTAAATCTTAATACGACTATGATTTTGATAAGTCATGATCATGATTTTCTCAACAAAATAGGTAATAAAACCTATTGGTTACATAATGGGAAATTAAGAAAACGTGATGGAGAATATAAAGGTTTTTTTGAATGGTCAGAATCATTGATGGAAATTGATAAAAATCAAAATCATAAAATTAAACAAAAAATTAAAAGTGAAACCAAATGGTCAGTTGAAGGGATATCAGGCAGAAGAAAACGCAATATGGGTAGAGTTAAAGAATTAGAAAAATTAAATGAAAGTTACTCTAATAGTAAAATAAATTATCAAAACTCTTTTGATATTTCGTTAAATAAAACAACATCTTCTGGATCTAATATTATTGAAGCCGTAAATCTATCTTTTGCCTTTAAAGATTCAGAAATTATTAAAAACTTTGACTATAAAATTAAAAGAAATGACAGAATAGGTATTATAGGAGCAAATGGAAGTGGTAAGACTACTTTAATTAAACTCTTGCAAGGAATTTATAACCCCACAAATGGTAAAGTCAAACTTGGTGAACGATTAAATATTAAATATTTTGATCAAAATAAAGAAGCTATTGATTTAGATAGTTCTCCATGGAAAACTCTAAGTCCAAAAGGAGATCATGTTGAATTTAATGGAAAAAAAATTCATATATTATCATATCTCAAAAAATTTTTATTTGATGAAAAAAAATCTATGCAAAAAAATTCAACTCTTTCAGGAGGCGAAAAAGTAAGACTATTATTATGTAAGCTTTTTTTAAATGAGCATAATTTTTTAATTCTAGATGAACCTACAAATGATTTAGATTTTGAAACTTTAAACTTACTAAAAGACAATATTAAAAATTATGACGGTACAGTTTTAATTATCAGTCATGACAGATATTTTTTAGACCAGACTATAAATAAACTATTAGTTTTTGAAAATGACAACTCTATAAATAAGCATGAAGGCAATTTTTCTGATTATTATCTTAAATATGGATTTGGAAAATTAAAAAAAATCAAGAATAACTTAATATTAAAAACAACAAATCTACAAAATAAAACTCAAACCAAAAACTTATCTCCTAAAATAAAGTTAAGTTTCAAGAATTCCTATGATTTAAAAGTTTTGCCTGATAAAATCAAATTACTAGAAATTGAACTCAACAAATTAGAAATATTATTAGACAACCAAGAATTATATAAAGAAAATAATAAAGTTTTTAATGAAACTATTATTGAGATTTCAAAAAAGAAAAATGAGTTGTCTGCTGCTGAAGATAAATGGTTGGAATTACAAATTTTAGTCGAAAGCATTAAATCATAATAATTAAATGTAAATTTATTTGTTGACCACTTAATATAAAAATATACTTAATGTATAGTCAGAGAGTTGAGCAGTTGCTGTTTTTAAAATAGAGGAAAGTCCGGGCTCTACAGAAATAAAGTGCTGGATAACTTCCAGCGGGGGCAACCCTAGGGAAAGTGCCACAGAAAATATACCGCCAGTGTTTTTGGTAAGGGTGAAATGGTGAGGTAAGAGCGCACCGCATTCCTAGTAATGGGAATGGCATGGTAAACCCCACTTAGAGCAAGACCAAATAGAAGAAACACTTATTGGATTTCTGCAATGTTTCTTGGGTAGGTCGCTAGAAAGGTTTGGTAACAAACTTTCAAGATGAATAACTGCTATCAAAATCAGATACAAAACCCGGCTTATAAACTCTCTGACAATTTAATGCAAAAATAATATGGCTAATTATTTACAAGGAATCCTATAATTACCCATTGACTCCCATAAAAACCCATGATATTCCAAATATATGTATAATTAGTTAATTATAAGTAAAACATGAGAATTATATTTTAATTTGCATACTATTTTATTTGTATGTTCTTAAAATTTTATCAGGGACTTTATTAACATTATGTTTTTATCAACTTCACACAATAAAATTGATCTAAAGTTTAGAGTTTCTATTCCAGCTACTTATAGATTTCAACTTGAAAAAGAAGGCAAGCAATTAATTTTATTTAAAAGTCTTCAATTTAAGTGCATTGAAGGAACTACTACTGACAGAATGCAAAGATATATTGACGCTATAGATGAACTAGATGCACTTTCTGACGAAGCGTTTGTATTAAGAATGATGATGGCAGATGCTTTTGAAATGAAGTTTGATTCAGGCGGAAGAGTAATAATTCCAGAAACATTGATAGACTTTGCTTCCTTAACTGATAAAGCCGTTTTTATGGGTATTGGAGAATCTTTTTATATCTGGTCTCCATCAGAATATCAAAATCAATATAATTATTCTCAAAAAATTCTTCAAGAAAAAGGACCTCCTAAATTAATTTTAAGTAAAAAAGGGTTATAAAAATAATTAAAATGGTTAATGAAACCCAACATATTCCAGTTTTATTAGAAGAAACTTTAAATGCTTTAGCAATAAAAGACGAAGAGTTTTATATTGATGCAACCTTTGGATTAGGAGGTTACTCTAAAGCAATATTAGAACAAAATAATTGCAAGGTACTTGCAATAGATCGTGATCCTGAAACTAGACAAGTAGCTCAGCAACTGAAAGAAAAATACAGAAATCGGTTTTTTTTTATTAATGGTAAATTTTCTGAAATAATTAAGTTTGTTGATGATCTTAATATTGATAAAGTTGCAGGAGTAGCTTTTGACTTAGGTGTTTCAAGTCCTCAACTTGACCAAAAACACAGAGGGTTTTCGTTTAGACTTGATGGACCATTGGATATGAGAATGTCAAAAGATGGAGCGACGGCTGAAGAGTTTATTAATTTAGTGGATGAGAAGACATTAGCAAACGTAATTTATGAGCTTGGTGACGAAGTTTTCTCTAGAAGAATTGCAAAACAAATTGTCAAAGAAAGATCATTAAACAAAATAACAAACACAATGCAACTTGCTTCAATTGTTAGAAGATGCATTCCAAAAAAACATCATAAAACAGACCCTTCAACTAAAACTTTCCAAGCTATTAGGATGTATTTGAATGAAGAGGTTTCTGAGCTAGAAAATGGGTTGATAGCAGCAGAAAAAGTATTAAAACCAAATGGTATTTTAACAGTTGTTTCATTTCATTCGATTGAAGATAGAATAATTAAAAAATTTTTTATTAATTGTTCTCAAAATAATTCGACATCAAGGCATTCGCCTGATGTTACTATTAAGTACCATAGTCTAAAAGTGATTACCAAAAAACCAATTCTACCCTCATCAAAAGAGATTTTTCTTAACAAAAGGTCTAGATCTGCAAAGTTACGTGTTGCATCTAGAACATTTTCTCCTTCTTTATATGGAGAAGTAGCTTGATAAGATACCCATCTTTTTCATTTATTTTTTTCATTATATTTATTGCAATATCATTATATCAAATAAAACACTCTATTTCGCAAAGAGAAATCAATCTTAAACAAATAAACAAAAATATAACCCAAACTAAATATGATATTTCTATTCTAAAAGCTGAATTAAGTAATTTAAAAAGACCAGATAGAATTGAACGCATAGCTATCGACAATTTAAAAATGAAACCTATCCTTCCCATGGATATTTGGAACTTAGAAGATTTAATTAATTCTAAAACTCTTATAGAAAAAGGAAGTTCATGAACAAATTATTAAGTTTCATAGGTCAAAATTTATTTTCAATAGATATTTATAATGTAAGAAAAATGAAGCTATTTTTGTGTGGTGGTTTATTAATATTATCATTTTTTATAATAGGCTACAGAACAATTAGTCTGGCTAATATAAATAAACAAGTTGAAGTAGAGACTTTAGCCAAAATGAAATTAGAAAAAGAAATAGAGGATAAACATATACGCGGGTCAATTTTTGATAGAGAAAATAATTTATTGGCGTCTACAATCAAAGTATCAAGTTTAAATATTAATCCCTATGAAGTGATGAACAAGCATGAAACTATTTTTAAATTAAAAAATATTTTTCCATCAACAAATACAAATACCTTACTTAAGAAATTAAATTCAAGAAAACGTCATGTGAATTTAATCAGAGAAATTAGTCCAGAAGATCATGTTAAAATTCTAAAAATAGGAATAGAGGGTATTAATATTGAGAGTATAAATAAGAGAATATACCCTGGAAACACTCTAGCAGCTCACATTCTTGGCAATACGAATATTGATGGAAAAGGGATTGCTGGCATTGAAAAATCATTTGATGATAAGTTGCGGATTGGAAAAAACATAAATTTATCAATTCATAGTGGAATTCAACATATTTTAAAAACAGAAATACATAAACAAATTAATAATTATGAGGCTGAAGGTGGCGCAGGTATTGTTATGGATGTCAAAACTGGTGAAGTATATGCCCTTGCATCTTTACCTGATTATAACGCAAATAATTATAAGAAAATCTTAACAACTAACACTAAACTGTTCAACAAAGCCACCAAAGGTATATATGAGCTGGGGTCAACTTTAAAGCTTATAACTGCAGCAATAGCGTATGAAAGTAAATTGGTTAGAGATAATGATGTTTTTGATGTTTCAAAACCTTTAAAAATTTCGTCTAGAACCATTAGTGATTATCATCCTCTTAATTATGCAATTAACATTCCAGAAGTAATAGTACGTTCTAGCAATATTGGATCTGCAAAGATTGCAGAAAAATTTGGATCAAAAACCCAGTTAAAATACCTTAAATCACTTGGTTTAATGAATAAACTTTCGTTGGAAATTCCAGAAGTTGGAAAGCCATCAGTGATAACTGATAAAAAATTGCTAACTACAATGACTATATCTTATGGACACAGCATTGCAATTACCCCTATTCATTTGACATCTGCAACAGCCACTATTGTAAATGGGGGTATTAAAGTAAATCCTACTTTATTAGTGCCTACTACAAAGAATAATAATCAAAGAATATTTTCTGAAAAGACTTCATTGCAAATGAGAAGTATAATGAGATTAGTAGTAAATAATAAATATGGAACTGCAAAAAAAGCTAATGCTCCAGGATATGTTGTTGGCGGGAAGACAGGCACTGCTGAAAAGCTGAATAAATCTGGAGGTTATTCTAAGAAAAAAAATATTGCTGCATTTACTGCAGCTTTTCCAATGAATAAACCTCGTTTTGTAATTACTATTATGATTGACAATCCAAAGGGTCAACTAAAATCTTTTGGCTATAGAGACAGAACTGGTGGGTGGGTAGCCGCTCCAGTAGTCAAACAAATTGTTACTAGAATTGCTCCTATACTTAACATAAAGCCAACTTTGGATAGTTCAAAAGTATTAACTGAAAATTTAATTCAATATAAAATAAGGGGAAATAAAAAAGGGGCTGAACTATAAAATGATGCTCTTAAGAGAAATAATATCTAATAATAGTTTTTTAGAAAAAGAATTGGGTAAAATAAACAGTCTTTTTTTAAATTTACAAGTTTCAGGAATCACTTCAAATAGCAAAGAAGTTAATCTAGGTTTTATTTTTGTAGCCATAAAAGGAAAAAAATTTGATGGAACAAAATTTATAAACGAAGCAATTACTAATGGTGCCAAATGCATTATTTCTGATACTAACAACAAAGATAATAATATTATCAAAGTTAAAGAAGGTTCTTGCAGACGTATTTATGCTCTATTAGCTTCTGCATTTTATAAAAATCAACCTGCGCAAATTGTTGGTGTTACTGGAACTAACGGAAAAACCTCAGTTGTTGAGTTTTGTCGTCAAATTTGGAACCAAGCTGGTTGGAGAGCAGCTTCAATGGGGACATTGGGAACTAAATTATCGGAAAACCAAAGGCTAAAATCAGATCTTCCAACTATAAATAACCTAACTACATTTGAACCTTCAAATTTGTATAAAGAATTGAACAAAATCAGCAATCAAGAGATCACTCATTTAGCTATTGAAGCATCTTCTCATGGAATTGATCAATGTAGGTTAGATGGTATAAAATTTTCAGGTGCTGTTTTTACAAATTTGTCTCATGACCATCTTGATTATCATCAAAATATGAAAAATTATTTTGATGTTAAAAAAAATCTATTTATAAAAAATTTAACTAAAAATTCTGCTGTTGCTATCAATATTGATGATAAATATGGAAGATTATTACATGAAGAATTAAAAAAATTACCTTTATTAATTATTACTTTTGGAGAAAACCCAAAAGCGGATATATGCATAAAATCTTCAAATTTAAATAGTAATTCTATAAATTTAAATTTGGATTTTAATGGAACAAAATATACATCAACTCTTGGTATGATTGGCCATTTTCAAATATCAAATGTTTTAGCAGCAGCAGCTATATGTATTTGCCTTGGATTAGAGGCTAATTTTGTTTTTAAGTCATTGGGATATCTAAAACCTGCTCCAGGAAGAATGCAAATAGTTTCAGGTCATCCAAGTGGGGCTATAATAATTATAGATTATGCTCATTCTCCAGATGCACTTTTTTCAGTACTTAACTCTCTAAAAGAAACTGTAAAAGGACGTTTAATAACGCTTTTTGGGTGTGGAGGAGATAGAGATAAGGCAAAACGAAAAATAATGGGAGAAGTCGCAACAAATAATTCTGATCAAGTTTATATAACAGATGATAATCCAAGAACTGAAAATCCTTCTGAAATTAGAAAAGAAATTTTAAAGGGATGCTCTAATGCCATTGAAATATCAAACAGAGATGAAGCTATAAAAGATGCTGTGTCTAAATTGAAAAAACACGACCTTTTGCTTATTGCAGGAAAAGGTCATGAAACATTTCAAAATATTGGAACTGAAAGCCTTCCTTTTGACGATTACACAGTTACTAATGAAGCCATTAAAAATCTTCTTGTGAGTGAGATAATAAATTGAACCCTTTATGGAATAAACAAGAATTAATAGAAGCCACTGGAGCTAGTGATCCAACAAATAAATTTTTGGACAAAATAAATTCAAATATATTTGGTGTTAGTATTAATGAGAGAACTATAAAAAAAAATGACTTATTTATTGCTTTAAAAGGTCCCAAGTTTGATGGACATAACTTTATAGAATCTGCTCTTAAAAAAGGTGCGTCTGGAGTTATTGTATCAGATCATAAGATAGCAATGAAATTTAATGCTTTACATGTCATGGATACAATGGATGCATTAATTAAAATGGCCAAGTTTTCAAGAAATAGATTTAAAGGAAAAACCATATGCATTACTGGGAGTAGTGGCAAAACAAGTACGCGGTATATGGCAATGGAAGCTTTACAAAATTATGGAAAAATACATGGTAGCGAAGGTAATAATAATAACCTTTTAGGTTTGTCTTTAACATTAGCAAGGTTGTCTTCAACAAACAACTTTTGTGTTTTAGAATTAGGTATGAACCATGGTGGTGAAATCAAAAAGTTAACTAAGATTGCATCACCAAATATTACTTTGATTACAAATATTTCAAATTCTCATATTGCAAATTTTAAAAATGAAGAAGAAATAGCTGAAGCTAAAAGTGAAATTTTTTTAGGTATAAAAAATCAAGGAATAGCTATTATAAATACAGATGAAAAATGGTGCGATTTCATAACATCAAAGGCTAAAAAAGCAAATGCCAAAATTCATTTTTTTGGCTCTAAGTCAGTATGCGAAACTAAAATATTAAAGATAGAAAATGAACTTAACGGAACGAATGTTTACTTTAATAATAAAGTGAATTGGCATTTAAATAACTTTAATTATTTACAAGCCATAAATGCAGTTTCAGTTATTGCTATATTAGAGGTATTAAATCTAGATGTTAACCAAGGAATGAGAACAATAAGTAACTTAAAACCACTACCTGGAAGGGGGGATATGTTAACAATTAGTTTTAAAGAAAATAATAATAATTCTATTATAATTGATGATAGCTATAACGCCAACCCCTCTTCAATGCAAATGGCTTTAAAAAATTATTATAGATCAAAATCACAATTCCCAAATTTAAAGTCAATCATTATTATTGGCGATATGCTTGAACTAGGAAAACACTCAGAAGAGATGCATCAAAATCTTGTCCCTATAATAAACAAAATTCAACCTAGCTTATTAATAACAGTTGGTATTGAAACAAAACAGATTATTACTAATTTAAAAATAAATTTAAAATGTTGTTCTTATTTAGAAGTTGAAAAATTAATAATAGATTTACCAAAAATTATTCAACCGAATCAATATATTCTTCTCAAAGGCTCTAATGGAACAGGTTTGTGGAAAATCATAAAATTTATAAAAAATATAAATAACTTTCAGGAGATAGATAATGTTGCCTGATTTATTATTAAATTTTACAGATCAATTCCAACCTTTAAATTTATTCAATTATATAACTTTTAGAACAATTGGAGCACTTCTTACTGCATTAATAATCAGTTTCATGTTTGGTTCTAAAATTATTAATTTATTAAAAAAATTACAAAAAAATGGCCAACCTATTCGCGATGATGGACCTCAAAGTCATATCATATTTAAGGCTGGCACCCCTACTATGGGTGGAATTTTGATATTAATGGCATTTACAAGTTCAACTATACTTTGGGCAAAATTAGATAATATTTATATTTGGACAGTCTTAGGTGTGGCCATATTATTTGGTTTTATTGGCCTAATGGATGACTGGCTTAAAGTTTCAAAAATGTCAACTAATGGTTTAAAAAGTTATCAAAAACTTATTCCTCAAATTATTATAGCTATATTTGCAGCTTGGGTTTTAAAAGAAAACACTCCAAATAATTTACAAAATTATCTATCTATTCCTTTTTTTACAGAAAGTATTTTCTTTTTGGGTGTATTTTACATTCCTTTTACTGTTTTAGTAATTGTAGGCTCATCAAATGCTGTTAACCTTACAGATGGACTTGATGGTTTAGCTATTGTCCCTGTCATGATAGCAGTAGCGTCATTTGCCATTATAATTTATTTAACTGGTCATGTTCAATTTTCATCATATTTAAAAATTAGTTATATTCCTGGAGTTGGTGAAATTGCTGTTTTATTAGGAGCTATCATTGGTGCTGGCTTAGGTTTTTTATGGTTTAATGCCCCGCCAGCAATGGTTTTCATGGGTGATACTGGCTCCTTATCTCTTGGAGCTGTAATTGGAATAACAGCTTCAGCAGCAAGGCATGAACTGGTTTTACTTATTATTGGGGGATTGTTTGTACTTGAGACTGTGTCTGTAATTGTTCAAGTTTTATCTTTTAAACTTACAGGAAAACGTGTTTTTCGAATGGCTCCATTACATCATCATTTTGAACAAAAGGGATGGGCGGAATCTACTATAGTAATTAGATTTTGGATAATTGCTGTAATTTTGGCTTTAATTGGTTTGTCTACTCTTAAACTTAGGTAATTATATTGGATAGTATAAGTTATTATAAAAATAAAAATGTTGGTATTTTGGGATTAGGTGTTTCTGGATTAGAAGCAGCTAAAGTCTTAATAAAATCTCATGCTAATATTTTTGTGTTTGACGATAAAAAAGATATTTCTTCTGCTCCATTAAAAACTAAATGGTTACATTATCAAAGTTGGTCTTGGAATGAAATTGACACCTTAGTTGTAACTCCTGGCATACCTATAAATTCTTCAAGCCAACACGAAGCCATCAAATTAGCAAAAAAAAATAAAACTAAAATTGTAAATGATATTGATCTTTTTTTTCAAACAAAGCCAAGAGCAAAAGTTATTGGTATTACTGGAACAAACGGGAAGTCTACTACAGTAGCTTTATTAAACCATATATTATCTTTTAACCATATTAATAGTGTAATTGGAGGTAATTTTGGAACTCCCGCATGTGGAATAAAAGATCCAGGTAAAAAAGGCGTTATCATACTAGAATTATCTAGCTATCAATTGGATGGAGCATCAAAATTATTGCTAAATGCTGCAAGCATAATTAATTTAACACCTGATCATTTAGATTATCATGAGACCTTTGATTTATATAAAGAGAGTAAATTAAAGATCTTAAATTTTTTAATCAAAGATGGTAATTTCATTATAAATAAAAATAATAATTTTATAAAAAATACTCTTGATATAAAAAATCAAAATAAAATAAAAATTTTAGAAGTTAACCCTAATAATAGTAAAAATTTTATTAAAAAAAATATATTTTTAGAAGGTAAACACAATCATATTAATACAGCTATAGCAATTGCTTTTGCAAAAAGCCTAAGCTTAAATAACAAACAAATTGAGTTAGCCATAAAGACTTTTAAAGGCTTACCTCATAGATTAGAGCCAATTTATAGTTCTAAAAAGATTAAAATTGTTAATGATAGTAAAGCAACCAACGGAGAATCATCAAGTGCGGCTTTGAAATCTTTTAAAAATATTTTTTGGATTGCAGGTGGTGAAGCAAAAAGTGATGGAATAGGCGCAGCTTTGTCCTGCTTAGAGAATGTTTTAAAAATATTTTTAATCGGCAAATCGTCTAATTTGTTTTATGAACAAATTTCAACTGTTAATAAAGACATTCCTATAATAAAATGTGTGACATTAGATAGAGCCATAGTACTTGCTATAGATAAAGCTAAAAATTCAGAACTTGATCATATAGTTATTTTGCTGTCTCCAGCTGCGGCAAGCTTTGATCAATATATTAATTTCGAAGAAAGAGGAAATAAGTTTAAAAGTTTAGTAAAAACACATTATCAAAAAAAGAGTTTAGCATGCTAATAACTCGTTCAGATAGATCTAGCCTCGCTCTATGGTGGTGGACAATAGATAGATTTTTATTAAGTTCTTTTTTTATTTTATTAGTTTTTGGTATCTTTTTAGTTATGGCTTCAAGCCAACATTTGGCTGAAAGTTTTAACATATCATCACATTATTTTACATTGAGGCATATTTTATTTGGACTTATAAGCGTCCCAATTATAATATTTTTTTCAGTGTTAAGTGAAAAACAAACAAAGGCATTTTGTATTATAGGTTTGTTAATTACTCTATTCTTACTGATAGTCATTTTGATTGATGGAAGCAAAATAAAAGGTGCGCAAAGATGGATTCATTTTTATGGTTTTAGCTTTCAACCTAGTGAAGTATGTAAACCATTTTATATTATTGTTAATGCATGGCTTCTATCATTATGGATTGAAAAAAAGGAATTTCCTGGATGGATATGGTCTATTGGATCATTAGTTTTAATTGTAGCATTGTTATTATTACAACCAGACG
Organism: uncultured Rhodobacterales bacterium; assembly: GCA_964519035.1. Taxonomy (GTDB): domain Bacteria; phylum Pseudomonadota; class Alphaproteobacteria; order Puniceispirillales; family Marisalimonadaceae; genus CAJJBL01. The sequence goes on along the minus strand of CAZFKZ010000013.1, from coordinate 13,512 downwards.
TCGGAATGACAATTGTTGTAATTTTGACTTGGGGATTTCAACTGTTCATTACAGGAATTCCTTTAATTATAATAGGTTGTTTGATATTAGCTTTCCCAATTTTTATAATTATTGCTTATCATAGTTTTGATCATGTTCAGATAAGGATTAATAGTTTTTTTGAAGGAAAAACACACCAGATATCAAAATCATTACAATCTTTTGAATCTGGTGGATTATGGGGCAAAGGACCCGGTGAAGGTTTTTATAAAAAGTCTCTTCCTGATGCCCATTCTGATTTTGTGTTTGCTGTAGCAGCTGAGGAATATGGCATACTAATATGCTGTTTCATTATAGTTATTTATGGATTAATAGTTTTCAGATCTTTTGCTTTATCATTTCTTAATAAAAATCTTTTTTTTATTATTGCTGTTAGTGGTTTAGCATTTCAGTTTGGACTTCAAACTCTAATCCACATGGCAAGTAATACTGATTTAATACCAACCAAAGGAATGACACTCCCATTTTTATCTTATGGCGGTTCATCAATGATGGCATCAGCTATAACGGCTGGAATTTTACTATCATTAACAAGAAAGAATATGCCACTAGAACCTGTGCTTAGACAAAAGAATACAAAATGAATAGTATTGATACAAAATATAGAGACACGATAGTAATATCAGCAGGTGGAACAGGTGGTCATATCTTCCCTGCTTTATCAATTATAAAACAAATAAAAGATTATAAATTAATAATAATAACTGATGTTAGAGGTGAACTATATTTCAAAAAATTTTTTAAAACTAATAAGAAAAATTTTAATTACACAATGTTTACTTATAAAGTAACAAGTCCAAGTAATAACAATCTATTAAAAAAAATTATTTCAATTTATCAATTTTTATTATGTACTTTAAAATCTATCAAACTATTTCTTTCTCAAAAGCCTAATATTATAATAGGCTTTGGAGGATACCCTCCTGTAGCACCCGTCATAGCAGGTAAAATTTTAAAAATTCCTATCATTATTCATGAACAAAACATAATTTTAGGAAGAGCTAACAGGTTTTTAAGTAAATTTTCAAACATATTAGCTTTATCTTTTAAGACAACAAAATTAAATAATATTAAAATTAATTCAATCTATTCAGGTAATCCATGTAGAGAAGAATTTCATAAAATTGGGGAATTGGGTTACAGAACACCTACCCTCAACGGTAAGTTTATCATATTAATAATAGGAGGAAGTCTTGGAGCAAATTATCTTTCAAGTAAAATTACTGATGTACTTTGCTCATTGCCAATTAAATTAAAAAAAAGGTTATTAATTTTTCATCAAGTAGTAGATGAAGAAATTATAAGAGTTAAAGAGATATATAAAATAAATAATATTAATTCAGAAGTGAATGCTTTCTTTGATGACATTTGTATTAAATTCAAAAAGGCTCATTTGATAATTAGTAGATCAGGTGGATCAAGTATTTCAGAAATATTAGCTTCAAATAGACCCGCAATATTAATTCCTCTTCCTACAGCTCTTGATAATCATCAAGAGGAAAATGCAAAATTTATTAGTAGCATTAATGGAGGGTGGCTTTTAGATCAGAACAAAATAACTACTAAAGAATTCAAACATATTATTGAAGATTTAATGTTCGATCCACAAAAACTTAAAAAAGCTAATCTTGAGATTAAAAAAGTTTATAATAGCAATCTTAAGCACTTGAAAAACAAGCATCCTACGGAGTTTATTGTAGAAATAATTAAAAATTTAATTAATACAAATCAAGTAATAAAGAGAGTTCAGTTATGATCCAAATACCAAAAAAATTAGGTATAATTCACTTTATTGGTATAGGTGGAATTGGCATGAGCGGTATTGCAGAAATATTAGTGCAATCTGGATATTTAGTTCAAGGAAGTGACCTTAATATCAGTAACAATACCTGTAGATTGGCAAAACTTGGCGTTAAAATATTCATTGGTCAATGTGAATTAAACATTAAAGATGCTAAAATCATAGTTGTATCTTCAGCTATATCCAATGATAATATTGAGTTAATAACTGGAAAAAAGATGTTTCTTCCTATTGTCCACAGAGCTGAAATGCTAGGGGAATTAATGCGTTTGAAACAATCTATAGCTGTAGCTGGCACTCATGGTAAAACTACAACAACTTCATTAATATCAAGAATAATTGAACAAAGTGGAATGGACCCTACAATTATTAATGGAGGTATAATTTCATCATTAGGAAGTAATGCAAAATTAGGAACTGGCGAATGGATGGTTGTGGAAGCTGATGAGAGTGATGGAAGCTTTGCAAAATTAAATCCTACAGTCGCTGTAGTTACAAATATTGATTTAGAACATCTTGATTTTCATAAAAGTGAAAAAAACTTAGAATTAGCATTTTTAAATTTTGTTTCTTCTATACCGTTTTATGGTTTTATATGTTTGTGCATAGATCATCCTCGAGTTCAAAAAATGATCTCTAAGTTAGAAGATAAAAAAGTAATTACTTATGGTTTATCTGTAAATGCAGATGTAAGAGCAACAAATATTATTTATCAAAATGAATGCATGAATTTTGATCTCAACGTATCAAAAAGATTCAATATTAGACAAAAAATTCATAAATTACAGTTTTCAATGATTGGAATTCACAATATACAGAATGCCCTTGCAGCTATAAGTCTTGGTTTAGAACTTAATATAGACATAAATAATATTAGACATGCTCTTAAGACATTTAGTGGAGTACAAAGAAGATTTGAAAAAGTTGGCAATTATAAGGATACTATAATCATAGACGATTATGGTCATCACCCGGTAGAAATAGATTCAGCCCTTAGTGCTGCAAGGCTACTTACTCCAAAAAATAAAATAATAAGCATTTTTCAACCTCATCGTTATTCTCGTTTAAGAGATTTATTTCATGATTTTTGCAGTTGTTTCAACGATGCTGATAAAGTTTTACTTTTAGATGTTTATCCAGCAGGAGAAGATATCATAAATGGTTTCGAAAGTAAAAATTTAGAAGAAGGTTTGATAAAATACGGCCATAAAGATGTAAGTTATATAGAAAATCCTCAAAAATTAGCAAATTTACTCTCAAACATAATTAATCCCGGTGATGTTGTAATATTTTTGGGCGCAGGAACAGTAACAAAAATTGCAAATAGAATAGAACAAGATTTAAAAAATGAAAATAGATGAATTAACTAAGAAATATAAAAAATATTTGAATTTTAACCACAATTTATCTTCATATACATGGTTTGGAGTAGGTGGGATCGCAGATATATTATTTACCCCTGAGAATATAGATCAAGCTATAAGCTTTATAAAAGAAAAACCTAAGGATTTGTCAATTTTTACTATTGGTGCTGGATCTAATATTCTTATAAGAGACAGTGGTATTAGAGGTGTAAGTCTTATTACAAAAAAACTAAATTGTATTTCGATAGATGATGAAGGAATAATTACAGCTGAAACTGGTGCTATTGATATGCAAGTTGCAAGGTTTGCTAGAGAAAATGAAAGATCTGGATTAGAGTTTTTAGTAGGGATACCTGGAACTATTGGAGGTGGCATTAGAATGAATTCAGGAGCATTTGGTTCAGAATTCAAAGATATTTTGATAGATGTAAAAGCAATTAACCTTTCAGGAGAAGAAAAGATTTTTACTTTAAACGATCTACAAATGAACTACAGACATATTAATCTGGATGATGATTGGTTTTTTTGTAAAGCTAGGTTTAGAACTTCAAAAGGGGTAAAAAGTAATATCCAATCTAAAATGAAAAATATTATTGAATTACGAAAAAAAGCACAACCAACTGGTTCAAAAACAGGAGGAAGTACCTTTATGAATACTCCCAATTACAAAGCTTGGGAACTTATTGAAAAAGCAGGATGTCGAGGATTACAGGTTGGAGACGCAATGGTATCTGAAAAACATTGTAACTTTATAATCAACAAAAAAAATTCAACTGCGGAAGAAATAGAACAATTAGGTGATTTAATTAAAGAAAAAGTAAAGATTTCTTCTGGCATTACATTAAATTGGGAAATTAAAAAAGTTGGTTTAAAATGATTATAAGACCAGGAATGCATATTGTTTTATTAATGGGAGGCTTTGGCTCAGAGAGAGAAATTTCTATTAAATCAGGAGAAAATTGTATAGAAGCTCTTAAAGAAAATGATTTGAAAGTTACGAAATTAGATCTTAATCAATCCACGATAACTGAATTAATATCCCTAAAGCCTGATATTTGTTTTAACTGTTTACACGGTAAATATGGTGAAGATGGAAATATTCAAGGCGTGCTTAACATTTTGCAAATACCCTACACTCACTCAGGAGTTACTGCTTCTGCACTTGCAATGAACAAACTTTATTTTAAAAATTTAATTTCCAGAATTACTGAAGATTTAGAGCAACCAATCTATTTTCCAAAAACTTTAGAAATTAATGATGGTGAATTTTTATCAGTTGCAAAACATAATTCACCATATGTGATAAAACCTGTAAATGAAGGAAGTTCGGTTGGGGTTTCACTAATATCTAATAATAACCAAGGACCTTCAAAGAAGAATTGGCCATTGGATACCCAATTAATGGCTGAACCACTTGTTGGAACTAGAGAACTGACTGTTACTATTTTAAATGACAAACCGTTATGTGTTACAGAAATTATAACTCCCAATAATAATGATTTTTATAATTATAATGCTAAATATTCAGATGGTGGATCTTTACATAATGTGCCTGCTAAAGTTTCTAAAACTATAACGAAAACAACCATGGATTGGGCTTTAAAAGCTCATCAAATTATTGGTTGCAAAGGTATTTCTAGAAGTGATTTTAGATATGATTCTGATAGCGAAAAGTTATTTATGTTAGAAATAAATACCCAGCCAGGTATGACTAAAACATCATTAGCTCCTGAGCAAGCATTATTTTGCAATATTAACATGCCTCAAATGGTAAAAATATTATTAGAGGAGGCAGATTACGAATGATAAACCTCCTTTTACAAAAAAACACACTTAATAAAAACTATATTAATAGAAACAAAAAAGTTGATTTATATAATAAGAAAATTATTAAAATATTTTTAATATTTACTTTATTAGTCTTGATAATGATTTTTTATAATAAAGTTACTACTAATTATAAGTTTTATAAATTTACAAACATGATGAATGAAATTCTTATAAAAAAAGGGTTCTTAATAGAAAATATTCATATAACTGGAAATAATATTTTAACAAAAGAAGATATTTTAAGTAGTTTTCAAGATCTTAAAAATAAAAATATTTTTAATATAGATTTATTACAAATTCACAAAATTTTATTGTTAAATAAATGGATTAAAGATCTAGAAATTAAGCGTATTTTGCCAAATACTATAAAAATTAAAATTACTGAACAAAAAGCTATAGCTATATGGCAAACAAAATCAGGTAATAAACTAATAACCCAAAAAGGTAATGTTATTTTAGTTAAAAAAGTTAATGATTTTAAAAATCAGTTGCCAATTATGAATGGAGCAGAAGCAAATCAAAATACTTTGAAAATTCTTAAAATTTTAAAACAGAACCCTCAATTATATGAAAGAATATGGTCTATAAGTTACATTAGCAAAAGAAGATGGGATATACGTTTTAAAGAAGGTTTAAAAATTCTCTTGCCTAAAGACGATATAGAAAAAGCTTGGTTAAGAATCCAACACCTCCAAAAAAATTATAATATATTAGAACTTGGCTTAACTGAAATAGATATAAGAAATAAAAATCAAATATTAGGTAAAGTGGATATTGATAAAAAGATTTATTTAGAAAGGAAAAAATTATTATGACTATAATTAATTCCATAAAAAAATCTAAAAATATTTTCACAGTGCTCGATATTGGTAGTAGTAAAATTTCTTGTTTGATAGGAAAATCTGTCAACAATAATGATATTCAAGTTCAAGTACTTGGATTTGGACAACATGCATCATTCGGAGTAAACAATGGGCTGGTAACTAATATGCACGAATTGGCACATTCAATATCTCGTGCTGTTGAAAGTGCTGAAAGCATGGCTGGGTTTCCAATTCAGAAAGTTGTTTGCAGTCTGTCTGGAGGAAAACCAATTACAAGAGTTACAAGTAATAAATTGAAAATCGAAAATCAATCTGTGAAACAAAAAGATTTAGAAAAAATAGAAAAAATCAACAACCAAAATAAAATTGACAACTATCTTTTGCTATCATCTACACCAATAAAATTTGTTATAGATAATAATAATATTGTTGATAATCCAGTAGGTATGCACACTGAAGTACTTACAGTTGACATTGCAAACATATATGGGAATGAAGTTGTTATTAAAAATATAACGCATGCTGTAGAATTATGTCATTTATTAGTTGAAAAATTTATTATTACTCCTGAAGCCTCAGGAATTTCTTGTATGATTAAGGATGAACGCTATGAGGGAGCTACTATAATTGACCTAGGTGAGACCATAACTAGTATAGGAATTTTTGTTAATAATAAAATAATTTTTTCTGATTCAATACCAATTGGAGGTGTTCACATAACAAGCGATATAGTAAGAGGATTAGGCACTAAAGCGGAAGAAGCTGAAAAAATTAAGATACTACATGGCTCAGCTCAAATGAATGAATTAGATGAATTTACAAATATAAAAATTCCAGTGATTTCTGAAGATGGTGAAATAATTGATCAACAAATTCCTAAAGCCATGTTAACAGCAATAATCAAGCCTAGAATTGAAGAAATTTTTGAAATTATTAATAAAAGACTAAATTATTTTAAATTAAATTCATTTTACATGAATAAAATAATTTTAAGTGGGGGTGGAGCTAACTTGAATAATATAAGAGAGCTAGCCTCTAATTATTTTAATAGTAACGTAAGAATTGGACGTCCAATAGGTTTAATAGGGTTGCCAGACATAGCTCAAACACCTGCTTTTGCTTGTTTGTCAGGATTATTATTAAAGAGTTTAGAAAAAGAAAGAAAGCTAAACTCAAAAAGCAATCCAAAATACTATAAATATTTTGGAAAAGTAGGTGAGTGGTTTCAAGAAAATTTATAAAAACTATCAAATTCAATTTTAACTATGGAGAGAACTATGACATTAAACTTAACAATACCCAATAATATAAATGATACTAAACCAAGGATATCGGTAATTGGTATTGGTGGTGCTGGAGGAAATGCTGTAAATACAATGATAAACTCTCATATTGAGAATATTGAATTTATTGTTGCCAATACAGATGGACAAGCCTTATCCCATAGCTTGACAAAAAGACAAATTCAATTGGGTAAAAATACAACTATGGGACTCGGTGCTGGTTCAAATGCTGAAACAGGTCGAAAAGCTGCCGAAGAATCTATAGATGAAATAATTTCAGAATTAGGCGACATAAACATGCTTTTTATTACAACTGGAATGGGAGGAGGAACAGGATCAGGAGCATCTCCAATTATTGCCAAAGCAGCAAAAGAAAAAGGGATATTGACAGTCGCGGTAGTAACAAAACCTTTCGATTTTGAAGGACAAAAAAGAATGGAGGTAGCTGAGGCAGGTTTGAAACAACTTAAGGATAATGTTGATACGTTAATAGTTATTCCAAATCAGAATTTATTTAAAATAGCAAATGATAAAACAACATTTTCTGAAGCCTTTAAGATGGCAGACGATGTTTTATATCAAGGTGTTTGTGGCATAACAGATTTAATTACAAATCCAGGTATGATAAATCTTGACTTTGCTGATATAAAAACCGTTATGGGAAACATGGGAAAAGCAATGATGGGAACTGGAGAAAGTTCAGGAGATGAAAGAGCTAAAAAAGCTGCCGAAGCTGCCTTAAGTAATCCTCTCCTAGACAACAGTAATATTAAAGGAGCAAAATCAATTTTATTAAATATAAAAGGAGGGCCAGACATGGCTTTATTTGAAGTTGATGAAGCTGCTACAAAAATAAGAAACGAAGTTGATGAAAATGCTAATATAATTTTTGGATCTTCAATAAGTGAGAGCTTAGAGGGTATTATTAGAGTTTCAGTTGTAGCAACCGGTATTGACTCAAACATTAATATTCTAAAAGAAACAGTAGATATTAAATCTAAACAGGAGGAAAATTTACCTAATCAAAGCTCTATTAACCAAGATAAAATTTTGAATGTAGAAAAAACAACTATGAATACCTCTGAACAAATTGATTTAGAAACACAAATAAATGAAAGAGATGATGAACTTAAAATTAAGACTGAACAATTTGATGTAAGTAGTATTTCAGCTAACAAAAATATTAAAGAACTAGGCGACATTATTGATAAAAAACCAAATAATAACTTAACAAGTAACAGACCAGAAAATATTTTAAAAAGGTTATCTACATTTTTCAAAAACGAGAATATTAACGAAATTAAAGTAGAACCAAATTTTAAAAATACATCTAAAATAAATGATGAATTTAGTAATAAAAAAGAAATAAATGAAACAAAATTTGACAATATAAAAGACTCAAATAATTTTAATGAATTAAAGAACGAAGATTTATTCAAACCTCAAAAAGAAGAAAATATCTCTGAACAACAAATCAGTTTAATAGGTATCGAACAAAATGAAGAAGATATAGATGAAAATATTCTAGAAATACCTGCCTTTCTAAGAAGACAAGCTAATTAATCGCCAGAATATTGAAACATTTAGTAACTAAATGTGATTTGTGTTTGTCACCATTGTAGTTATTGTAAAATACATATTGTGAAAGTAGATAAATGAATTTTATAAATAACCCTTTGAAAATGGATAAGTCTAAGCAAACTACTTTACAAAATAAAGTAATTTTCTCAGGAGTGGGTATTCATAACGGCAGAGCTGTAACAATGTCTGTTGAACCAGCCAATCCAAATACTGGAATTGTTTTTGAAAGAATTGATATTAAGTATAATAATACAATCAAGGCTATAATTAATAATACTGAAACTTCAAAACTTTGCTCTAAAATTACTAATGCTTATGGTGTATCAGTATCTACTATTGAACATTTAATGGCTGCGTTTAATGGATTAAATATTGATAATGCATTAATTAAATTAGACTCTTCTGAGCTACCGGCACTTGATGGAAGTTCAGAAGAATATACTAATAAAATAAATAAAATTGGAATTAAAACTCAAAAAGAAAATAGGAGTTTTCTAAAAATTTTAAAAAAAATTTCTATTTATGAGAATGATAGATATATCTCTGTAACACCGGCTGATGAATTTTCTATTGATGTTGAAATTAATTATCCAAATACTATTATTGGTAGTGATAAGTTATTATATGTTCATAACAAAACAAATTTCATAAAAAATATTGCTAAAGCAAGAACTTTTGCATTTGCTGAAGATATCCAAAAGATGCGAGCCACTGGCTTAGCTATCGGTGGAAGTTTAAATAATGCGATAGTTGTTGATAAATATAAAATAGTTAACTCTACTGGGTTACGAATTAATAATGAATTCATTAAACATAAAACTTTAGACTGCCTTGGGGATTTTTATCTTTTAGGAATGCCTATTATTGGAAAGGTAACCTGCTTTGCTCCTGGTCATAAGATCAACCAAAATTTTATAAAAGAAATTTTAAAGAAAAAAACTAATTATAAAATTGAAAATGGAAATAAATATAACAGTTTTAATTCTTATTTTAATGAAGATAATAAGATGCAATCTGACAAAAATGTTTATGTAGCATGAATTTAAATAAAGTTTTATTTTAATATACAAACTGTTTTTAAAATAATAAAAGTAATGCAATAACTCTTATTATTTGGATTGCTATAAATATGAAGTTTTTTAAAAAAACATTTTTAATAATTTCTAAACTAATAATTTTTATGTTTGTAATAACGGGTTGTTCATCTGACGACAAATTAGCTTTTTCAAAAATATCAAACGAAAATGATTTAGTAACTTATAAAAGCGCATTATCATTATCTTTAGCTGGTAAGAATGATAAAGCTGCTATTAAGTTTGAATCAATTAGCAATGATTTTCCATATTCTAATTTGAGTTCAAAAGCTGAAATAATGGCGGCTTATTCATATTATGAAAATAATGAAATAAAAAAAACAATCTTAAAATTGAATGACTTCATTGAAATGAACCCATCAGATGAATTTTCTGACTATGCTCACTACCTATTAGCAATGTGCTATTATATACAAGTTTCAAATGATGGAAGAGATCCAAGTTTAGCCAAGAAGGCACTAAATTACTTTAAAACTGTTGAAATAAAATATCCAAATGGAAAATATGCTAAAGATTCAAAATTAAAAATTCAGTATATAAAAAATCAGCTTGCATTAAATGAACTCTTAATTGGTGTATTTTATTTACGAAAAAATTCACCAACTGCTGCGATTAAAAGATTTAAAACTGTTTTAAAAGATTATCAAAATAGTTCAGTCATTCCAGAAACCTTATATAGACTATGTGAAGCACTTCTTATGCTTGGCCTCAAAGATGAAGCATACAAAAGTAAAGCTTTACTTAATTATAATTTTTCTAAAAATAAATGGTCTTTACTTAGTGAAAATTTATTTGACACGAAGTTAAATGACATTGAGAATAAAGGTATGATTGTATCTATTAAAAATTATTTTAATACTATTTTTGATTAAATTGTACAAATGCTTCGTGAATTAAAAATTAAAAATATTGTCTTAATTGAACATCTTAATATTGTTTTTAAATCAGGTCTTTCTGTATTGACAGGAGAAACAGGAACAGGAAAGTCTATTTTACTTGATAGTTTAGGTTTAATTCTAGGAAATAGATCTGATTTTAGTTTAATAAGAAAGCATGCTGAATTTGCTTCTGTAACTGGTGTTTTTGATATACCTGTTAATCATCCAGTTAAAACAATACTAGATAAATATAATATAGTTAATGATGCTGAAATAATAATTAGGAGAGAACTTAAAAAAGAGGGAAAATCTAAATGTATAATAAATGACACTTTAGTTACAAGAAATACTCTAATAGAGGTTACTGACCAAATCATCGAAATACAAGGCCAATTCGAAGATCGAGGATTATTAAATGTGAGCAGTCATTTATCATTATTAGACTCATTTGCAAAACATGAAGGCTTAATTACTGATACAAAAATTGCTTATAATAATGTCATCAAATATAAAAAATTAATAGATGAAGCTGAAATAGAATATAATAGAAACAACACAAATAGCAGTTGGATTAAAGATTCACTTGAGCAACTTAATTCATTAAACCCAGAACAACATGAAGAAGAAAGTTTAAGTTTAAAAAAATCAACCCTCGTTAACCAAGATAAAATTCTTACGTCTATAAATAATTGTAAAAAAATTATAGAAAGAGAAGATGGTTTAGAAGATTTGCTCAATCAACTTATTAAAAATATAGATAGTATTAATTCATATGGAGATAAAAGCTTATTAGACGCTGCTGAAGTTGTTAATAGATCTAGTATTGAAATGAATGAAATTAAAAATATGATAAATAATGAAAGTTTAAAAATAACTGAAGATTCCCAATCTTTAGAAATGATTGATGATCGTCTTTATGAATTAAGATCTCAAGCAAGAAAACACAATTGTAAAGTCGAGGAGCTTCCTATAATAATACAGAGCTTAAACCTAGAGCTTGAAACATTAAGTAACAATGAAAAATTATCAGTTGAATTAAAAAGAAAATATAACGAATCTATTAATGAATATAACAAATCTAGTGACATTCTCTCAGAAAGTAGAAATAAAGCTGCAGTTATTTTATCAAGTAAAATCAATAAAGAATTACCACATTTGAAACTTGAAAATGCTAAAATAGAAATATTTATAGAAAACTTAACTGATGAGAAAAGATCTATTCAAGGTAAGGATAAAGTAATTTTTCTTGCGTGTACTAATTCGGGTATGGATATGAACCCAATTAATAAAATTGTATCTGGAGGTGAACTTTCAAGATTTCTTCTTGCAATTAAATTTGTCTTAGAGACTAGCATTCAAAATAGAACTATAATTTTTGATGAAATTGACTCAGGTATTGGTGGGTCAGTTGCTAATGCAGTTGGCGTAAGGTTAGCTAAGTTGGGGCAAGCATATCAGACGATAATAGTAACACACTCACCACAAGTTACATCAAAAGGCATTCAGCATTATTTAATAGAAAAAAATATAATTAATAATATTACTCAAACAAAAGTAACACAATTATTTGGAAAAGACAGAATAGAAGAAATTGCAAGAATGCTCTCAGGAGATACGATAACAAATGAAGCTAGAGAAGCGGCGTCTAAATTAATTGATGAAAATCTCTCGTGTCATTAACTATTATCAATCAAATTAAAAATATTTTATCTGAAATTGAATATCATGATAAAAAATATCATGATGAAGATGATCCTGAAATTAGTGATGATGAGTACGATAGGTTATGTAAAAATTATGATCAATTAATAAAAGAAAATCAAAATTATGATTTTTTACCTAGGAATAAAATTGGCTATTTATCTTCTAATCAATTTAAAAAATATTCACATAAAGAACCTATGCTTTCCTTGAACAATGCTTTTTCCATTCAAGAAGTTAAAGAATTTATTGAAAGATCAAATAAGTTTTTGTTATTAAAAAAAAATAATAATTTAGAGCTGATGTGTGAACCTAAAATAGATGGTTTATCAATTTCTCTTATATATAAAAATGGAATTTTAACTAACGCCGTTACAAGAGGAGATGGTTTTACTGGAGAAATTGTTACAAGTAATATTAAAACAATTAGAGATATTCCTCATCAATTGAAAAGTCCATTTCCTAAAAGGATAGAAATCCGTGGTGAAATTTTTATGAAAAAAAATATTTTTGTTAAACTTAATAATAAACAAAGTTTAATAGGTAAAAATATTTTTGCTAATCCTCGAAATGCTGCAGCTGGATCAATAAGACAAAGAGATGTTAATGTAATGAAAGAAAGAAGTTTAAACTTTTATGCATATACAATTGGGGAATGTTCTGAAGATTTTATAATTAAAACACAATCAAATCTTCTAAAATGCCTTAATGATTTTGGTTTTATAATAAATAAACATTCTAAAAAAATATCTAATATTATTGAGCTTGAGAATTATTACCTTGATATTATAAAATTAAGAAATGATTTAAATTATGAAATAGATGGAATAGTTTACAAAATTAATAACAAACAATATCAAGATAGACTTGGTTTCTTATCAAAAGCACCAAGATGGGCTATAGCTCATAAATTACCGCCAGAAATTGCTGAAACTATTTTAAATGATATAGAAATCCAAGTTGGAAGAACTGGCGCACTTACTCCCGTAGGTAAATTAAATAAAATTAAAGTTGGTGGTGTTTATGTTTCTAACGTTTCTCTTCATAATGAAGATGAAATTGCAAGAAAAGATATTCGTATTGGTGACACTGTACAAATTCAAAGAGCAGGAGATGT
>CAZFKZ010000012.1:0-41918 GCA_964519035.1 uncultured Rhodobacterales bacterium | reverse complement strand
GGGCTAGAAAAACAAGTTCCATTTGTGGTAAAAAATGTTCAAAAGCTTCTTTCATATTTAACAGATTATATGATCCCTTTTTCTTACCAAATGTTCCACTTTTTATACTTTCAGCATTTCCCATTAAAAATGTCAAAGCTCCAACCATCGTCTGGTATCTCCATTGCATGTCTTTTATGCTAAGGCCAGTTAACTCTTGAAATATTTTATTTTATACCAAAGCCTCCACCGCTTGGGGTTTGCATAATAAATAAATCGTCAACATCTACATTGCAACTGTCATTTCCTTCTAATTTCTCAATACTACCGTCTTTCCTTTCGAGCCATTCTTTGCCGCATTCCCCAGGGCTTCCACCTTGAACACCAAAAGGAGGTATTTTTCTATGTGAACAAAGTGTAGTAACTATCATTTTCTCAAGAAATCTAAGTTTTCTCGTTGCTCCGTTACCACCATTAAATTTACCTTTGCCACCTGAATTTTTTCTAATTGAAAACTCTTCTAAACGGACTGGAAAACGAGCTTCTAAAATCTCTGGGTCTGTACTTCTTGTATTTGTCATGTGAGTTTGAACCGCTGAAGTTCCATGAAAATCTGGCCCAGCACCAGTGCCTCCACAAATGGTTTCGTAGTTTTGGATATTATCATTACCCCAAACAAAGTTATTCATTGTTGCTTGACTACCTGCTAAAACTCCTAAAGCTCCAAATAAAGCATTGCATGTTAGTTGGCTTACCTCTGTATTTCCAGCAATTACAGCGGATGGATATTTAGCATTAATCATAGAGTTATTTGGAATAATAATATTTAAAGGTTTAAAACACCCTTCATTTAAAGGTATGTTTTTACCTACTAATGTTCTGAAAACATAAAGAATAACTGCATGGCAGACGGCCATGGGGGCATTATAATTAAAAGGATTTTTTTCTGCAGTTCCTGTAAAATCTATTGTAGCTTCTCGCTTTATTTTATCTACCTTGATTTTAACTCTAATAAATTCATTATTATCTAACTCGTACTCATACATTCCTTCATTTAATTCAGTAATTGCATTACGAATACATTCTTCTGCATTATCTTGAACATGATCCATATATGCGTGAACAGTTTCTATACCAAACTGTTCAATCATAGAATTAATCTCTCGAATACCAGTTTCATTTGCGGCAACTTGTGCAGCCAGGTCTGCCATATTATGTTCAATATTTCTACAAGGGTATTTCCCAGAAGATAGTATTTCTCGCATTTCATTTTCACGAAAAACACCTTTTTCAAACATTTTAAAATTATCTATAAGTACACCTTCCTCATCAATATGTTTTGAATCTGGAGGAGCTGACCCTGGAGTTTTCCCACCTATGTCAGCGTGATGACCACGAGAAGCTACAAAAAAGATAATTTCTTGTCCTTCTTTATTAAATACTGGTGTAATAACTGTTACATCAGGAAGATGAGTGCCTCCATTAAACGGTGCATTTAGTACAAATACATCTCCTGCGTATATCTTATTTTTATTTAATTTTATTACAGTTCTTATTGCTTCTGACATTGAACCAAGATGAACCGGAACATGAGGAGCATTAGCAACTAAATCACCTTTGGCATTAAAAAGTGCACATGAAAAGTCAAACCTTTCTTTAATATTTACTGAATATGCGGTATTAGCTAGCGTTGCTCCCATTTGTTCAGCTATATTCATAAATAAATTATTAAAAACTTCTAGCATGATAACATCAGCTGATGTGCCCAAGCTTTTTTCATTAACTTTTCCTTTATATCTATTTAATATTAAATTTTGAAAACGGTCCAAACAAGCATTCCATCCATCATCAATAATATTTGTTCCGGTGGTTTCGCATATAATTGCAGGTCCATTAATTTTCTGTCCAATCTTTAAATCCACTCGATTATAAATTGGAACATTGGTTTCGATACTATTAACAACCATAAATTTATTAATTATTGGAATCGCATCAATAGTTGGACTTGGTAAATTTGAAAAATCGTAATTTTCAGATGATTTGCCAACTGCTTCAACTGTTAGCATTTCAATTAAGATTTTTCGACCTTCAACATAGAATCCAAATCTTTTCTTATGCTCACTTTCAAAGGATAATTTCATTACGTTTATTGTATTAAAATTAATTTCTAAACTTTGATGCGAGCCCTGATAACGTAAAAAAGCTTTCTTAACCAATGTGATTGATGTTTCTAATATTCCTTGTTTTTTTACATCATTTGAAGCCTGCACTGATAATTCATCAATTAATTTTTCAGCATACCCTATATTTTCAAGATCTTTTTCAAAATGTTTTTCACGTATAGCCCTTATTTCAGCTAACCCCATTCCATAAGCCGATAAAACTCCTGCATATGGATGTAACAAAACAGATTTCATACCTAAAGAATCTGCAACCTGACAAGCATGTTGTCCTCCAGCTCCACCAAAACAATTCATAGTATAATTTGTTACGTCGTAACCACGTTGAATTGATATTTTTTTAATAGCGTTTGCCATATTTTCTACAGCAATTTTTAAAAAACCCTCTGCTATTAATGTAATATTCATTGACAGTTTGCCGGTTTCTTTTGCAATTTCATTCGACATTAATAAAAACTTTTTTCTTACTATTTCAACATCTAATGGTTCGTCACCATTAACACCAAAAACATTTGGAAAGTATTCAGGATGTAATTTCCCTAACAAGACATTACAATCTGTAACTGTAAGAGGCCCTCCTTTTCCATATGATGCCGGCCCTGGAGTGGCTCCAGCACTATCAGGACCAACTTGAAAACGACCATCCTTAAATGAAAGTATTGATCCTCCTCCAGCTGCTACAGTATGTATTTGCATCATTGGAGCTCTTATTCTTACTCCAGCTACTTCTGTTTCAAATGATCGTTCGTACTCACCTGAAAAGTGACAAACGTCTGTAGATGTTCCTCCCATATCAAATCCAATTAATTTCTTGAACCCTGCTTGAATTCCAGTTTGAACCATACTAACAACGCCGCCAGCAGGCCCTGATAGAAGTGCATCTTTTCCTTGAAAAAGATTTGCGTCAGTTAAACCACCATTAGATTGCATAAACATCAACTTTGTTGATTTAGAGTTTTTTAATTCACTAGATACTTGATTCACATATCTTCGAAGTATTGGAGACAAATATGCATCGACTACTGTAGTATCTCCTCTACCTACTAATTTCATTAAAGGAGAGATTTGATGACTAACAGAAACTTGAAGAAAATTTTCTTCTATTGCTATTTGAGCAATTTTTTCTTCGTGAATTGGGTTTATATATGAATGCATAAAAGCTATGGCAACACCATTTATACCGTCATTTTTTGCATTTCTCAGAGCCTCTCTTACACTTTCCTCGTCTAAATTTCTAACGACATTTCCTTTAGCATCTAATCTTTCAGAAACTTCAACTACGCGGTCATATAAGAGTTCAGGTAATTTAATATTTAGATCAAATAATAAAGGTCTATTTTGATATCCTATTCTTAATAAATCACCAAAGCCTCTAGTAATAAGCAGAAGTGTTCGATCACCTTTTCTTTCGAGCAAAGCATTTGTTGCTACAGTTGTTCCCATTTTAACAGATGAAATTTGATCAACAGGTATTAAATCATCTTCTTTTAATTTTAAGAGCTTTTTAATACCTGCTATAGCAGCGTCTTTATATTGTTCTGAGTTTTCAGACAATAATTTATCTATTATAATGGTTCCATCAGGTTTTCTGGCGACAACATCTGTAAATGTTCCACCTCTATCTATCCAGAATTGCCACATTTTTTTAACCTTTAGAGATATTTAGAAATTAATTTATTTTTTTAAATCATCTTCTATATAAATTTTAATTATTTCATCAAAGTTTGTTTCTGCTTTAAAGCCTAAATCAATAGATCTTTGGGTATCAAAATCTCTAGCCCAACCGCTGACAATTTTTTGGATTACGGGGTCCGGTTGATGTTTAATTAATTTAATAACGTCATTACCTGCAACTCTACCTAAAGCATCTATTTGCTCTTGAACGGTTGCAGATAGACCAGGCATATTTAAAGTTATTCTATTATTAAGTTTTTTAGTATCAATCTCAGCAGCATGTATTAAAAATCCAGCTGCCGAACGAGGAGTAGCATGCCAGTGCCTTACGTCAGTATCTACGGGTAATATAGCTTCTTGTCCATTAAGAGGTTCTCTGATTATGCCTGAGAAAAACCCAGACGCAGCTAAATTTGGTTTCCCTGGCCTTACGCATATTGTTGGAAGTCTAATTGAAATGCCATCAATCATTCCTTTTCTAGAATAATCAGCTAATAAAAGTTCTGAAATAGCTTTTTGGGCTCCATATGATGTTAATGGTGTTGTAAAAAAATCATCAGGGATTTTATCAGGAAAAGGTGCTCCAAATACAGCTATGGAACTAGTAAAGACAACTCTAGGGCAATAATCATCTCCTTGAGATCTAATGGCTTCAAAAAGACCCCAACTTCCTTTTGCATTTATGTTCCAACCTAAATCAAACTCTTGTTCAGCTTGTCCAGAAACAATTGCAGCTAAATGAAAAATGACATCTGGTTTTGAAGAAACTATATCAGCACTGACAGATGGATCTGAAATATCTCCAGATTTAGTTATTATAGGTATAGTTGTATTGTCTGGATATGGTGCTTTGATAATATCAAATAATGTTATTTCACTAACTTTTTTATTTCTTAATTCTTGTTTATCAAGTATTTTGTTAAGCAGTTTTTGCCCAACCATTCCAGCACCACCCATTATTAAAATTTTCATTAAAACCTCTTTTTAAATAAACTAATTGAAGATTTTACATAACAACATATTTTGATTAAAATGTTAAAATAAAAAATATTTTTTTGGAAGTTCAATGAATAATTCTTTAAAATCAATTTTATCATTATCACCTGTTATGCCTGTATTAGTTATTAGAACAGACAAGAATGTTGAGTACCTTATTGAAGCTGTAATTAAAGGTAATATTAACTGTGTAGAGATTACCCTAAGAACTTCATGTGCCCTGAGTGTTATAAAAACAGTATCAAAAAAATTCCCGGAACTCACAATTGGAGCTGGCACTGTAATTACTAAGGATGATTTAAATAGAGTAGAAGATGCAGGCGCCTCATTCGCTGTTAGTCCGGGTTCAACATTTGAATTAGCTGAAAAAGCAATTCAAATGAATTTTCCATTTCTTCCAGGAGTTGCAACAGCTAGTGAAATCCTCAAATTACTTGATTTAGAATATAAATATTTTAAGTTTTTTCCAGCAGTTGCTGCAGGAGGAATAGAATATATTAATTCATTAAAGGGGCCATTTCCAGAAATTATGTTTTGTCCTACAGGTGGTATTAACCAAACTAATGCAATTGAATGGCTTAATTTAACGAATGTAATTTGTGTTGGTGGAAGTTGGATAGTTCCTCCTGAAATAACTGATTATAATGAAATTACTAATAGGGCTTTATTTGCATCCAAATTAGTAAAGTAAAGTTATTTTTGTTACTTAAATAATTGAGAGATTTTTTTATTTTATAGTTCCCCAAAAATAATTTTTTCGGTGTTTAGTTTAATAGTTGATTTAAATAAACCATCTGGCTTAGAATATAACCAAGATTTAAGAATTAACCTTAATTAACTTAAGTGTGATTATATAAGGCGAATTAAGACAAATTAATTTAATTATTTTTGTATTTATGGGGTGAAGAATGATTACATTTAATAATGTTGACAGAAATTATGAAGTAGCAAGCAAAACTTTCTCACTTGATATTCCAGAGATATTTAATTTTGCCTTTGATGTTCTAGATGTCCGTGCTCAAGAAGCTGATAAAGATGCTTTATTAGCTATTGATACAGTATCAGGAACAAAAACATCTGTAACTTATTCAGAATTATCAAAAGTTTCATCTCAATTTGGTAAAGCTCTTTTATCGCTTGGATTAAAAAAAGGGGATGCAGCTTGTGTTCTTATTGGGCGTAAGCCTGATTGGCACAAAGCACTTTTTGGTTGTATGAAGGTTGGCGTAATATCTATGCCTGGAACTAATCTGTTAACTGCTAAGGATATCGCTTATCGTATTAATGAATCTGGTGCTAAGGCAGTTATCGTTTCACCTATGCATGTTGAGAAGGTCAATCAAATTGTTGGGCAATGTCCAACACTTAAGTACTTAATTGTTATGGGTATTGCGTCAGGTAATTGGCTATCTTTTCAAACACTCTGTGAAGAGCAAGATACATTGCTAACTGCAAATAATTTACCTCCTTTTTTATCAACTGAAACGATGATGATATATTTCACCTCAGGAACAACGGCATTACCCAAAATGGTGCCACGAGATTTTGGTTATGCCTATGCACATGCTGCAACAGCACTTTTTTGGATGGACCTAAAAGAAAATGATATTCATTGGACTTTGACAGATACAGGTTGGGCTAAGGCTGCTTGGGGTATACTTTTCCCACAGATGATGATTGGCTGTACAACAGTATTGTATGATGCCCCTGATATGGACCCAGTAGAACATCTAAAAGCAATTAATGAGTATAACGTTACAACTTTTTGTGCACCTCCAACACTATATAGGTTGTTTGTTCAACAAGATCTCAAAAAATATAATCTTACTTCATTAAGACGATGCCTTGGTGCAGGTGAACCACTTAACCCTGAAGTAATACGTTATTGGTATGAAAATACAGGAACGGTTATTGCTGATGGTTATGGTCAAACTGAAACAATAAATATTGTAGGAAACTTTCCGGGTATAGAGACCCGTTATGGTTCAATGGGAAAACCTGTTCCTGGTTTTGATATTAACATTATAGATGATAACGGTAATATTTTACCTGACGGAGAAGTAGGTCATATCGCTATTCGTACTGAGAATAAATGGCCAGCAGGACTTTTTCATGGGTACTTACAAAATAATATATTAGTAACCGATTCTTTTAGACATGGTTGGTACTATACTGGTGACACTGCATCTCGTGATAAAGATGGTTATCTTTGGTTTGTTGGTCGTTCAGATGATTTGATTTCGTCTGCTGGTTATAGAATTAGTCCTTTTGAAGTAGAAAGTGCTTTACTAGAACATGACTTAATTGCTGAAAGTGCGGTGGTTGGCATCCCAGACGATACTAGAGGACAATTAGTAAAAGCATATATTGTATTGGTAGATGGTCATAAAGGTTCAAACGAACTAATTAAAAAAATTCAAGATTTTTGTAAAAATTTAACTGCTCCATATAAGTATCCAAGAAAAATTGAGTTTGTTAAAACTTTACCAAAAACTATTTCTGGGAAGATTAGAAGAGTGGAATTACGTGAAAATGAACAATTAATAGGAAAAAATAATGAATAATTACTCAGTAGAAAGTTATATCAAAGATATACGTTTGGTTGCCGCAGAGGAAGCAACTCAAAAAGCAATAACAGAAAGAATAAAACCTTTAGCTGAAAAGCTTGCAGCTGACAAAAGCTGGATCAAAAAAGAATACTATGAAGTGGATTCTGAGCAAGGCTTTGGATTACATCTTCTTCATGAAGAAAAAGACCATGAATTAGCAGTTTTTGTTATTGCTTGGGCACCTGGAAAAGGTCTTGCACCACATAATCATAAGACTTGGGCAGTTGTTGCTGGCATTGAAGGGCAAGAACACGAAACTAATTTTAAACGTATGGATGATGGTTCGAAACATGGTTTTGCAGATCTTAAAAAAACTCACGAAGAAACTCTTTATCCTGGAAAAGCTGTATGTTGTTTGCCTGAGGATATTCATAGTGTTTGGAATAATGGTTCTGAATTAGCACTTTCAATACATACTTATGGCAAGCATCTTAATCATACTGGAAGGTCAATTTTTGATGTTGATGCTAAAACCGAAACACCTTGTGTTGTTAGAGTTCAGAACTAATAGTTTAAAATAATTAAAGTCCCAGATTGTTATATTAAAAGCTTTTGATTATTAACTTTTATTAATACTTCAATATCAAAATTTATAAAAGAACATAAAGCAAATAAAGTTTTTAAGGTATTAATACAGTTGCTCCTGTAGTTTCTCTATTCTCAATGGCTCTATGAGCTTCCCCAACTTCTCTTAAAGGATAGACATGATTTACGTTAGATTTTAATTTGCCTTTTTCTATAACATTAAAAAGGTCATTTGCGCTTGAAACTAAATCTTCCCTTTTCGCCATATAATGCATTATGGCAGGCCGAGTTAAAAATAAAGATCCTTTTGTACCCAATTCAACAACATCAACTGGATCAGGTGCCCCTGAAGCGTGTCCATAAGCTGCTAACATTCCCATTGGCTGAAGACAGTCCATTGATCTTTTGAAGGTATCTTTTCCTATTGACTCATAAACAACAGGGCACCCTTTACCATTTGTAACGTCTAAAACAGTTTTCACAAAATCACCTTTTGAATGTATTACAACGTGTTCAGCTCCGGCTTCTTTAGCTTGAGCTGCTTTCTTTTCTGAACTTACAGTGCCAATAACAGTTGCCCCTAGATATTTTGCCCATTGACAAAGTATAAGGCCCATTCCACCTGCCGCAGCATGAACTAAAATAACATCTCCCGGCTTAACATTATAAGTTCTTCTGAGAAGGAATTGAGCTGTTAATCCCTTTAGCATTAATGCCGCAAGATCTTGGTCTGATTGTGTAGATAAATTATCTGGAACCTTAATCAATTTTTCAACAGGGTAGACACGTTCTTCACTATAAGCACCATGAGGAGGTAGAGCGTACGCAACCCTATCTCCAACTGAAAACTCTGATACTTCTGAGCCCAACTCTTCAACAATACTTACACCTTCAATACCTAGAACAATTGGTAACTCTGGCACAGGCCAAGGATGAGGCATACCTCGTCTATGATAGGTATCAATATAATTAACGCCAACAGCAGTATTTTTTAAGCGAACTTCTTTTTTTGTTGGATTAGGAACTTCAACATCTTCCCATTTAAAAACATCAGGCGCTCCTTTTTCGTAAATCACAGCTGCTTTTGTACTATTTTTTATCATCTGCTTAACCTTTATTTAAATAACACAATTACCTAAGACATCATGTGATATGATAAATCTAAAAGCAAATCACTGTACAAAATATCTTCACACATTAAGTATTAATTTTTAACAAAGATCCAATCTTGTTAAGCTTGAATGCAAGTTTGAGATTGTTCGCCTAATCCCTCAATACCAAGTTTCATGACATCTCCTGATTTCAAGTACAGAGAAGGTTTCATTCCCATCCCAACTCCGGGAGGTGTTCCTGTAGCTATTATGTCTCCGGGGTGTAAGCTCATAAACTGAGATAAATAATACACAATATGGTTTACTGAAAAAATCATAGTGTTTGTAGAACCATCCTGCATTCTCTTACCATTTACATCTAAAAACATAGTTAAATTTTGAACATCTGAGATTTCATCTTTTGTAACAAGATATGGTCCAGTAGGTCCAAAAGTATCGCATGATTTTCCTTTAGTCCATTGACCTTCTCTTTTAATCTGAAAAGCTCTTTCTGAGACATCATTAATTACACAATAACCTGCTATATAATCTTGCGCATTTGCTTCATCTATATATTTAGCTTTTTTCCCTATAATTATACCTAATTCTACTTCCCAGTCAGTTTCAGATGAGTTTCTAGGGATTTCAACATTATCATTTGGGCCAACAATAGCTGATGTTGCTTTCGAGAAAAGAATAGGCTCACTGGGAACTGGAAGACCACTTTCAGCAGCATGATCAGAATAATTTAACCCAATACATAAAAATTTGCCTGCATTGCCAACACATGAGCCTAAACGTGTATCCTCTGGTATTAAAGGTAAAGATGAAATATCTATTGATGCTATTTGATTTAAGCTTTCTTTAGAAATAGTATCACCATTAATATCTGAAATATGAGAAGACAAATCCCTTATCTTACCGTTATTATCTAATATTCCAGGTTTTTCTTTTCCCATTTCTCCATATCGTAATAGTTTCATCTTTTTTCCTTTCTAATAAAATTAAATACACATTCCACCGTCAATGACATGAAACTGCCCTGTAGTATAAGCCGAAGCATCACTTGCAAGATATAAAGCTAAGCTTGCAATTTCTTCTGCTTCTCCAATTCTGCCCATTGGTTGCCTTGCTACAAACTCTTTTCTGGCCTTTTGGTAATCACCCATATCTGAAAGTCTTTGTTCAAGCGATGGACTTTCTATCGTGCCAGGGCAAATTGCATTACATCTAATACCTTGAGTAATATAATCTGAAGCAATTGATTTTGTCATCCCTAAAACGGCTGCTTTTGACGCGCCATAAATAAACCTATTAGGAACTCCTTTTACCGAAGAAGACACAGAAGCTATGTTAACAATAGACCCTCCACCATTCTTAAGCATAATTGGCAGCACAGCTTGAACCATATGAAACATAGATCTTGCATTTAAATTAAATGCAAAGTCCCATTCATCGTCATTAGCTTCTAGTATTGTTCCATTATTTACTATGCCTGCACAATTAAATAAAATATCAGGTTCTTTAATAGACTTAACAAGAGATTTAATAGCATTATTATCAGTAACATTCAGAAGATGTGTTTCAGAAACTATTCCATCTAAAGTTGACAAAGTTTTGCTATTTACATCAGTTGCAATTACATACGCACCGGATGCAGCGAATGCTTTTGCTACAGCAAATCCAATCCCTTGACCTGATGCCGTTAATAGAGCAGTTTTTCCTTTTAAGTTAATCATTTTATTTCCTACATTGTTGCGCCAATTTGCCAAGGTACAAATTCTAAGTCTCCTAATCCTTGGTATTCTGATTTAGATTTTTCTCCAGAAGCAATCTTAACAATCAAGTCAAAAATTTCTTGGCCGACATCCTCTATATCTTTATTTTCGGTAATCACTTTCCCTGCATTTACATCCATGTCTTCTATCATGTTATTATACATTTCAGTATTTGTTGCGATTTTAATTGAGGGTGAAGGTTTACATCCAAAACAGGATCCTCTTCCAGTTGTAAAAGTAACAACATTACATCCACTTGCTATTTGACCAGTGACTGATGCGGGATCATAACCTGGACTATCCATAAATAAAAAACCTTTTTTTTCAGCTTTTTGTGCATACAAAAGAACATCATTTAGTGGTGTTGTTCCTCCTTTGGCAGCCGCGCCTAAAGATTTTTCTAATATTGTAGTTAAACCACCTGCTTTATTTCCTGGTGAAGGGTTATTATCCATACTACCTTTATTTCTGGTAACGTAATCTTCCCACCATAAAATTCTATCTATGAGCTTTTTTCCCACTTCAGGCGAAATAGCTCTTCTAGTTAACATGTGTTCTGCGCCATAAATTTCTGGTGTTTCAGCTAAAATAGCAGTTCCTCCGTTTTTAACTATTAAATCAGCAGCGTGACCTAAAGAAGGGTTTGAAGTAATACCTGACCATGCATCAGAACCTCCACATTGTAATGCAACACTTAAGTGTTCAACAGATTGATCTGTTCTTTCAATAGCATTAACCTCAGGAAGCATTTTTTCAACACACTTTACGCCAGCATTAATTGTTTTTCTTAAACCACCCATTTCTTGAAGTGTCATAGTGTGAAAAAATGGATTTTCATGAAGGTTAAATGCATCTAATAAAAACTTAATTTGATTAGCTTCGCATCCTAAACCAATTAATAAAATGCCAGCTAAATTTGGATGTTGAATATAGCCTAATAAAACTCTTTGAAGTGCATCAAAACCGTCTCCTGAATCTGCCATGCCACATCCTGTTCCATGAGTAAACGAGACTACACCATCAACATTTGGGTATTGAGCTAGTTTTTCATCAGTAAATACGTTTGCAATATTTCTTGCTGCAGTAGCAGAACAATTAACTGAAGTAAGTATTCCTATGTAGTTTCTAGTTCCTACTTTTCCGTTTGATCTTTTATAACCTTTAAAAGTAGGTCTATTTTCAGGTTCAATCATATTGGGAAGGTTAATCGAAGTTGAAAACTCATACTCATGATCCGTAGATCTGAAGTCAGTATTTGCTACATGAACATGTTCACCAATTAAAATATCTTTACTGGCAATACCAATTAATTGGTCATATTTAATAATTTTATCTCCTTTTGAAATATTCTTTAACGATATTTTATGACCTTTTGGTATAGGGTTTATGGCATTAATGTCTTGTGTACACTCACTTGTTTTGATATCTCTGAGCACGGTTGCAACATTATCATTATCATTTAGCTTAATGCTTAATTTCTCTTCTTTACTCATTATTTTGTTCCCCCAACCGAATAAATATAAGCCTGAAAAATCAAGCAATATTGGAATTAAATTAAAAATTAAGACAATAATTATCTTTTGATTTTTTTAAAATCAAGTATGTTTAAAAATTATTTCAAAAAAAATTAATTTTATATGTTCATTATACGCTTTTTAAACTAATTTATAAACTTAATTTGTTAACAAAATTTTAATGTATAGATTTTCTTGGGAGTGATCTTATGTCAGGTAAAAAATTTAATCCAAAATATAGAAGTCAACAATGGTTTGATAATCCAACTAATCCAAGTATGACAGCTTTATACCTAGAAAGGCAAATGAACTTTGGTCTTACACCAAAAGAATTAAGGTCAGGGAAACCAGTTATTGGAATAGCACAAACAGGATCTGATCTATCTCCTTGTAATAGAATACATATCAAGCTAGCAGAAAGAGTTAGAGAAGGTATTAGAACTGCAGGTGGGATCGCTTTTGAATTTCCAGTTCATCCAATTCAAGAAACTTTAAAAAGGCCTACAGCGGCGCTTGACAGAAATTTAGCTTACTTAGGCTTAGTTGAAATTCTTCATGGGTACCCTTTAGACGGCGTTGTTTTAATGACTGGCTGTGATAAAACTACCCCAGCTTGTTTGATGGCTGCCGCGACAGTAGATCTTCCAGCTATAGTTTTAAATGGTGGCCCAATGCTCGATGGATGGCATAATGGTAAACTTGCTGGTTCAGGAACTGCAGTTTGGGATAGTAGAGTAGAATTAGCTGCTGGTAGAATAGATTATGAAGAGTTTATAGATGTAGTTACTAGTTCAGCACCCTCAGACGGTCACTGTAATACAATGGGGACAGCTTCAACTATGAATTCATTAGCTGAAGCCTTAGGTATGAGTTTAACTGGTAATGCTAACATTCCTGCTCCTTACAGAGAAAGAGGCCAGATGGCTTACAATACAGGCGTTCGAATTGTTGAAATGATTGATGAAGATCTTACCCCCTCAGATGTCATGACTAGGGAATCTTTTGAAAATTCAATTATAGTAAATTCTGCTATTGGAGGATCTACTAATGCACAGTGGCATATAACGGCTATAGCAAGGCATGTTGGAGTAGAATTAGAAACAGACGCTTGGCAACAAGTTGGTTACGACATTCCTTTAATGGCAAATATACAGCCTGCTGGAGAATTTCTATGTGAAAGTTATCATAGAGCTGGTGGAACAGCTGCCATTATGTCTGAGTTATTAGATAATGGTAAATTACACGGAGATGTAATGACTGTTACGGGCAAAAAAATGTCAGCAAACCTTAAAGGTATAAAGATTAAAGATGAAAAAGTAATTACCCCTTTTAAAAACCCAATGAAACAAAAAGCTGGTTTTATTGTTTTGAAAGGTAATCTTTTTGACTCTGCAATTATGAAAACATCAGTGATTTCTAAAAGCTTTAAGGATAAATTTCTATCTCGACCTGGAAATGAAGGCGTGCTTGAAGGTAAGGTAATTGTATTTGAAGGATCTGAAGATTATCATGATAGATTGAATGATAAAAGCTTGATGATGGATGAAAATTCAATACTCGTCATAAGAGGAGCAGGGCCTGTTGGATGGCCAGGTTCAGCAGAGGTAGTTAATATGCAACCTTCTGATGATTTAATTAAAAAAGGTATAACTGAACTGCCTTGTATTGGAGATGGTAGACAATCAGGAACATCAGGTAGCCCTTCAATCCTTAATGCTTCTCCTGAAAGTGCAACTGGAGGTGGTTTAGCTTGGTTAAGGACTGGTGATACAGTAGTTATTGATCTGAACAAATATACTGCAAACATGAATGTTAGTGAAGATGTTATAGCTGAAAGAAAAAAAGGTGGTGTTCCACCTTATCCAGAAAGTCAAACTCCATGGCAAGAAATCCAAAGAAACTATGTTGGAGAGCTTGCAGACGGAGCTGTTTTGGAAAACGCAGTAAAATATCAAAAAGTCAAAAATGTTTTACCTAGAGATAATCATTAATTAGCTAGTAAATTTAAATTTGCTAATTATCAAAGGACTAGTATGGAAAATATAAAAAAGGTATGCGTTATTGGTCTTGGTTCTATGGGTTTTGGGATTGCATCTTCACTGATTAAGAATGGTCATGAGGTATATGGACTTGATAAGGATAAAAACCATACTGATAGATTGCAAAAAGCTGGTGGTAAGAACGAAGAGCTCTCTAAAATTTGTAAGATAGTTGATGTGGTTGTTATCGTTGTTTTGAATAGTATACAAACTGAACAAATACTTTTTGGAAAACACGGTATCGTTGAACAATTAAATAAAGAAACATTAATTATTGTTTGTACAACTGTTTCTCCACAATTTGCCAGAGAAATGGCAGAAAAATGTAATCAGTATAATATACACTATTTAGACGCTCCTATGTCTGGTGGATCAGTTAAATCTGAAAATGGACAGCTATCATACATGGTCTCTGGATCAAAATTAGCATTACAAAAAGCTCATCTGATTTTAGAAGCCACCGCCGAAAAAGTATTTCAATTAGGTGAAGAGCCAGGAAAAGGTTCTGCAATGAAATCTGTTAATCAAATGCTAGCGGGTATTCATATTTCAGCAATGGCCGAAGCTTTAACATTTGGAATAACTCAAGGTATAGAGCCTGAAAAGTTTTTAGAAGTTATATCTAAATGCGCGGGTACCTCTTGGATGTTAGAAAATAGAGCTCCACATATCATTGATAATGATTACACACCAAAATCTTCAATTAATATTTGGCCTAAAGACTTAGGTATAGTTTTAGATATTGCAAAAAATTCAAATTTTTCAGCACCACTTACAGCCATTGCTATGCAACAGTTTGTTGCGGCAGCTGGATCTGGGTTAGCTAACGAAGATGACGCAGCAGTTGCAAAAGTTTATGCAAAAAACGCAGGTATAAACTTACCAAAGAATTAAATCATACTACTGGTGTTATTAACTCTTTATTTTCAAAATAAGCACTTATATTATCAAAAACTAATTGTCCCATAGCTCTTCTTGTTTCAATAGTTGCTGACCCAATATGTGGTAACAAAACTGTATTATGAAGTTCAATCAATTCTTTTGGTATGTTTGGTTCGTTTGTGTAAACATCTAGTCCAGCTCCTAAAATTAAATTTTCTTTTAGGCAATGTATCATTGCTTCTTGATCAATCACTGAACCTCTTGCGACGTTTATAATAACACCATTTTTTCCTAAATGTTTAAAAGTTTCGAGGTTAATTAGCTTTTCTGTATCTTTTCCTCCAGGTGTAATAATGCATAATGTATCAACTTCTTCAGCTAATTTATTAACGTTCTCAAAATATTTATACGAAACATCTTTTTTATTTCTTGAATGATATGAAATTTCACATCCAAAACTATCTGCTCTCTTTGCAATCGCCTTTCCAATTCTTCCCATTCCAACAATACCTAATTTTGTTCCTGAAAATTTTCTAGCTAAAGGGAACTCACCATTTATCCATGAATTATTTCTAGCAAATTTTTCTGCATCAATAATTTTTTTGTAGACTGCAAGCATTAAAGAAATTGCAGTGTCTGCTACTTCGTCATTTAAAACTTCAGGAGTATTGGTTACTTTTATTCCATTTTCTTTAGCAAAATTAACATCTATTGCGTCATAGCCAACTCCATAACAGCCAACAATCTTTAAATTAGGCATACTTTTCATTAAATCAGCAGAAACTATTGTTCCACCCATTACTGCAATAGCATCAATTTCAGCTTGTATGTTTGTTATAAATTCATTTTTATCATCACTAAGCCAAACTTTATAAGTATTGTATGTTTCGTCAAACAAGGAGATCAAGAATTCTGGCATTTCAGACATTATTAGTAAGTTTTTCATTTAAAGTTCTCCTTTATTATTATTAATATTTTTGGGCATACAATTTTTAGGAATAATAGCGCCTTTATGTTGAATGACTTCTCGAGTAACAGAGTGTGATTTTAAAACTTTATCTTCTAGGGATAATCTATTTTCATTATTCATTAAAGCTAAAAAAGCACCATTAAAAGAATCTCCTGCAGCTGTTGTATCTATTGCTTTGATATGAGGTAGGTTTAAAGATTTTATTTCTTCATCATTATTCTTATAAATAACACTGTCTTTATAACGTAATAACATCAGGTTTTTATTTGTATTTAGAATTTCAAAAATTTCATTAGGGTTTGAAATATTGAATATTTCTACCGCATCATCATATGAAATAAAATGTATGTTAACGTTTTCATTTATATACTTAATTAATTTTTGGGCTTCTTCTTTTTTATGAAGAGCTTTTCTATAATTAAAATCAAAAGCTGTAATATTTGCAGACGCACCTAGCTTTATTAAATTTTGTCTTTGCGAAGTGTTTAATATAGCTACGCTTATACCTGAGTAATAGATAATATCAGTATAAGACAAATCTTTGATTAGCTTTTTTCCTCTTAGACCTTTAAAAAGTTGTTTAGCTGGAGAGTTGTTCCTCCAATAAGAAAACTCTCTATTGCCCTCTTTATCTGTTTCAATTGAATATAGCCCAGGTGGTGCTTGACCATCTGTTCTAATGAATTGACATTCAATTCTTTCACTTTTAAATCTCGAAATCATTTTTTTTGAAAAAGTATCTTGACTTAAAGCAGTGACAAAATATGTTTTGATCATTTTTCCAGATATTCTAGAAAAATATACAGCAGAATTATATGTGTCACCTCCAAAATTAATATTAATTTTAGTCGAAGAATTTTTAATTTTTTCTGTGTTTCCACTTATTTCAATCATACATTCACCAATAAAAACGGCTTTTTGATTATTTTTGGCCATAATGTTTCACCATTTTCTGTGTAAAATAAAATATACAAATTTTTATATCAGATAAATAATATAGTATATTGATATTTACTGTCATGTTATCGTAAGATAAAATATATTTAAAGTTCAAAGGAAATTTGGTGGCAATTTCAAACGTAAGTGATAATTCTTTATATGATAATCAGAAATATAATATAACTTCAGCTGTTGAGGCTTTAAAAGCTCATTTTGGACAACAATTTTCTACATCTGGATCCGTAAGAGAGCAACATACTAGTACAACAACAGCACATAAATCAGAACTTCCAGATGGTGTTGTTTTTGCAGAAAATAAAGAGGATGTTCAAAAAACAGTTCAAATTTGTAATGAATATGGATGTCCAATAATTCCCTTTGGAGTAGGTTCCTCCTTAGAAGGTCATTTGAATGCAACATATGGCGGCATTTCAATAGATATGAATAATTTAAATGAAATTATAGAAGTACATCCAGAAGATTCAACAGTTATTGTTCAACCTGGTGTTACAAGAGAACAGTTAAACACATATCTAAGAGATACAGGTTTGTTTTTTCCTATTGATCCCGGCGCAAATGCTTCAATAGGGGGTATGGCTGCAACTAGAGCCTCTGGAACTAATGCTGTCAGATATGGCACTATGAAAGATAATGTAATTTCTCTTGAAGTTGTTATGCCAAATGGTGAAATGATAAAAACAGCTAATAGAGCAAGAAAAAGTTCTGCAGGTTATGATCTTACACGTCTAATAGTTGGATCTGAAGGAACATTAGGAGTTATTACAGAAATTACTTTAAAGCTTTATGGTATTCCTGAAGAGATTGGGGCAGGCCGTTGTACTTTTCCAAGTGTAAAAGATGCTACGGATGCTGTTATTTTAACTATTCAAGCTGGAATTCCAGTTGCTAGGATTGAGCTTTTAGATGTGGCTCAAGTGATTGCTATTAATGACTATTCTAAATTAAACTTGCCAGTTTCTCCTTTATTATTATTGGAGTTTCATGGAAGTAAATCTTCAGTAAAAGAACAATCTGAACTATTTAATGAAATATCAAAAGATTTTGGTGCTGATAACTTTGAGTGGACTTCTAATAGTGCAGAAAGAAATAAGTTATGGAAAGCTAGGCATGATGCTTATTATTCTGTAAAGGCATGCAGACCAGAAGCTGATTATATAGCTACAGATGTTTGCGTTCCTATTTCACGGTTGTCTGAATGTATCATGCAAACTATTGAAGATATGGAAAAAAATTCTCTTTTTGGACCTATAGTGGGTCATGTTGGTGATGGTAATTTCCATGTACAACTTTTAGTAGACCCTAAAATAAAAAAAGAAGTGGATGAAGCTAATTCTTTTTTAGAAAGACTTGCTGAAAGAGCAATAAAAATGGAAGGAACGTGCACAGGTGAACATGGAATTGGTCAAGGTAAAAAGCAATATTTAATTGATGAATTAGGTGCAACTGTAAATTATATGAAGCTTATAAAAAAAGAACTTGATCCAAAAGGGATAATGAATCCAGGTAAAATTCTTTAATTTTTTTCTTAAGGTTAAATGGTGAAATATATGGATGGCAATATATCAACATGGTCTAATAATGATTATGACCGAGATAGTATAAAATTATGTGTAAATAAAATTAAAGAAGAGTTTGGGCAGCAATTTTCAAATTCAAAGAGTATTTTAGAACAACATACTCATACTATGACTATTCATGAATCACAATTACCTGATGGAGTGGTCTTTGCTGAAACTAAAGAAGATGTTCAAAAAGTAGTTAAAATTTGTAGCGAACATAAGTGTCCTATTATTCCATTTGGTGTTGGATCATCTTTCGAAGGACATTTAAATGCACCTTTTGGTGGTATTTCAATTGATATGAATAATATGAATAAAATTATCGAAGTCTTTCCCGAAGATTTGCTTGTTGTTGTTCAACCAGGAGTGACAAGAGAACAACTGAATACTCATTTAAGAGATACAGGTTTATTTTTTCCTATTGATCCTGGGGCAAATGCTTCAATTGGTGGAATGGCTGCTACAAGAGCATCAGGGACAAATGCAGTTAAATATGGAACTATGAAAGATAATGTTATTGCTCTTGAAGTGGTTACTCCAGATGGTGAAATTATAAAAACAGCTAGTAAGGCTAGAAAAAGTTCTGCAGGATATGATTTAACTCGTTTAATGGTAGGTTCAGAAGGTACCCTTGGCATTTCTACGGAGATTACATTGAAACTGTATGGTATTCCTGAAGTTATTGCAGGTGGAAGAGTAAGCTTTCCTTCAGTAAAAGATGCAACTGATTGTGTTATTATGACTATACAAGCTGGAATACCTGTGGCTCGAATTGAATTTTTAGACGTTACCCAGGTTAAAGCAATTAATAATTATTCGAAAACTAACCTTCCTGAAAGTCCTTTGTTACTTTTGGAATTTCATGGAAGTGATCTTTCAGTCAAAGAACAGTCAGAACTATTTGGAGAAATCTGTGCTGATTTTGGAGGAATAGATTTTGAGTGGACCTCTAACAATGAAGAAAGGAACAAGTTATGGAAAGCTAGACATGATGCTTATTGGTCATGTAAGGCTGTTCGTCCTGAAGCCGAAATTTATTCTACTGATGTCTGCGTCCCAATTTCAAGACTTTCAGACTGTATTATTGAGACCATAGAAGATATGGAAAGAAACAATCTTATTGGTCCAATAGTAAGTCATGCAGGTGATGGTAATTTTCATGTTGCACTTCTTATTGATAAGAATAGTGAAGAAGAATTAAAAAAACTAAGTGATTTTCTAACAAGGATTTCTGAAAGAGCTATTCGTATGGATGGAACTTGTACTGGAGAACATGGTGTAGGACAAGGTAAACGTAAGTATATGTTGAAAGAATTAGGCAGTGCCGTTGACGTAATGAAGCAAATAAAAAACGCTTTTGATCCTAAAAAGATTATGAACCCTGGTAAGCTATTTTTATAATATTGCTAAAATCATACATTTAATATATTTAACAAATTAAATACTTCCCATCTGAGTAAAGGTTTAGGTTATTAATCTATAATTTCAAATATGATTTCTTATATTATTATTAGTTTTTTGATGATGGTAACTCCTGGACCAGGTGTGTTATCCCTTGCTGGTGTTGGCGCAGGTTTTGGTTGGAGGGTTGGTTTATTATACTTAATAGGTTTGTTTATAGGAACAAATGCTGTTGCCTTTTTAGTAGTTATTGGCTTTAAAAAATTTTTATTTCAGATAGATGGCGTTGAAATAACGTTTCTATTATTATCTCTTTCATATTTATCCTTTTTAGCCTGGCGAATTGCAACATCTGATAATAAAACTGGATTTAAAGAAGTTTCTAAAGCTCCTAGATTGTATGAGGGGATAATCCTTCAATTTATCAACCCCAAAGCTTACGTTGTTCAAGGACATTTGTTTGTAGTTTTGTCTTTAGGCATGGATTCATATAATGTTGAAATTATTACAAAGTTTTTGATAGTTAATTCAATATGGATCCCAATCCACTTTCTATGGTTATGGCTTGGATTAAGCTTAAAAAAATGGTCTTTACACTCAAGCAAACAGCTATGGGTAAATAGAGGTATGGGCTTAGCTCTTTTTGCAGTTGTAATACTTTCGGCTATTATGGAATTAAATTCAGATATTTAATTGATTAAGGTTTAATCATTTTTAAGTTTTACTCATTAAATTTGCTTATAATATAAGCAAATAAAATATTCCCTTTTCTAATTTTTAAAGATAATTCAATTCACTTGCGTTTTATTATAATCATCATTCCATGATTAATTAAACTCCCTCTTAAATTAGTCAAATTAAAAGGTAATTCCCAAATTATCTTTTATAAGGTGCAGAGGATCTCCTTAAAATCCTCACAAATATTTATTTAAATATCTTTACAGTTGAAACACTTTCAATTTTTATCAAATTGCAATCTTAAGTTTAATTAACTTGGAATTGTGCCGCCGTCTATGTTGAAAGATTGACCAGATATATTTTTAGCTCCTTCTGAAGATAAAAATGAAACCATACAAGCAATATCCTTTGGCTCGTTGGGGTTCCCTAAAGGTGAATCTCTTAAGTAATGTTTAAGAATAGTTTCTTTAGACTTATTTTGTTCTTTAGATCTGGTTGTAATAATTTTATCTAAAATGTCAGTTAAGGTTACACCTGGACAAATCGAATTTACTGTAATTTGATATCTCCCGAGTTCTTGAGCTGCTGTCTTTGTTAAACTTAAAACAGCTCCTTTACTAGCTGCATAAATAGCATTTGAAACATCTAAAAAACCTTTGGCACCAATTGATGACATGTTAATAATTCTTCCACCAAAGTTTTGTTTAATCATTTGTTTAGCGGCTGCTTGTAAACAAAAAAATGTACCTTTAGCGTTTATACTATGTATCCAATCCCAATCTTCTTCTGTTAAGTCTTCTAAATTTGATACTCTAGTTACTCCTGCATTATTGACCATTACGTCTAGTCGTCCAAAGCTATTTACAATAGTTTGTATCATTGAATCTATTTCATCTAGGTTTCTAACATCTATTCTTATGGGGATAGATTTACTTATGTCACAATTTAAAAGTGATACGGTCTTCTGCGCTGCTTCAAAATCTATGTCAGCACAAGCAACATTAAAGCCACATTTATTCATTTCAATTGCAATAGCTCTTCCAATGCCATTGCCAGCTCCAGTAATACATACAACTTTATCTTTACTGATCATTCATACCTTTTATTTGCATATTTAAAATTTCTTTATTTTATAAACATAGGTTTTTTGATAATTAATATGTAGCTCTTCCACCTGAAATATCAAAGACACCTGCAGTAGTAAAGCTATTCTCTTTGCTGGCTAAAAACGAAACTAGTGATGCAATCTCTTCTACTTTTACAAATCTATTTCTTGGTATTTTAGATATCATATAATCAATGAATTCTTGAGAAACTTGATCTAATATTCTTGTTTTTGCTGTAGCTGGTGTAATGCAATTAACTGCTATATCTTGATCAGCAGTTTCTTTACCTAATGACTTTGTTAAAGCAATCACAGCAGCTTTTGAAGCAGAATAAGCGGATGCATTTGGGTTACCTTCTTTTCCTGCAATAGAGGCAATATTAATAATTCTTCCGTATCCTTTTTCACGCATTGATGAAACAACATGTTTGTTACAGTTAAATACGCCATTAACATTTACATTGAATACTTTGTTCCATTCTTCAACAGGGTAGTCCCATGTTGGAAAAGTTGGGCCAGCTATTCCCGCACTACAAATTAAGATATCAATTTTACCCATAGCTTCAAGAGTTTTTAGAGTTGTCTCTTTAACAAGCTTGTCATCTGTAATGTTAATTTTCATGAATTGACAATTTAATTTTTCTGAGGCTTCTTGACCAACTTTTTCATCCATATCCCAAATCATAACTTTACAACCATCTTTAATTAAAGACTCTGCTGCAGCAAAACCTATACCTTGAGCACCTCCAGTAATTACAGCGGTCTGTCCTTCAAAATTAGCCATTATCTTTTCCTTTATATGTTAGATCTTTGATTTATAAATTTTAATTGAAAACTTTAAAAAATATTAATCCTTTATCTCTATTTTATTAACTGGTTAAATACTATAATAGTTTTAAAAATTAAAAAAGGAATCATTATCATGGTAATATTTCATATTTTATTTGTAGGTTTATTATCCTGTCTAGTAATGGATTTATGGCAAAGACTTGTAAAGTTAACTTATGGGATTAATCCTTCTGATTGGGGTGTTATTGGCAGGTGGTTAATAATGTTAATTTTAAAACAAAAAGTACTTAATCCTAATATTGAAAATGAAAAGCCTTATAAAAATGAACTTATTATAGGATGGATATTTCATTATTTTGTAGCTATTTTGTATTCATTAGCTTTTTTCATTTTAATATATTATTTTGAATTTTTAGAAGCTTCTTTTTATGATGGGCTAATTTTTGGGTTAATAACTGTAATTATTCCATGGTTTATATTTTTGCCAATTTTAGGAAAAGGTATACTTGCTGTAAAAACTCCCAAGCCTATTTTAGTTTGTTCTTTATCAGTTTGGAGTCATGTTGCTATCGGAACTCCCATTGGTCTGCTATATCAATTTTTAGGTTATTAATTTTATAATTATCAAGGTATAAAGATTTATGAACGAAAATAAGTTAAGAGAACAAATATGTAATTTTTCTTCTTCTCTGTTTAAGAGAGGTTTGACACATGGTTCAACTGGAAATATTTCTGCTCGATTAGGTGATGACAGTTTTCTTGTTACTCCTACTGGATCATCTTTTGGAACTTTAGATCCAAACGAAATAGTTAAAGTTTTAAAGGATGGAAGCCTAGAAGGGTCACATTTGCCAACTAAAGAACTGCCTCTTCATAAAGCTTTTTATGACACAAGACAAACAAAATCAGGTGCTGTAGTTCATTTACATTCAACATATTCTGTTGCGCTTTCTATGCTTCCAGGGATTGATAAAGATAATGTATTGCCTCAATTTACTCCTTATTCCATTATGTTATTAGGTAAGGTTAAACTTTTACCTTTTTTTGTTCCTGGTGACCCTGCAATGGGTGACGCTATTAAAGGGTTAGCTGGAAAGAGATCAGCCGTTTTGTTAGCAAATCATGGCCCTGTTGTTTCTGGAAAAACTTTAGAAGCTTCAGTAAACGCAATTGAAGAACTTGAAAATACTGCTAAGTTAGCATTAATATTAAGAGGGATGAATGCAATTGAGTTAGATCCAAATCAAGTAAAAACAGTAGTAAATAAATTTGATATAGAGTGGGATTAAAAACATGATAAAATTTTCTGCAAATCTAGGTTTTTTATGGACTGATTTGCCATTAATTGAAGCAATTTATAAAGCTAAAAAACATGGGTTTGATGCAGTTGAATTGCAATGGCCTTATGATGTGAATCCTATTGAAGTAAAAAATGTATTAGAAGAAATAAATTTACCTGTATTAGGCATTAATACCCTGAAAGGCAATGTTGAAAAGGGTGATTTTGGTTTAGCTGCTGTCAAAGGAAGAGAAACTGAAGCAAGAGAGTATATATCTCAAGCAATAGAGTATGCTGAGGTTGCTGGAATTAAAAATGTACATGTAATGGCTGGAAAAGCTGATTTGTCGGCTAAGTCACTAACGACCTTTCTTGATAATTTAAAATTTGCTAAAAATAAAGCTGCACCCAAAGATATTACAATAATAATTGAACCTTTAAATAGACGAGATGTACCTGGTTACTTTCTTACTGAAGTTGAGCAGGCTAAAGAGATTTGTGAGTTAATTGATGAACATTCTGTTAAAATTATGTTTGATTGTTACCATGTGCAAATTAATCAAGGAGATATTTTAAAAAGGTTTCAAGATAACATTTCAAGTATTGGGCATGTACAAATAGCCTCTCTTCCAGATAGAGGAGAGCCTGATTTTGGAGAACTGAATTTTAAACTTCTTTTGGCTGAATTTTATAAATCAGGTTATGACGGTTATATAGGTGGTGAATATAGACCTAGAAAAACTACGGAAGATGGCCTTGGTTGGTTAAAAACTCTTAAATAGGAAAGTTATATTAATGACAATTTCAAGGAAATACGGACCTAATGAACTAGAAAGCTCCTCTCTTTGCTTCGGTACCATGCAATTTGGAGATGGTGCTAGCGAAAAAGATAGCCAAGAGATGTATGAAGCTTGTCTACATAATGGAATAAATTTTTTTGATACTGCATATGTTTACACTGGTGGCAAATCTGAATTAATTTTAGGAAATTTAATAAAGCAAGACAGAGAAAATATTATTCTAGTTACAAAAGCTGGATCAATAGGAGGGTCTTCAGGACAGAATATAAGATCTCAATTGGAAGAAAGTTTAAAAAGATTAAAGCAAGATTATGTGGATATTTTCTTTTTACATCATTGGGACGATAATATTCCACTTGAAGAAACTTTTCAAACTCTAAAAGAATTGAAAGAAGAAAAGAAGTTTTTTCAACTTGGAGTTTCAAATTTTTCAGCTTGGCAGATCATGAAAGCAAAGGCTATTGCAGATAAATATGGTTTTCCAAATGTTGATATACTTCAACCAATGTATAATTTAGTTAAAAGGCAAGCAGAAGTAGAGATACTCCCTATGGCTAAATCTGAAGATATTGGAGTAATTAGTTATAGTCCTCTAGGTGGAGGTTTGTTGACTGGGAAGTATTCAAAAGAAGTAAATACAACTAATAAAAACAGTTCTGGAAGATTACACGATAATGAGAAATACAAATTGAGATATGGCCAAAACTGGATGTATGAAGCTGCAAACAATCTTCAAAAAATAGCTCAAGATTTAAATCATGATCCTATTGCTCTTGCAGTAGCTTGGGTTTCATATAATGACGCTATTACAGCTCCAATAATTAGTGCAAGAAATTTAAAACAATTAAATCCATCTCTAGATGCAACTAACATTACTTTTGATAAGAGAATGTATGATTTGATTTCTGAACTAAGTCCAACACCTCCTCCAGCAACTGACAGGTTAGAGGAAATTTCACATTAAATAAGGTAAAAACAATGGATACAGCTCTTGAAAAAAATTGGGAAGTTTATGCTTTAAAATATGCCGTTAGATCAGATAGAACTAGGAAAGATAGTTTTATTTTTGACGATCATTCAAATGATAACCACACTATAGACTATTTTATTTGGGTTTTGAAATCAGAAGATAGTATTATCGTTGTTGATACAGGTTTTGATTATGATGAAGCTAAAAGAAGAAATATACCAATTGAAAGATCACCTTCAGAAGCACTTAAATTTATAAACATAAATTCAGCAGATGTGACTGATGTAATAATAACTCATCTCCATTATGATCATGCTGGAGGATTAAGTGAGTTTCCTAAAGCAAATTTTCACTTACAAGAAGATGAAATGGCTTACGCAACAGGTCCATGTATGTGTCATGAAACTATAAAGAAGCCTTTTACTGGTGAACATGTATGCCAAATGGTAAGAAGCTTATATTCTGGTAGAGTTGTATTTCATAATGGTATTGGATCGATACAACCAGGTGTTACTGTCCACTTGATAGGAGGGCATTCAAGAGGTTTGCAATCAGTTAGAGTTAAGACTGAAAGTGGTTATATGTGTTTAGCTTCAGATGCTACCCATTTCTATGAAAACTTTTTAACGGGGAAACCTTTTCCTATAGTTATAGATCTTGAAGATATGCTTAATGGGTTTCAAACAATTAAAAGTTTAGCTTCCAATAATGATTTAGTAATCCCTGGACATGATCCATTATTAAAGGATTTTTTTCCAAAAGAAGGTACTTCTGGTTTTATATGGAGACTAGATAAAGGGCCGATTAATCCAATAAAAATTTAAAATCTGTTTCCATAGATCTTCTGTAAGCAATTGCAGGATCATTCAAGGAAAACTCTACGTCACTCCATTTAACTATTTCGTTTTGTTTAACATCATTTTTTAATTTTACAGAGTGTGCTAGACCTATTGGAAGAGCTTCTATTGATAGTGATAAATTTGAGGACACAAGCTTTCCCCAAACAGTAGAACCACCTTCTCCATCTAGAATTTCACCTTTTTTAAGATTTCTTTTAGAGGTTGATACTACGTCACCAGTAAATTTTTGTGTCTGTCCAGTAGCTTGGTTTAGTAATGCGGCTGAAAAAATAGATATATTTAATTCCATACCTATTAAATGAAATGGTTTGTACATCGCAGAAAACTGGCCTGTATCGTCTGTATTCATTCCATATTGTTTAAAGCAAGACGCTGCATAATCATTTGGGGCTTCTAAAACTGCATAGACTCCCCATCTCAAATCTTTAAATACTGGTCTTCCATCTCTTTCGAGTGATGAGACAACTTCAACTTGTCCATTTTCTTCTAATAAACCTCCATATTTTTTAGGTTTTAAAATATTGGCTAAGTCATCCATTCCACAAGGTGGGAATAGTAAACCATTAGTTGGCACTTTTAAATCACAGGCATTAGCTATAGCTGCCATTTCTAATCCAGATTTAGTTCCATCTAAAAAAGAATTAAACATTTTAGGGTTCATTCCTGCTTTCTTTGCTTCCTCGTGAGAGAGTCCATAGTAATCCCACACGGTATCTGGAGTTGACTGGTGATACACAGGTTGATATCTAGTGCCTTTCCCAGCACTAGTAACATTAAAACCAGATGCTCTTGCCCATTCAACTATCTCTGCCGTTAAAGCAGGTTGGTCACCATATGCCATGGAATATACAACTCCTGCAGATTTAGCTTCCTTAACTAAAGCGGCTCCTGCCAAAACATCAGCTTCCACATTTACCATTATTATATGCTTTCCATTTTGGAATGCTTGACGTGCATGTTCAATTCCTGCAGCTGGAAAACCAGTTGCTTCTATAACAACATCAACCTCGGCTAAATTAATAGCCTTAATAGCTTCATCTACAAATTTAGTTTTTTTAATTAATTCGTTACTCCAACCAACATTCTTACAAGCTTTGATAGCATTTTCAGGTTTGAGATCGGCAATCACAGCTACTTCTAATCCAGCCGTTGTTGGAACTTGACTTAAAAACATT
Organism: uncultured Rhodobacterales bacterium; assembly: GCA_964519035.1. Lineage (GTDB taxonomy): Bacteria > Pseudomonadota > Alphaproteobacteria > Puniceispirillales > Marisalimonadaceae > CAJJBL01. The sequence continues at coordinate 14,105 of CAZFKZ010000012.1, read as the reverse complement.
GAACCAAATTTACCTGCACCAATCAAGGCGACCTTTACAGGGTTATTTTCATCAACTCTTTTTGAAATTGCATTGTGAAGATACATTTATATTCCCTTTAATTACTAAATAGTTTTTTTAACTTTTTAATATCAATTTTTGAATAACCAAGTTCTTCAGTAATATATTTTTCAACGGATATAAATTTATTCTGAATCTCATCTATTGCTGAAAGTAAATAAGTTTTTTTAACTTTACCAAGTGTATTTAGCATTATTTGGCTAACTTGATTATCGTCTTTTTTTGAAGAAGTAGTTTGCTCGGCTGTTGCAGCGATTGAAGTAAGTAACTTATTTGACATTAAATAATTTTCAAAAATTAAATCCATTGAGTTATCAAGAAGCTTTTGAATTAAAAAACTTGCTATACCTGTCCGATCCTTTCCTGCCGAACAATGAAAAATGACTGGATGATTATTTGAATCTAATAAGATTTTTATAAATTCTTTCCAGACATGTTTATGATTATTAATATATTTTTTATAACTCTCTTCCATCACTTTTTCATATGTAAGTTCATTATCACCATCTATATTTTTCTGGATAACCATTCTATTTAAAGTGCTTGCAGATATAGGTAGGCTTATAGACTTTTCTAATAAACTCTTTGACAAATTGTCAGGAGCTTTTTGGATCTCTTTAGGGTCTCTAAAATCTATAATTGCATGGGGATTTAATTCCTCTAGTTTTTTAATATCACCATCTGTCAAAGTACTGAGCTTAGCGCACCTAAATAATATTTTTTTTTTCATTTTAGAGCCAATAGCTACGTCTCTAAAATTTGAAACTGAATTTATCAATGTCAATTTTATATCTCTTGTTATTAATGATTTTATTAAAATTATTTAAAAAATTAAATTATTATTCTGCAGCATCTATTTTGGGATTAAGTAATTCACCCAGACAATTATCATTAAGTGCCGAAATAGGAGTGAAATCTCTGTGCGCAATCCATTCATCACGCTTAAATTGTTGGATATGATTGTCAACATGACACAGTGAAAGGTAAACAATACTTCTACCAAATGGAGAAATGTTTGGAGGGCTTGCATGAGCAAGCAGTGATGAGAACATTAACATGCTTCCTGCAGATCCGGTAGGTGCAACACAACCGCCTCTTTCAGCTAACTCTAGAACCTTATCATTGTCTAAAGTCCAAAGTGGATAGTTTGTTGTTTCTAGATCGTGCCCAGCCTCAACTACGCCAAACTTATGACTACCAGGTATAAACAACAGTGGTCCATTAGCAGCAGTTACGTCATCAAGAAATACAGCTATATTCATTGCTCTTGGTTCGGGCATTCCATCGTCTCTATGCCAAGTTCCAAAGTCTTGATGCCATTGCCAAACAGCTCCATCAAAAGCGGCCTTTGCGTTTAACTTGAACTGATGCATATAAATATCACCGTCTAAAACTTGTGAAACAGGATCTATTAATCTTGGGTGAGCTCCTAATCTACTAAAAGCTTCATTATAGGTATGAGCTGCAAAAGCTGTACGAGCTACACCGCTGAATTCTTTTACAACTTCTTTTCTATCTTGCAAGTAAACATTATCAGCTTCTTTTTTCAATAAAGAGGCTTCTTCTGAAGAAAACATTTTAGGAAAAAACAAATAACCATCTTCGTCAAATTTTTTTAATTCAGCATCACTTAAATACATTTGCATCTCCACTATTTAATAACTTTAAATTTATCATAATTTAAAAATTATAAAAATAAAATAAAATTTATTGATGACTTTATAAATCACGTGTTAAGTATTTTGATGATAATTTTCAAAGGAGTAAAGTGTGTCCCTTATTTCACCTTTAGATAAATTGAAGATACCTGTTGTAGCTTCTCCACTTTTTATAATATCTAATCCTGATTTGGTAATTGCACAATGTAAGGCGGGTGTGGTTGGTTCTTTTCCTTGCTTAAATGCAAGGGAAGAAGATGGTGAACCAAATATGTTAGAAATTTGGCTCAAAAAAATTAATGAAGAGTTAGATAAATACAATCAAGAAAATCCTGATGCTCCTGCCGCACCTTATGCAGTTAATCATATTGTACATAAATCTAACATAAGACTTGAAAAAGATATTGATATTTGTGCTAAATGGAAGGCGCCTATTTGGATAACTTCTTTAGGCGCAAGACCTGAGGTCAATAAAGTTGCTCATGAAGCTAAGGGCATAGTTTTGCATGATATTATCAATAATTTTTTTGCTAAAAAGGCAATTGAAAAAGGTGCAGACGGTCTTGTTGCAGTTGCAGCTGGTGCAGGAGGGCATGCAGGGACATTATCACCTTTTGCTTTAATTCAAGAAATTCGTGAATGGTACAAAGGAACTGTACTTTTATCTGGATCAATTGCTAATGGTGGAGCAGTTTTAGCTGCGCAGGCAATGGGGGCTGACTTAGCCTATATTGGTTCAGCTTTTATAGCCACGAATGAGGCTAATGCAGATCAACGTTATAAGGAAATGATAACAACCTCATCTGCTGATGATATAGTTTATACTAATCTTTTTACAGGAGTTCATGGTAATTATTTAAAAGGATCGATTGAAGCTCAAGGGTTGGATCCTAATAATCTTGAAGAAAGTGATTCTAGTAAAATGAACTTTAGTACAGGAGCCTCAAAGCCAAAAAGCTGGAAAGAAATATGGGGTTCTGGACAAGGGATATCTGTTGTAAAAAGTATTTTGCCTACAGAAAAACTAGTTGAACGCATTAATAATGAATATATAGAAGCAAAGAATAACTTGAGATAATTAGAGAGATTAAAATGACAGTAGTTAAATATAAAATATTAGATGAAATTGCACTGATTGAAATTTCTAACCCGCCTGTGAATGCTATAAGCGGAGATGTTAGAATTGGGCTATTGGATACAATAAATAAACTTGCTGAAAATGATTTAATAAAAGCAATAGTAATCACTGCACCTGAAAGAACATTTCTTGCTGGGGCTGATATCAAAGAGTTCGGTCGTAATATAGATGCTCCTGTTTTAGGTGAGATATGTGATATTATAGAAAATTTAGATAAAATTGTTGTAGCATCTTTGCATGGCACGCCATTAGGCGGTGGCCTTGAAGTAGCAATGTCAGCCCACTACAGAATTGCAGCACCCAAAACAAAAGTCGGGCTTCCAGAAGTTCTACTTGGCATATTGCCTGGAGCAGGAGGAACACAGAGATTGCCGAGATTATGTGGTGTGTCTATGGCTTTAGATATGATGTTAACTGGAAAACATGTTAATGTAGAAGATGCTTTTAAAAATGGTATAATTGATGAAATAGCCCCAGATGGTAATACAGTTGAAAATGGAATTGAATACGCCAAAAAACTAATTGATAAAGGTTTTGCAGTTAGGCCGACATCTAAAAAAATAGACAAAATAAATAACCGTGAAGAAATTAATAAAGTAATTCAAAAAATTAAATTGGATACATTATCCAAATCCAAGAACCTGTTTTCTCCCCATGCCATTATAAAATCAGTTGAACAAGGTCTTGACCTTGATTTTGCGTCATCAATTCAAAATGAAAGAAAGTTGTTCAAAGAATGCATTGAAAGTCCTCAAAGGCAGGGTTTAATTCATTCATTTTTTTCTGAAAGAGCTAATACTAAAGTTCCAGAATTAGAAAAAGGTAATGCTAAAGAGCTTAATAAAATAGGTGTAATTGGCGGAGGTACAATGGGTACTGGTATCTCTATGGCTGCTATGAATGCTGGGTTATCAGTTATAATGATTGAACAAGATAAGGCTTCTATCGATAAAGCTTTAGGTAAAATTAATGCAACTTATGACAGAAATGTAAAATTAGGTAGGATTTCTATTGAACAAAAAAATCAAATTATGAGTTTATTTTCTGCTGTTACAGATATGGGTATGCTTAGCGATAGAGATTTAGTCATTGAAGCGGTTTTTGAAGAAATGGAAGTTAAAAAAGAAGTCTTTATAAAACTTAACAAAATCTGTAATGAAAACTGTATTTTAGCATCTAATACTAGCTATTTAAATGTAAATGAAATTGCATCAGTGGTGAATGATCCATCTCGAGTCATTGGACTTCATTTCTTTTCTCCAGCTAATATAATGAAATTACTTGAAATAGTAGTGGCAGATAAAACCTCAAATGATACCGTCGCAACAGCATTCTCATTAGCAAAAAAAATGAAGAAAGTGCCTGTTCGTTCTGGTGTCTGTGACGGTTTTATTGGAAATAGAATTTTGTCTAAATATTTAATAGGTACTTACCATATGGTGGAGGACGGAGCTAGTCCATTCCATGTAGACAAAGTTTTGAGAGATTTCGGTTGCGCTATGGGGGTATTCCAAGTCATTGATTTGGCGGGTGGTGATATTGGATGGGCAACTAGAAAAAGAAAAGCTCCATTTCGTCATAAAGATGACCGATATGTTGAAATAGCTGATCGAGTTTGTGAAAATGGCTGGTTTGGACAAAAAACTTCCAAAGGTTATTATCTTTATGGTGATAATATAGAGCCTTTAACACCTAACCCTGAAATTGATGTTATTTGTAACTCTGAAAGACAAAGAGTAGGTATCAAAGTAAAAACATTTTCTGATCAAGAAATATTAGATAGATATGTAGCTGCCATGGTTTATGAAGGAGCTAAAATATTACAAGAAAAGATTGCAGTTCGTCCGTCAGATATAGATGTTGTATACACTAATGGATATGGGTTTCCAAGATGGAGAGGAGGCCCTATGAAATACGCTGACATGGTTGGATTAGATAAAATATTATCTAATATAAAGAAATTTTCAGAGGAGGACTGTAGATTTTGGTCTCCACCTGAGCTGTTAATTGAATTAGTAAAAAACAATAAAAATTTTGATAGCCTTAATTGAGGCTATCAAAACTAATACATCATTTACACAGTTGGATCTGGATTTACTTTTACAATAAGTTTACCAAAGTTTTTTCCATTTAATAAACCAATAAAAGCATTAGGTGCATTTTCAAGACCTTCTACAAAATCTTCTTTATATTTAATTTTTCCTTCTTTTATCCATTTAGAAAGTTCAGCAATAGATTCATCCCTTTGATCATAATGATTGAAAACTATGAAGCCTTTAATCATCATTCTTTTTGTTAATATTTGTCTAAATAAGATTGGCAATCTGTCTTTTCCATCTGGCAAACTAGTTGCATTATATAATGAAATCAGACCACAAACTGGAATTCTTGCATAATCATTTAGGAGTGGCATTACATTTTCAAATGTTATTCCACCAACATTTTCCCAATAAATATCTATACCATTAGGACATGCTGATTTGAGTTTGTCTTTAAAATCAGGGTCTTTATAATTGACACACTCATCAAATCCTAGCTCAGACTTTGTAAAATTACACTTTTCTTCTGAACCTGCCACACCGACAACTCTACATCCATATATTTTACCAATTTGTCCAACTGTTGCTCCAACTGCTCCTGATGCTGCAGAAACTACAATAGTTTCTCCTTTTTGTGGCTTAGCAAAGTTATGCATTCCAACATAAGCCGTAGTGCCAGGCATGCCTAAGATACCAATAGATGTTGACAAAGGAGCCATCGTAGGGTCAATTTTTCTTAATTCTTTAGTATCCACAGTTGGGTTATCTTGCCATCCAGTTCTACCTTCTACAAAATCACCCTCTTTAAAATCATTGGATTTACTTTTAATAACTTGGCTTAAGGCGCCAGCTTCCATTACATCACCAATTTCTAATGCTTTAGCATAACTTTTAGCATCATTCATTCTTCCACGCATATATGGGTCTAATGACATATATATTGTTTTTAAAAGGACTTCTCCGTCATTTGGATCCCTTATATCTTCTTTAATTGTTTTGAAATTTTGAAGTGTTGGTTCTCCATGAGGTCTTTCATTAAGTAATATTTTTGTATTCATATAACTTTCTCCTTCCAAATATTAATTGCACATATAATGTGTAAAACAGGTATACACGTTTTAATAAACTTGTTAAGGGAAACTTGTACTATTTTAACTAAATAACTTTAAGAAAAAGAATGCCAAAAATTTTAGTTTTAAGCTGCTTTATACAAATGATTTCAATGACTGGGTTTGCGGTCTGGCCAATATATTTAATTGATCTTCAAAAAGAATGGAACTTAACAAATAGCGATGCAGGTTGGATAAGTGGATCGTTTTATTTAGGTTACGTAATAGCAACACCTTTTTTAGTTAGTATGACAGATACCTTTGATGCCAGAAAAGTTTATTTTTTTTCGTCTCTTTTAGGTTGTTTAGGCCTGTTATCTTTTTCCTTGTTTGCCAGTAATGCTATTAATGCTTCTATTTGTTGGTCACTTGTTGGAGCAGGTCTTGCAGGTACATATATGCCAGGGTTACAGATATTAAACTCAAGACTAAATAAAATATCGAGAGAAAAATATGTTGCGATTTACACCTCTTTTTTTGGATTAGGAATTGCCTTTTCTTTTTCTATTTTTGGAATATTAAAGAGTTATAATATTTCATGGGAACATGCTTTTTTATATGCTTCATTTATTTTATTGATGTGTTCTTTTCCTTTATTATTTTTTTCAGGTGAAGAAATTGAAGAGAGAAAAGCAAAAAAATATGAAGGTATAATAAAAGTAATTATTCCGATTTTTAGCACTTTTAAAAATAAAAAAGCCTTACCTTTTATTCTTGGTTACGGAGGGCATACTTATGAATTATTTGGATTTAGAAGCTGGACATTCCCATGTATTTTATTTCTGTCAACTTATTTTAAAACTCCAGTGACCGATGCATTTATAGCTAATGCAATTGGACTAATGGGTTTTTTAGGAATTTTTGCATCTATATATGGAGCTAGGTATTGCATAAATAAAGATAGAGCAAAAGTAGTTAGTAAAATGGGTCTAATATGTTTTGTTGGATCGATTATAACTGCCATATCCTTTTGGTATAGCTTCTGGTTAGCTCTTTTAATGCTTTTTATATATAATGCATTAATTGTTCTTGATTCAGGGTCTTTGACGACTGGAGTAGTTATTAATGGGAAACCAGAGGACAGAGGTGTAAGGTTAGCTTTACATTCTATGGTTGGTTTTTTTGGCGGAGCATTAGGTGGCCCTATCGTTGGACTGATTTTGGATAACTTTGGAGGGCAATCAAGTCATATTGCATGGTTTCTGTCTTTTTTTTGTTTAGGTTTAGGGTCTCTTTTATCTAGCTTAGTTGTGAAACATTATTATTTTTCAAAAAATAATGAACAAAATAGATAGTTTAGTTTATGGGTTTTTGAAATGTATGTGTTTCAAATAAATTAAAATCATGTTTTGCTTAACAAGTTTATTAATTAGTGTATTTTATATCTGATTTGTATTTTTTTTATTAATATTTAAAGGCTAATTATGACAACTTTAAAAGAAATAATGTCACCTAAATCAATATCAATTGTTGGTGCCTCTGATGATAAAACTAGAATCGGAGGACGGCCTCTTTCTAACATGATTGAAAAAGAATTTGCTGGCGAAATATATCCAATTAACCCTAATAGAGATACTGTTCAGGGTATGAAAGCTTACTCAAGTTTGATTGATATTAAAGATGATTTAGATTTTGTATTGGTTGCTGTACCATCTAAATTAGTTGTATCTGTCTTGGAGGAAGCTGTTATAAAAAAAGCAAAAACAGCGTTAATATTTTCTTCTGGGTTTTCAGAAATTGGAGGTCAAGGAGAAGTTTTTCAAAATCAAATTAAAAAAATTAGTCAAGATAGTGGCCTTAGGGTTATCGGTCCAAATTGCCTAGGCTTATTTAATTCAGCTAATAACTTTTTTCCTACTTTTACTACTACTGTTAACAGAACAACTCCTATCCCTGGAGGCATAGCAATTGCAAGTCAATCAGGAGCATATGGAAGTCATATTTATATGGTAGCACATGAAAGAGGCCTTGGTATTAGATATTGGATGACAACTGGTAACGAAGTCGATTTATCAGTTGGAGAAACAATTCAAATGATGGCCGAAGACCCCGAAGTTCATACGATAATGGCATATGCAGAAAGTGTTAAAGATGGGAAACAATTTACAAAAGCTCTAGATACGGCTAGATCAGAAAAAAAACCTGTTATATTTATGAAAGTTGGTAGATCTGAAGTAGGAGCTGCTGCAGCTAATTCTCATACTGCTTCATTGGCTGGAGAAGATATCATATATGATGAAGTTTTAAGAGCTCATGGAGCATATAGAGTTAAAAGTACTGAAGAAATGTTAGATGTCGCTTATGCCACTAGAGTTAAAATTTTTCCAGCAGGAAAAAATTTAGGTGTTGTCACAATTTCTGGTGGAGGTGGTGTGCTGATTGCAGACGCGGCAGCAGATGAAGGTTTAACTGTTGGACCTATGCCTCAAGATGCTCAAGATGAGTTAAAGGAACTAGTTCCGTTTGCATCCCCAATGAATCCAGTAGATGTTACAGCTCAGTTTTTTAATGATTTATCCATTGTTCCAAAATTTACTGACCTTATGTTATCCAGAGGAGGTTATGACGCTTTAATTGGTTTTTGGACTACAGTTCCAGGTTCTCCTATTCTGTCAAACCCATTGCTTGCATCGTTAAAACAAGCAATGAAAGGTTATGAAGATAAATTATTTATTAATTGTATGGTTGCGCCCGAGGATACTGTAAAAACATACGAAAACGAAGGTTTTTTATGCATCGAAGATCCAACTAGAGCAGTAGTAGCAATGTCTGCTCTAATGTTTTTTGGCGAAAAATTTAATGAAAAAACCATTTTAAACAATTTTAATAAAAATGATTTTTCTGTTCAAATCCCTAGTAAAAAATTAAATGAGGTTGATTGCAGCAAAATCTTAAGAAATGCTGGATTACCAATAGTTTCATCTTTTTTAATACATAGTATAGATGAATTAGATTCTATTTTTAACGGAGATAATGATAAATATGTTATGAAAATTGTTTCTTCTGACATTCAACATAAGACAGATATTGGCGGCGTTATTTTAAATCTTAATAATATTGATGATGCACAAATTGCTTATGAAAAAATATTATCAAATGTTAAAAAGAATGCTCCTAATGCCAAAATTGACGGTGTAATGGTTTCGCCAATGATTAAAGGTGGAATAGAATGTATTTTAGGTGCTAAAATTGATCCTGTTTTCGGTCCAATTGTTATGTTTGGGCTTGGGGGTATATACGCTGAAGTAATGAAAGATATTGCATTCGCAGAGGCTCCTTTATCAAAAGAAAAAGCAGAAAAAATGATTTTATCTTTAAAAGGCAAAGACCTTTTCCATGGTGCTAGAGGACAATCTTCGATCGATATTAAACCTTTAATAGAAGTAATAGTGCGTTTATCTAATTTTATAGCAGCTAATTCAGATCAAGTTGATCAAGTGGAAATGAATCCAATGCTTGTTAATGAAAAAAAAATAACAGCATTAGATGCATTGATAATAACTAAATAAAAATTTGTAATTAACAGGAGAAAATATGCCAGAAAACTTAACTAGTTCAATTGGTCCAGAACAGCAATTCAAGAGCTACCTAGCTGAAGGTAAATTCATGGTACAGAGAAGCAAAAGTTTAGGTAAATTCTTTTTTCACCCAAGGGTAGCTTTTCCTGGAACAGGCGAAAGAGACTTAGAATGGGTTGAAGTTTCTGGAAATGGTGTTGTCTACAGCACTAGTTGCAATAGGCGTCTTCCTGAAAAAGGAGGAGATTTTAATTTATCATTAATTACTTTAGAAGAAGGTCCAAGAATGATGGCAAGAGTGGAAGGTGTTGATCCAGACAAAGTCAATATTGGTCAAAAAGTAAAAGCAAGAATAGGTTCTTTAAAAGGAGAGCCTGCTATAATTTTTGATATTTTAGAAGGGTAATTTAGATGGTTAATAATGATATAAATAAGTTAAGAGGTAAAACTGCAGTTGTTGGTCTTGCCGAAAGTGGATGTGGAATTGCAAATGGTTGGAGTGCAATGGAAATTATGGCAAATTCTGTTCATGACGCTTTAGATGATGCAGGCATTAAATTAAGTGAAGTTGACGGGATCTTTGCAGCTACTGCATTTCATTCTATGGCAGCAATGTCTCTTTCAGAATATCTAGGGGTTAAACCTAAATTTGCTGACGGATCACAAATTGGTGGTTCAAGTTTTTTGTCGCATGTTTTAACTGCAGCAATGGCCCTTGATGCAGGCTTAATAAATGTTGCAGTTATTGCTTATGGATCTAATCAGAAAAGTATAGGTGGTTTTAAAACAATTTCTGAATCGATGCCTTATGAAGCTCAATATGATCCTAGAATGCCAGTGACTGCTTATGCTTTAGCTGCTAAGAGATACATGTATGAGTTTGGTGCTTCTAGAGAAGATCTCGCTAATATAGCTGTGTCAGCAAGAGATTGGGCACTTTTAAATCCTAGGGCTTATACTCATAATGAAGGTCCTTTAACAATAAACGATGTTTTATCTGCTAGACCTATAGTAGATCCATTAGGAAAGCTTGATTGTTGTCTTGTAACAGATGGCGGTGCAGCCATTGTAATGACAAGGTCAGATAGAGCTAAAGATACTAAAAACACACCTATTTATCTCTTAGGTGCAGCTATGGAACATCACCACCGTATGGTCTCTGAAATGCCAGATTTAGTAAGAACCTCTGCTATAGATAGTGGAAAAAGAGCATTTCAAATGTCAGGTTACAAACCTAATGATATGAACACAATACAACTCTACGACGCATTTACAATTAATACGCTTTTATTTTTAGAAGATTTAGGTTTTTGTAAAAAGGGTGAGGCATTTGATTTAGTTAAGAACAATAACATAGGTCCTTCTGGAAAATTACCAGTTAATACAAACGGAGGAGGGCTATCTTGCGTTCATCCTGGAATGTATGGTCTTTTTGTAACTTTGGAAGCAGTAAGGCAACTAAGAAATTCTACTGGAGATGATGTAGGCAAAAGACTGGATGGAGGCTGGGTTGATAATGCAAAGCTCTCTGTAGCTCATGGGAATGGTGGAGTTTTATCTAGTCAAGTAACTAATATATGGGGAACTTCTGAAACAATATAATTTAAGACTTTTTACGTTCTAGATAATAAAACGTACCTGTCTCTTTATTATAATTAACCTTAAGTTTGCCTGTGATAGTGATAGGGTCAAAAGAAAAATCTATAGGTTCAGTTGAACTGATCTCAATTACTTGAGAAGGGCCAACGTGATAATGAAAAGGGCAACCTAATGGATAAGGTCCTAAAAGGAATTTTTTTTGTTTTTCAGATTGTTCTAGTGGGAACATAAAACCCATAACTGTAACTGTTGTATCATTAAGTTTTTTTATTCCACTGTCATATAGAGGTTTTATAAGACAATAATCATAACCATCTTTGTCAATTGTACAATCTTCAATCTCTTTTGTCTTATTAAATAAATCCCAAGGTATAGCATCTCCTGTGACTTTGAGAGGTTTATACATATTTTCTATAACTTCATTTTCAGAAGGGTCAATATCATTAAGGTTATAATTTTCAAAACTAAAAGCATTGAAAGTAAATAATAGACATGTAAATATTAGCAAATATTGATATAGGATTGTTATTATTATTTTCATGAATGGCTATATTATCTTATCGAAAAAGTTTCAATTATTTAACAAAGTAGATCTTATATTTCTCTTATACACTATTGTACATGGTATTATGCAAGTGAGAAATGATGTAATCATAACAATTAACCACATTATTAATAGTTCTAATACAAACTCAAATTGTCCAATTATTACATTTGTTCCAAAAAGTGATAAATACTCAATGCTAATAAAAAACAAAACTCCTAATATTAATCCAATTACACTCCCTACAAAAGCAATTGCCATTCCTTCAATCAAGATTAATGAAAAGATTTTTTTTCTTGTAAAACCAAGAGTTCTCAAAATTGCTAAATCATATTTGCGATCATTAATATTGTTTATTAAGGTAAATAATATTCCAATGAGTGATAGAGATATAATTAATAAGCTTAAGTAATTGGATACGTTATGAGCAGCTCCAGTTAACTTCAACAATTTAGAAATTTCAAAACTAGGGCTAGCAGCTTGTAAATTAGTATTCTTATTTATTAATCTTGGAAAAGAAAAAGCTGAAGTTTTATTTTTATATTTTAATAATAATGCTGTAACTTCCAATTTATTTATATCTTTTGCAATCTTATTTTGATGGGAGTGTAGATTCCAGACACTCTCTAAACTTGTAAGAATTAAATTATCTACAATAGTTCCTGTTTTATTTAATATTCCAATTACTTTATAAGGTTGTTCAGAATGAATATCACCTGTGTCCACAAGACCATGAGAGCCTACGAAAAATTTTTCAATTTTTAATTGGGTTGTTTTAGCTACATTGTAACCAATGACTGCTTGCATTGGTTTGTTCCAAATTGAACCAGTGTTGAGACTTGTGTTATATAAGTTTAAGAACCTTTTGTCGGTTCCTACTATTCTGTAGTTTTGAAAATTATCTCCTAAAGAAATTGGAATTCCAATTTTAATGGCAGGGTGTTTCATTATTTTTTTAGCATCTTTATAACTTATGTTCCCTGTAGGAATGTCAACATGATGGATCGAAGAGAGAACTAATTGTAATGGGCTTCCCTTTGAGCCAACAACGGCATCTAAATTAGGATTATTACTGTAAAAGGTGTTTTTTGAAATTTGGTTAATCAAAATAGATGTCGTAATTATTGTCATGCCAACAATCATTAAAAACATACTTAAAAGAAAGTTTAATGGTTTAGATTTTAGATATAAAAATGAAATTAAAAAAATATTTATGACATTTCCTCCATTTCCAAAACTTGAGAAAAATTGAGAATAGACTGTACTCTTGTATCGTGAGTTATCAGAATTAAAGAAGCTTTACACCTTAAACTTTCTTCTTTTATAAGATTTATAATAATATCAGTATTTTTGTTATCTAAAGACGATGTCGGTTCATCGCAAAAAATCCATTTAGGTTTTCCTATGAATGCGCGAGCAACAGCAAGTCTTTGTTTTTCTCCAACACTTAATTTTGATACTTGTAAATGAGACTTTTCGGCTAGCCCAACTCTTTGTAAAAGATCGTAAAGTTGATCATTATTGCTTTGTTGAGAAACGGTATTAGCTATGTCAAGATTTTGCTTTATTGTAAATGAATTGATTAGATTAAAGTTTTGAAAAACAATACCCAATTCTTTTCCTCTAAAAGCATCAATTTTATTTTCTGACATATCATAAAGGTTTATATCATTATATATTACATTACCTTGATTTGGTTTTTGTAGACCGCATAATATACTTAGAAATGAAGTTTTACCAATGCCAGAAGGACCTGTAATTAACAGGTCCTTTTGAGATTGAATATTTAAATTGATACCTGAGATTAATTTGTGGCCATCAATAGAAAATAAGATGTTTTCACAAATTAACATTATAAAACATTACCCTAAACATTCCTTCAAGCTTTTAGACATGTTTCTAAGTAGTTGTAAATAAAAATCTTTCTTATTAGCGATATCAACCCCTAATGGATCTAACGTTCCTATTTTGGCATCTGTACCTTCAACAACAGTTTTTACTAATTTACTGTCAAACTGAGGTTCTTGAAAGACACATGAAACATTTGACTTAATAATTTTATTTCTTATGTAGGATATTTGCTTGGGTGAGGTGGCAACATCATCTTCTAAAGCAATAGATCCAACAGCATTTAATCCAAAAACTTTTTCAAAATATTGGTAAGCATCATGGAATACAATGTAAGGTTTATCTTTGATTGATAACAATTCTTCTTTAATTTCTCTTTTTAACTCAGTAATTTTATTTATAATGTCAGTCGCGTTTTTATTATATATTTGAGAATTTTCAGGGAAAAGTAGACTTAACTCTTTGTTAACTTTTTGGATGATTTTAATCGCATTGTCTGGATCTAACCAAATGTGAACGTCGTCTTCTTTTTCATGATCATCGTGATGGTCATCTTTTTTAGCATGTTTATCATGATCATCGTGATGGTCAT
>CAZFKZ010000011.1:0-42141 GCA_964519035.1 uncultured Rhodobacterales bacterium | reverse complement strand
ACCCCCGACAACCGGATTATGATTCCGATGCTCTAACCAGCTGAGCTACTCCGCCAAATTACTTTAGTTGTTAGTAAATATAAACTATTTCACAGTCAAGTATTTACGTCTATTAACTAAGCACAAATAAAATTAAGTAAGTAAAATTATAAGAAAACTAACTTATTTGTTAAAGTGTCTCTTAATCTTAATTTTAATTTAGGATAATCAAATTTCATTTGATTTTCTGAGTTTGTATCAAACAAATAAGTTATCTGATCGCAGTTTCCTAAAGATCGAATAAAATCTTTATATGAAAATTGTAGTTCAGTGATTTCTATTCCTAAGTTTTCTAATTCAAATCTACTATCTTGCATTTTATGAATAGGGCTTTCACTATCCCAATTGATTATACTAGGCATTATTCCATTATCAATTATGCCAGAATAAAGTTCATTATTTAATGGCTTTGGCATAGCAAAATTCCATTTGTAATCACCTCTTTGAGCTTTAAAAAAAGGTAAATAATGTTTAAAAATATTTTTATTATAGGTCTCTATTACATAACCAATTAGTTGTGGTTTTTGTTGCAACTTTTTTTGTAATTTCAAATCATCCAAATTAAACCATCTTTTCTGTTCAAGAGATTTAGCTTTTGGGTCTATTGCTATGACTTCTAAATAGATACTTTTTCCTATTTTTAATACTCTATTATGCGTTCCCATAAAATCATGGTGACCTATGTCGCTTAATTTTGTTTGCAAATGACTTTCTATAAATGACGTACCTTCTTCCAAAGAAGAAGCTGCAAAAACAATATGATCTATTTTAAACATATGAAATTATAATTATACATACATGTTTGGAGCATCTGCTATCCAACCACCACCAAGAACATGAGCATTTTCTTCCGTGTTATAAAAAACTGCAGCTTGTCCTGTCGACACCCCATATTGAGGTTGATCAAAATATAAATGTGAAAAGCCACTATCATAATTCACATCTACAGTTCCACTAACTGCTTTTGATGTATTTCTTAATTTTACTAATACCTTAAATTTTGATTTTTCAGGCTCTTTAACAATCCAATTACATTCAGATATTTTGATGTTATTACACGCTAGCAAGTGTTTTGGACCAACAATCACATTATGATTTTTGGAGTCTAAAGCTATTACATATAAAACAGAATTTTTATCCTCAACACCTTTTCTTCCTCCAATGCCAATTCCTTTTCTTTGTCCAATAGTATAATCAATAATACCATTATGCTTTCCAAGTAATGTTCCATTTACATCAATAATGTTACCAGCTTCGATATTTCCTGGTCGCAACTTTCTAACAACATCTGCATATCGACCTTCTGGAACAAAACATATATCTTGACTATCAGGTTTTTCAGCTACTTTGAGTTCATGTCTTCGAGCAACGGCTCTAGTCTCTTCTTTTGTAAGAGAGCCTAGTGGAAACCTTAAAAACTCAAGTTGCGTTTTAGTAGTTGCAAATAAAAAATAGGATTGATCTTTAGTTTCATCAAGCCCTTTAAATAAATTAGGATAACCTGAAAAAATTTTTCTTTGAATATAGTGTCCCGTCGCCATTGCACTCGCACCAAGTTGTTTTGCTCTTTCGACCATATCAACAAACTTGACTGTTTGATTACATCTTACACAAGGAATAGGAGTTTCACCTCTTAAATAAGAATCTGCAAAATCTTCCATAACCTTATCTTGAAAAAGATTTTCATAATTGAGAACATAATGAGGTATTTTTAGTTTGTTAGCTACTAATCTAGCATCATTAATATCAGACCCTGCACAACAGGCTCCTTTTTTTTGTAAAGCCTTACCATGATCATATAACTGCATGGTTAAGCCAATTACGTCATAGCCAGATTCAACTAAAAGTGCAGCTGTTACTGACGAATCCACTCCACCAGACATAGCTACAACTATCCTATGATCACCAGGTGAACCTTCTAGATCCATATCTTTAATTATTTTTTTTCTATTAATCATTATTTTCTATTCTTCTGGAATTACAACACGCAAACCATTTAATTCATCAGTAACTTCAATCTGACAAGCAAGCCTTGAAGTTGCCTGCAAACCAAAAGCTAGATCTAACATGTCTTCTTCATCAGGATTAGGTTTCCCTACAATCGGAAACCACTCAGGGTCTACTATGACATGACAAGTACAACACGAAATTGAACCTCCACAAGTGCCTTCAATACCTAAGTCATTATCTCTAGCAATTTCCATAACAGACAAGCCATTCTCAGCTTCAATAGAATGTTCATTTCCGTCTTGCTCAACAAATATTAATTTTGGCAAATTTCACTCCATATCTTTTAATTATTACAAATTAGACCAGCATTGGGCTAATCTATCTAATTCATTAGTAGTAATCAAGTTTTCTCGTTTTAACATTTTCGTATTAGGAGGGAGAGAAATCCTGATACTATTTGAAGCCAAATTTTTAAAATTCATCGCATTTATAACATGACTTTCACTTATTTTTCCTGAACTACATGCCGAACCAGAACTAACAGCAAAACCGTCTAGATCTAATTTCATTAATGATAAATCTCCAGGTATATTTGGCAATGCTATAAGAATTGTATTGTTGACACGACTAGAATGCTCTCCAAAAAGAACTGTTTCTGGTCTTAATGATTTAATTTTTTTTATTAAATAATCTCTAAGAGTTGTTATTTCATTAAAGCTTTCATCTGTTGCTTTAGATAATATATTAGCTGCAATACCAAACCCACATATCCCTAAAATATTTTCAGTTCCAGCACGCATCCCTTTTTCTTGTCCACCTCCAAATATTTGAGCACTTAAATGAAAATTATTATTGACAACCAAAGCTCCTATGCCTGAAGGCGCCCCAATTTTATGACCTGATAACGTAACAAAATCTAAATCATTTTTTTTTAAATCTATTTTTACTTTTCCTAGGGCTTGTGCTGCATCGCAGTGAATGAAACATCCATATTTTCTTGCAAGGCCAATTACATCATCAATTGGCTGTATAACTCCTGTTTCATTATTTACCCACATAATTGAAACAAGCACATTTTGTTTATGACTAGTTTGTGTCTTCAACAAATCTTCTAGCGAATTCAGATCTATGAGCCCATTTTTATTTACTTTAACTACTAAATTACTTTTAGAAGAAGATAATACTGCTAAATGCTCAATAGCGCTTACAATTATAGTCTCAAAATTATTAAATAGTAAATTTGTTGCTTCAGTAGCAGAACTTGTGAATATAATGTCTTCTACTTTAACATTGATTAAATCAGATATATTTTCTCTTGATGTTTCAATTATATTTTTACCTTTTCTCCCAAAAGAGTGAATTGATGAAGCATTCAAAGGTCCCAAATTCATACATTCAATAACGGCATCCTTTACATCCGCTAAAATAGGAACTGTCGCATTGTAGTCAAGATAAGTTGATTGTTCTAATTTTCTCATTTATGTAAAAATCTTTATTTATAATATTATTATTTTTTTTCTAGAGATTTAACTTTTTTTTCTAAAAATTCTATCTTTTTTATTAATGAATTTAATGTTTTTTCTCTTGGATCAATTGCATTAGCATTAACCCCATACGCTTTAAAACCAGATATTTTGGCTTCTTTACCAAATTGCCTTGCTGGCACACCAGCTACTGTAACATTTGGAGGTACATCTTTTGAGACTACAGAATTAGCTCCTATACGTGCGTAGTCACCAACCGTTATAGCACCTAACACTTGTGCACCTGATCCTATAATAACCTTATTACCAATAGTTGGATGTCTCTTTTGGTTACGTTGAGCTTCACTTTCAACAGAAGGCATAACGCCTCCTAAAGTTACACCTTGATATATTGTTACATCTGATCCAATTTCAGCCGTTTCTCCAATAACTATACCTAAACCATGATCCATAAAAAAATTAGGACCAATTTTTGCTGCTGGATGAATTTCTATTCCTGTTAACATTCTAGCAAATTGCATAATTAACCTTGAAATAAACTTTAAGTTATATCTCCATAATATATTAGCTACTTTATAAAAAATCATCACATGAAAAGATGGATATAAAAAAATAACACCTAACCTACTTCTGGCAGCAGGATCTCTTTCAATAATAGAGTCAATTTCTTCAAGAAATTTTTTAATTTTCATTTATTTTTCCATAATAATATGACTGATTAATATCATAATCTTAATATAATATAAGATATAAATTTGAAAAGATAATAACAAATATTGCATAAATAGTAATTATTCATACGTACTAGCATTTTTTATTATTATTTTGTCTATTAAGAGTTTTAAATTTGTACCTTTTTGTTTTTATGCCTATACCAATGTGTTATATTTAATTAAAAATTATAATATGATTTTGGAGAAATACAAATGCCTGAGGTAATTCTAAATGGACCACAAGGAAGAATTGAATGCAGATACCATCCTGGCTCTTCTCCAGATAGCCCTATAGCTCTTGTTCTGCATCCTGAGCCTAACCAGGGTGGCAGTATGAATAATAGAGTTTCATATGGAATGTATCATGAATTTAGGAATAGAGGTTTTTCTGTTTTACGATTTAATTTTAGAGGGGTTGGCAGAAGTGAGGGTGTTTATGAAGGCGGAGAAGGAGAGCTTGCTGATGCAGCTGCAGTTTTAGACTGGCTTCAATCCCAAAATATTCACTCAAGGTACACATTTATAGCAGGATTTTCCTTTGGTTCGTGGGTTGGAATGCAATTAATGATGCGACGACCTGAAATTATTGGATTTATATCTGTTTCACCACCCGCAGATAAATTTGACTTCTCTTTTCTTGCTCCCTGCCCTGCCTCCGGATTAATAATTCATGGTGAAAATAATAAGAGAGTACCTTATGAAACCATTCAAAAACTGGTTGATCGATTGTCTATACAAAAAGGTATAAAAATTGAATTAGAGTTCATTAAAGAAGCAAATCACATGTTTAGCAACCACAACGATGATTTAATAAATGCTATTAAAAAGTATTTAAATAATATTTTAGATCCTGACGAGTACATAGAACTGTGATAAAGATTAGAGATTAGTATGAAAAAAATTGCAGAGTCAGATTTTCTTAAAATTATGCTAGAACGAGGTTTTGTTCATCAAATAACTGACCAAAACGCACTAGATACAGTATGCAAAAAAAAATCAATCACGGGATATATTGGATTTGATTGTACAGCCCCTTCTCTACACGTAGGATCTTTAATGCAGATAATGATGCTACGTTGGTTTCAGAAAACTGGAAATAAACCTATTGTTCTTTTGGGAGGAGGAACTACTAAAATAGGGGACCCATCTGGAAAAGATATAGCAAGACCTCTTCTTACTGATGAAATTATAAATGAAAATCAAAATAGCATTAAAACTATTTTTCAAAAATTTTTAAAATTTGGGAACAAAGACAATGATGCTTTATTGGTTGATAATTCATTATGGTTAGAAGATTTAAACTATATTTCATTTTTAAGAGATTTTGGTCAATCCTTTTCAATAAATAAATTAATGAATTTAGATAGCGTTAAACTTAGACTTGAAAGAGAGCAAAACTTATCTTTTCTAGAATTCAACTATTCACTTTTACAAGCATTTGATTTTTTGAAACTAAATGAGAAATATAACTGTAAATTACAAATGGGTGGTTCAGATCAATGGGGTAATATTGTTACAGGTCTCGAATTAGTTAGGAAAAAGTTATCTAAGCAAGCTTTTGGTTTAACTTCACCACTTTTAACAACCAATAGCGGAGCTAAAATGGGTAAAAGCGCAGATGGGGCGATTTGGCTTAATGAAAACCAGCTATCCAATTGGGATTTTTGGCAATATTGGAGAAATACAGAAGATTTAGACGTCATAAAATTTTTAAAATTATTTACAGAACTTGAAATGTCCGAAATAAAAAAATTAGAGAAACTTGAAGGGGCAGAAATAAATGAAGCTAAAATCGTTTTAGCTAATGAAGTAACTGGTTTATGTAGAGGTAAGGAAGAAGCACAAAAAATATGTTTGACAGCAAACAACACTTTCAACAAAAAAAATGATGATGATGATGGACTTCCAAATGCTAAGGTTACAAGTTCAACCATATTAATATTAGATGCACTTAATATCCTCAATTTCACTAAATCAAAAGGAGAAGGTAGGAGGTTAATTAGGGGGAATGCTATAAAAGTAAATGATGTTTTAATTCAAGATGAACATTTTATTGTATCAAAGCAGAATTTTCAAACTGGAAAAGTTAAAATATCTTCTGGAAGAAAAAAACATGGTATCTTAATTTTCGATTAGACCATTCATAAAATTTATTTTATTATATTTTATGTTTATATTATTATAATATTAAAGCTAAATAACTTAAATTATTAGGTGAATTATATGTTAGAAATCAATCAAGAATTACCACAATTTCAAATATCTACTGATGATGTTGAATTTAAAATATCAGACTATACTGGTAAGAATATAGTTATTTTTTTCTTTCCAAGAGCGGATACTTCAGGATGCACAGCAGAATCAATAGCATTTTCAAACCTGCAAAAAGATTTTGATAATGCAAACTGTGTTGTTATTGGGATATCAAAAGATACCAAAGAAAAACAATTGAAATTTAGATTGAAATATAATTTGACTTGTAAGCTTGGAGCAGATTTTGAAAATACCGTTTGTGAACAATTTGGTGTTTGGATCGAAAAGTCTATGTATGGAAAAAAATACATGGGAATTCAAAGAGCTACATTTTTATCTAATACTGATGGCATAATAAAATATATTTGGCCTAAAGTAAAAGTTCCTGGTCACGCTGAAGAAGTGTTGTCAGAACTAAAAAAACTAAACGCTTAATTTATCTTTTCATTCCTACCTTTAAAGCTAAAGCTGACTCTATAAAAATATCCAAATCACCATCCAAAACAGATTGTGTATTACCTACTTCAATATTTGTTCTTAAATCTTTTACCATTTGATAAGGATGGAGAACATAGGAACGTATCTGACTACCCCAACCTATTTCACCTTTGGAAAGTGCATTTTGATTATTAACGTCTTCTCTTCGCTTTAATTCGATTTCATATAGTTTAGCTCTAAGCATTGACATAGCTTGTGCCCTATTTCTGTGTTGTGATCTATCGTTTTGGCATTGTACAACTGTATTTGTAGGTAAATGTGTAATTCTAATTGCAGAGTCAGTTTTGTTAACATGTTGCCCCCCTGCTCCAGAGGCCCTATAAGTATCAATCCTCAGATCTTTATCTTCAATATCAATATCTATTTCGTTATTGATTTGAGGATATACCCAAACAGAAGCAAAACTAGTGTGTCTTCTAGAGGACGAATCGAAAGGGGATATTCTTACTAAACGATGAACTCCAGATTCAGTTTTTGACCAGCCAAAGGCATTAAACCCTTCTATAAATAGTGTACAAGATTTGATCCCAGCCTCGTCTCCTGAACTTTCTTCAACAAATGAAACCTTAAAACCCCTTTTTTCTGCCCATCTAAAGTACATCCTTTGTAACATTAATGCCCAATCTTGTGCTTCAGTTCCACCAGCTCCAGCATGAATTTCTATGTAACAATTATTTGAATCAGCTTCTCCAGAAAGAAGACTTTCTAACTGAAGTTTTATACATTTTTTAACTAAAATATCTATTTCTTCGATAGTATCGGATATTAAAGACATATCATTTTCTTGTTCGCCAAGATCTAATATTTCGACTAAATCATTTTTTTGATTTTCAATATTTGTTATAATATCAACTAGTCTTTCTAATTGTTTTTTCTCTTTCATAATAATTTGCGCTTTGGATGTATCATTCCAAAAATTTTGTTCTTCAGTTAATAAAGATAATTTATTAATTTTTGTTATAGAGTTATCCCAATCAATATGTTTTTTTAATATCTCAAGTGAATAGTCTATTTCATTGAATTTCAATTGAATTTCAGCTTGCATTAAATACCTTGAAAACTATTAGTATAAGGGTGATAGATTGTTTATAATTTTTTTATTGTCGTTAACATCTATGAAATCTTTAGTATATTTATTATTTGGTAATTGTCCTGGTTTGAAAGCTTCTAAAATATAGTTTTTATTTTTTAAATTAGCCTTAACCCCTGTTTTAGAACTAACAGATATTAACTTAATCCCTGGAGGTCTTCTAAAAGGAATATCTGGGATACCTTCTAATGCTTTTCCCATAAAATCTCTAAATATTGGTGCAGCAACTGAACTTCCTGTTTCCCTCAAACCTAATGGCCTTGGATTGTCAAATCCTACAAAAACACCTACCACTAAGTCGTTTGAAAACCCTATAAACCAGGCATCATTATTAAAGTTTGTAGTTCCAGTTTTACCAGCTAAGTTTCTCTTTAGTGACTTTACTACTATACCAGTACCTCTATCTACAGCTCCTTTTAACATTGATACCATTTGATAAGCTGAACCAGGGCTTACTATTTTTTTTCTAGTTTCAGAAGTAGCAATTGGTGGTATTAAATTTGAATTAGCTTCAATACCATGACAATTTTTACAATCTCTTTTATCATGATTAAAAATAGTTTCCCCTCTTCTATTTTGAACTCTATCAATTAACGTTGGAGTTATTTTTTTCCCGCCATTAACTATCATACCATATGCATTCGTTAAACTTAATAAATCTGTTTCTCCAGCTCCTAAAGACATTGACAAAAATTCTGGCAAATTATTATTAATTCCAAATTTTAATGCATAATCTTGAATAATATTTTTAGTTTTTAAAGATGAAATTAATTTGTTGATTACATTTGCTTCTACCATTGTAAGCTTAGCAAGCTCATTAGTCTTCAATCCTTTTTCTAAGTAATTTTTTAAAATTTCTTTGTCAATTTCATGCTTTAAAGAAAATTGTTTTATCAAATTACTGTTATCTATTACTTTAGTTTTTTTCTTATTTTTAATATAATTTATTAATAAATTTATTTTGTTTATATCTACCTTCATTTTTTCTGAGATTTGTAGATTAGACAGTCCATCTTTAAGGTAAGACTCAACAGATTTTTCTTCTTTAATCAATTTAATAGCTAATCTTGCAGTCATTAAATTTCTAGACTTTTCTATACCTAGTCTCATAGGAGTTGGTCCATAACGTTTTTTTGTGTAATTCGATGGCTTCCATTTCTTACAACCAACACATTGATCATAAACTAAGTTAGCATCTAGTATCAACTCTGTTGGTTTATAGAATCTTTCTAAAGCCGCTAGATAAACAAAAGGTTTAAACGCAGATCCAGGTTGTCGTTTTGCTTGTGTCGCTCTATTAAACTCACTTGCATTAAAATTATACCCTCCTCTCATAGCTAATACTCTTCCTGTGTTTGGATCTAAAGCCACTATTGCTCCATTTACTTGAGGGATTTGAGATAAAGTAATATCCATTTTTTGATTTTGATTTAAATCTACTTTAACCAGTATAACATCCCCAATTTTAAGAAAATCCTTAAATGATTTTAACTTTTTACCTAAAAATATATTTAACTTACCTTGCTTATCTTTTTTTAGAATTTGGTTTCTAAGCCAAGAAGAATCTTTAAATTTTAAAAATTCTAAATTTCCATTTGATAATAGTATTTTTAGATTGTTGTCAGAAAACTCTTTTACAACTGCAACTTTTCTATTATTAGGAAGTTTATTTTCAATACTGAGTAATAATTTTAACAAATCATTATTTGTTATATTAGATAAGTTTAAATATTTTATAGGACCTCTCCAACCCTGTCTTTTATCTAAATCTTCAAGACCATTCATTAATGCATTATCCGCTATCTTTTGAAGTATAGGGTCAAGCGTTGTCCTTACTGAGTATCCGTTTACATAGAGTTTAGTGCCTATTTTACTATCATTAGCAAGCTTTTTTCTAACTTCTTCAGAAAAATAAGGGGCATAAGCTTTATCTTTTCCACTAGTTTCTTTTATACTAATAGCTTTAGTTTTCTCTAAATCTGATATGGTTTGAGTTATAAAATTATTTTTACTCATTTGATTTAATACCCAGTTTCTTCTATCAATAGCCTGTTTTAATCTATATTTTGGATTATAATTATTTGGAGCTTTTGGCAAGGCAGCTAAAAATGCAGCTTCGGCAAAGTCTAAATTATCTAAGCTTTTATCAAAATAATTCAATGCTGCTGCTGCAACACCATATGATTTGAAACCTAAATAAATTTCATTTAAGTATAACTCGAGTATTTGATTTTTAGAAAACGCTCTCTCTATTCTGATTGCTAAAATAGCTTCTCTAATCTTTCTCTTATATGACAATTCAGCTGACAGTAAAAAATTTTTAGCCACCTGTTGCGTTATGGTAGATGCACCAATCAATCTTTTTCCCGAACCTATATTTTTTATATTAGTTAAAATTGCTCTTAAGGTAGCTTTTAGATCTAATCCAAAGTGATTATAAAAATCTTTATCTTCTGCCGAAATGAAAGCATTAATAACTTTTTTAGGAATAACATTAATAGGAACAAACACTCTCTTTTCAATAGCATGTTCATCAAGAAGAGCACCATTACCTGCATATATTCTTGTGACTACATTTGGATTATATTTTGAGAGCTCTTTATAATCAGGTAGATCTTTTCCGAAATACCACAATCCATACAAAAATATAACTACACCAGAGAGTATTCCTAAAAAAAGAAGAGTGAATAGATAAGCTAAAATTTTCATTTTTATAATGTATTTCTAAAATCAGACTTATTTAGGACATGATATTCATCTTAAAAGATAATTTTCAATGGCTAAAGCTAAATTTTTACTAAAATTATTAATATACTGATCACTTAAAATTTTTTTTTCTTCTTTCTTGTTTGATAAAAATCCAATTTCTATTAAAACAGAAGGAATATTATGTGACTTTAAAACAGTAAATCCAGCAAATCTATGGCCTCTATTTACTGCTAGTTTAGTTTTTTTAAAGTTTTGTATAATTTTTTTTGCCAATTCAGCACTATCATTCATTGCTTGCCTTTGAAACATTTTAATCAATGTTCCAATAACAATTGGATCTCTAATATCAGTTTTAATGCTTGGGATAATATCTACTGCATTTTCTCTTTTAGCAATCAATTTAGCTTCTTTATCAGAAGCTTTATCGGATAAGCTAAAAACAGACACACCGTTTGCATCAATATTAGGACTAGAATCCGCATGCATTGATATAAAAATATCTGCCTTATTTACTTTGGCAATGCTAACTCTTTTTCTCAGCGTTAAATAAATATCAGTATTACGAGTGAGTATAGGAATAATATTTTTATTTTCTTTTAAAAAATCAGCTAATTTTAAAGAAGCTTTTAATGTAACTTCTTTTTCAAGAGTACCCAAGGAGCCTATAGCTCCAGGATCTTTTCCACCGTGACCAGGATCAATGATGACAATATATTTTTTCTTTGAGCTATTTTCATTTTTTCTAATCTTTGGCTTTGGGATATTAATTTTCTGACTTGTTTTTATTTTTTTTTCAACTTTTTCAACATATACATTTGTATTATTTGAATTTAAACCTATTACATTAACTTTGTTTTGAACAAGAACATGTTTTGCTATGCTAAAACTTGTTATACTTGTTTTAGTAACATCCATTTTTAAAACTACATTATTTTTATTTTTTTTATAAAAAATTTTTGAAATAATTGCAGGTTCATTTAATTCAAACACTAACCTAGATTTGTTTTTTATTCTTTGTGCAAACCTAGTACTAATAAATAAATTATTTTCAATAATTTTTTTACTATTATCATAACTATGAAAATTTAATTTTTTATCAAAGTCTAAAATGATTCTGTAAGGGTCATTTAGTAGTTTTAAATTTACTAAATATTCTTTATCTAAATCAATACAAATTGATAAGAACTCTTCGGATTTGCAGATGTTAATGTTATAAATAGAATTGATATGGGTTTTATTTAAACTATTTGCATAAGAATTGTAGCTTGAAATTAACATAAAAAAAATAATGAGACTTTTAAAATAAGACTTAAGATATAAATTAATTTCATTTCCTTTCTTCATTAATTTTATTTTCTATAAAATATATAAACCTAGGCTTATTTCAAATTAAATGATTGTAGTTAAAAATAAAGTTTGTTTTGATTAAGAGTACAATATATAAGTTAAGAACAAAATTTTTTCTAACTTAATTTTAAAAACTTTAAAAGTTTTTCTAAATAAGAAAGTATAATCAGCAAATTTTTTTATAAAATTTGAATTTTAATAATTAAGCACTGCAAAAGCGTGTTAAACAAGGATAAGTAAAGAAAGTTTATAATAAAAACTTCAAACCGTAAGAGAATAATCATTGTTGTTAATTTATATTTTAATTTAATTTGAAATGCGAGTATTAAGAATTAAACATATGTTAGTTAGATATTTCAAATTATATTCAATAACAAGGCTTAAATAACATTACTGACAACATATATTCATTACTATTAATTGCTTATTCAAATACTTAATACTCAGATCAAGTTAGTTTGATCACGCTTATGATTTGGAGAATTAAATGAATAAACGTTTATTAATAGATGCGCGTCAAACCGAAGAAACAAGAGTTATAACAACTACTGACGATATAATTGATGACTTTGAATATGAAGTTCATTCTAGAAGACAATTAAAAGGTAATATTTATTTAGCTAGAGTAACCCGAGTTGAACCTAGTCTTCAAGCAGCATTCGTAGAATACGGAGGAAATCGTCAAGGTTTTTTAGCGTTTAGTGAAATACATCCAGATTATTATAGAATTCCTGTTGAAGATAGGCAAAAACTTATAGAAGAAGCTTCAGTAAAATCCGATGAAGAATTAAATATTAATCAATCAAGTTTCAACAACAACTCAATTATTAACGATGATAATGATGATGATGTAAGTGAAGAAGAGTTAAAGAAAGTTAAAAGAAATTTATATCGAAACTATAAAATTCAAGAAGTTATAGCAAGACGTCAAATACTTTTAGTTCAAGTTGTTAAAGAAGAAAGAGGTACAAAAGGTGCAGCTTTAACAACTTATATCTCCATAGCCGGAAGATATTGTGTACTGATGCCTAATACTCCAAGAGGTGGAGGTGTCAGCAGAAAAATAAGTAATGTAACTGATAGACGGCGACTTAAAGGAGTAGTCGATAAACTTGAGGTTGCTCCTGAAATGGCTGTTATTGTTAGAACGGCAGGTAGTAAAAGAACTAAAGTCGAAATAAAAAGAGACTATTTAAACTCTATGAGTATTTGGGAAAATGTAAAAAAATTAACCCTTGAGTCTAATGCACCATTTCTTATTCATGAGGAAGGTTCTCTTGTAAAAAGGGCCATTAGGGATTTATATCATAGTGATATTGATGAAGTTCTTGTAGACGGAATTGAAGCGTATCGTTCATGTAAAGACTATATGAAGGCATTAATGCCAAGTCATGCTAAGAAAGTTCAACAATATAATGACGAAAAAAATCCTTTATTTCAAAAATATAAACTTGATGCCCAATTATCTGATATTTTTAATCCTAGGGTAACATTGAAGTCTGGAGGCTATCTTATAATTGACCAGACAGAAGCCTTAGTTGCCATAGATGTTAATTCTGGTAAAGCGACAAAAGAAAGATCCATAGAGGATACTGCTTTAAAAACTAATTCAGAGGCCGCTGAAGAATTTGCAAGACAAGCCCGTCTAAGAGATTTATCAGGTCTTATAGTTATTGATTTTATAGATATGGAAGATAATAAAAATCGAATTAATATAGAAAAAAAATTAAAAGAATCTATGCGTAAAGATAGAGCAAGAATACAAATAGGTGAAATTAGTAATTTTGGTCTTCTTGAATTATCAAGACAAAGGCTTAGGCCTTCAGTAGTTGAAAGCTCTTCAGAACTATGTTCACATTGTGCTGGTTCTGGAAGAATTCAATCTATTGAAGTAAGTGCTGTTCAAATTATTAGAGCTATTGAAGAAGAGTGTTCAGATGAAAACAATTTAAGTATCAATGTGCATGCTCACTCAAATGTTATAGTTCATATTTTGAATAACAAACGAAGTCAATTAAGTGAAATTGAAGTTAGATATAATATAAAAATTAATTTTATTAATGATAATAGTCTTCTTCCTCCGTTAAAGAAAATAGAAACAATTAAAAAAACTAATCACAAACCTAATATGAATAAGCCTAATGTCAAAAAGGTAAAACCTGAAGTCATTGAAACAAAAATAGTTACTAATTCTGAAGAAGATGAAAATCCAAAGAAAAAGAAACGAGGAAGAAGAATTCCAAAGAGAAAAAAAAGAGCAGACGAACATAATACTAATGAAAATAATGCTCATTTTAGAAAAAATGATAAACAATCAATCGACCCTATTAATCTAGAAAGCAAACAAAATAATGAAATAGTTCAGGAAAAGAAATCTCCTAAACCTAACAATATAAAAAAACAAGAGATTATAAATGCAGAACCTACTGCAATGTTAGAAAATGTTACTAAATCAATTAAAAAGCCTAAAATAAAGAAAATAGAGAAAGAAATTATTAAAAAAGATGTTAATGTAGAAATAAGGAAGATCAAGACATCTACTCCAATAGATGTTGTAACGGTAAATGAAAGTTCAAGCTCACAAAAACCAAAGAAAAAAGGTTGGTGGTCGACATAAAAGTATTTTTTTGTATATTTTTTATTCTATTTTCTACAAATTGCTATACTGCAAACTCTACACAAATTATTAGAGATGCAGAGATAGAATTATTTTTACAAAAATTGATTAATAATATTGTCCAAAGCTCTAATAAACAAAATAAAAAATTATATCCCAGATTAATATTGGATAGTAATTATAATGCTTTTGTAACAGGTACAGATAAAGTTTATATTAATACTGGACTGCTTCAACAAGCTTTTTCTATCGATGAAGTACAAGGAGTTTTGGCTCATGAAATAGGTCATCTATTTTTAAAACATCATAACTCTAGATTGATAGATAGACAAAATAAATCGAAGTATTCTAGCCTTGCTGCAGCAGCTAGTATAGCACTTACTATGGCAGGAAAAATAGATTCAACAGCTGCAACGGGACTATTAATAGGTGGTCAAGATTTGGCTTTAAAATCTTATCTACAGTTTTCAAGAATTCAAGAAACGCAAGCTGATAGCTTTGCCTTAGAAATGCTTAGAAAATCAAAGATTTCATCTATAGGTATTAAACAATTACATAAAAGGTTAAGTGAAGAAGAATATTTAAATAAAGATTTACAAAGCAAATATTATAGGTCTCACCCATTTTTTAAATCAAGATTAGATCAAATAGAACGGTTTGAAAGTGAAACATCAGAAACTTTTAAGAAGACGGATCATATTTATATCTATAAACGAAAAATTAATCTGCAATATATAAATAATAAAATTACAGCATATAATAAAGACCCATTCAATACCTTAGATAAACATGCTAATCAAAGCAACACTCTATCACGTTATGCCTCCACAATAGCTTACCTTAAAGTAGGTAAACATGATTTAGGAGTTAATAATTTAAATGATCTATTAAAAAAATATAAAAAATACCCTTTTTTTTATGAGCTACTTGCAGATATTTATTATGATAAAGGTGATTTCGAATTAGCTATACTCAATTATAAAATAGCACAAAAAATGCTTTCAGAAGACTCCGATAATTCTGGAACTTTAATTAAATTTGCATTAGCTAAATCATTGCTAAAAACTAATGAAACAAACAATATTAAAAAAGCAATTATTTTTTTAGAAGAAATCATCCAAGTTGAACCAAGATGGAGTTATGTATGGAGACTAATTGCGCAAGGCTATGGTAAAGTCAAGAAAAGGGGAATCACATTTATAGCTCTAGCAGAAGAATCTATGATCAAAAAAAACTTTATAAAAGCTAAAAAATATGTAGGCTTAGCATTAAAATTCGATACCTTACCTATTTCTTATAGATTACGAGGTAATGATATCCTTGCACGATTAAATAATAGAAAGTGATAAAAGCAAATATGTTTAAATATAAAAAGTTAATTCAAGTTTTATTTTCAATATTATTATTATTTTTGATTAATACAAACTTTGCTTATGCTGATAAAATTGAACAAAACAAAATTGAAGTAATAATTAAAAAATTTCTATTAAATAATCCTGAATTAATTAAATCTACTCTTGAAAACTATGAAATTAGTCAAGAAATCAAGAAAAAACGAAATGCTATAGAGCTTTTAAATATTTCAAATAACCCAAGATTACTCCAAAAAAATGCTGATATTACTATTTTTGAATTTTTTGATTACAACTGCGGTTATTGTAAATCTGTTGTAAAATTACTTCTTGATACAATAAACGAAGATAAAAAAATTAATTTAGTTTTCGTTGAATTTCCTATTTTGTCTGAAGATTCTTATACGGCATCTTTAGCTGCTTTAGCTGCAGAAAAACAAAACTTATATAGCCAATTTCATATATCTTTAATGAAAGTTAGAGGTAGGATAAATGAGAAACAAATTTTTAAAACTGCCAAAGAAGTAGGTTTGGATATTAATAAATTGAAATTGGATATGGAAAATCCTGATATTCAATTAATTCTTAAAACAAACCGTGAAGTGGCTAAATTACTCAAGTTAAACGGAACACCTGCGTTTATAATAGGCGATGTGATATATCCTGGAGCTATAAAGAAAGATCAATTAAAAAAAGCAATAAAATTATATCGAAAAAGCTAAAAAATTCATATAGTAATAATATTAACAAAGTATAATACTGTGACTCTCTTTACACCTAAATTACTCATGAATACGTTGGAGGACTTAATTGGGAAATAAACTATATATTTTAAATGGGCCCAATCTAAATTTATTAGGATCCAGAGAACCAGAAAAATATGGTACTAAATCTATTCAAAATTTAGAAACTTTATGCCTAAAAGCATGTAAAAAAAATAATTTAGATATGGTTTTTTTTCAATCAAATTTTGAAGGTGAAATAATAGAAAAAATTCATCAAGCAAAAGAAGATGGATGTGGCATAATAATTAATGCTGGTGCGTTAACCCATACTTCAATTGCTATACTTGATGCTTTATCTATGTATGACGGTCCTAAAATAGAAATACATATTACTAATATTTATACTAGAGAAATTTTTCGTCATAAATCTTATATATCACCAGTAGTTAATGGTATAATAGCAGGTTTTGGCACTAATTCTTATATATTAGCAATTAGTGCCATTAATCAACTTTTAGAAAACTAGTACCAAAATAGGATTATCTATGAGTAATAAAAAAAATGATCATTCAAGTAATATAGATCTAGTTCAAACTTTTGTGGACATGATGAACAAAGATAATTTGTCCGAGTTAGAGTATGAACACCTTGATGTTAAAATTAAAATTAGTAATAAAACAACTAATAATAATGAAAATAATTTTAGAACTATAAGCAAAAATATTGAAGAGGTAAAAATAGATGATGACACAAAAAATAATCTAGAAACACCAAATAATAATCATCCTGGTGCGTTAAACTCTCCAATGGTTGGCACTGCTTATGC
This sequence comes from uncultured Rhodobacterales bacterium, assembly GCA_964519035.1. Classification (GTDB taxonomy): domain Bacteria; phylum Pseudomonadota; class Alphaproteobacteria; order Puniceispirillales; family Marisalimonadaceae; genus CAJJBL01. Next base: position 24,538 of record CAZFKZ010000011.1, on the reverse strand, counting down.
AGCTGCAGAACCGGGGAAAGATCCATTTGTAAAACTAAATTCATCAGTAAAAAAAGGTGATACAGTTCTTATTATTGAGGCAATGAAAGTTATGAATAGTATAACAGCTCATAAGTCTGGTAAAATAACGTTTATTGGCTTCGAAGATAATCAACCTGTTGAGTTCAACCAGATTTTATTAATTATTGAGTAAAAATTTTATATGTTTACTAAAGTACTTATTGCAAATAGAGGTGATGTAGCTCTTCGTGTTCTGAGAGCTTGCAAAGAACTTAATATTAAAACTGTTGCAATACACTCAACTGCAGATAACGACGCAATCCATGTTAGATTAGCAGATGAAAGTGTTTGTATTGGGCCTCCGGCATCTAGCAAATCATACTTAAATATTCCAGCCATAATAACTGCTGCTCAATTAGTAGGAGCAGATGCAATTCATCCAGGTGTTGGTTTTTTATCTGAAAATGCTGATTTTGCAGAGATAGTAGAAGCTCATAATATTACTTTTATTGGACCAAAACCAGAACATATTAGATGTATGGGTGATAAAATTGAAGCAAAAATTACAGCTGAAAAATTAGGTATACCATTAGTTCCTGGTTCAAAAAGTGACCTAATAAACCTTAAAGAGGCTTCAAAAGAAGCTCAAAAAATTGGATTTCCTGTTTTAATAAAAGCAGCCTCTGGCGGTGGTGGTAGAGGAATGAAAGTGGCTCTAACTTTAAAAGAATTAGAGACAGCATTTCTCTCTGCAAAGAGTGAGTCAAAGGCTGCTTTTGGTGATGATCGTGTCTATATGGAAAGATATCTTCAAAATCCTAGGCATATTGAAGTCCAAATTATAGCTGATAAATTTGGTAATACTGTTCATCTTGGCGAAAGAGAATGTTCAATTCAAAGGCGTCATCAAAAAGTCATTGAAGAAGCTCCTTCTCCAGCTATTGACTCAAAAACAAGAGCCAAAATAGGTCAAATAGCATCAGAAGCAGTTTCAAAAATGGGTTATCTAGGGCTAGGAACAATAGAGTTTTTATATGAAAATAATGAATTCTTTTTTATAGAAATGAACACACGACTTCAAGTAGAGCACCCAATTACGGAAGCAATTACAGGCAAAGACCTTGTAAGAGAACAAATAATGATTGCTTCAGGACTACCTCTTTCATTTAAGCAATCTGATATTATCATTAATGGCCATGCTATTGAATGCCGAATTAATGCTGAGCATCCTGAAACGTTTTTACCATCTCCTGGTAAGATTTTACAATTTCATGCGCCTAGTGGCTTAGGTGTAAGAGTTGATGCATGCATTTATTCTGGATATATTGTTCCGCCTTACTATGATAGTTTGATAGTAAAGCTTATAGTTCATGGGGAAAATAGAGATCATTGTATTTTAAGATTAAAACAGGCACTAAAAGAAATAATTATAGGTCCTATTTCAACTACAATTGATCTTCATAAAAAAATATTAGATACAAAAGTTATGAAAGATGGTTCTTACGATATTAGATGGCTAGAAGAAGAATTATTAAAAGAAACTAATTCCTAATTATCAAGAATATTAAATTTTGGAAAATAGAAATAATAATATAATTACACCAAATAATCTAATTGAATGCTATGTGAATGGTATTTTTCCTATGTCAAATTCAAGAGAAGATAAAGAAGTATTCTTTGTTGATCCAGAATACAGAACATTAATTCCAATAAAAGGATTCCATTTTTCTAAAAGTCTTAAAAGGCTAATAAAAAAAAGACCTTTTAATATTACAATTAATAAGTGTTTTCCTGACGTAATTAGAGCTTGTGCTATTTTCAACAGAGATGAAACGTGGATAAATCTAAGAATTCAAAATTTATTTATATCTCTTAACGAAATGAAATATGCTCATTCTATTGAATGCTGGCAAGACAAAAAATTAGTTGGAGGTATTTATGGTTTAGCTATTGGAACTGTTTTTTTTGCAGAATCAATGTTTAGTAAAGTACCTAATGGGAGTAAAATAGCATTATCAAACCTAGTGGCAAAGCTTTGGCAAGAAAACTTTAAAATATTAGATGTACAATTTTTAAACGAACATCTTATTCAATTTGGTGCATTTGAAATAACAAAATCACAATTCAAAGAAAAACTCGCATTAGCGCTAAAAACTAAAGCTATTTTTCATTCAAAAGAATTAACTGACGATGATTTATTTGAAAATTTATCATCATTCATACATGCTAATATTGAAATGTCATAAACAGAATCTTGAAGAGCGCTTAAAGCTGGACTAGATGCAAACATCCAACCTCTAAATTTTACTTCAGATAATCTATCTGAGTTGTCATTAATTTTAAGAAATGCTAAAGATTCTGGTTTATCTATAGGTTTAGAAAAAACGCACCTTTTGACAAATATATCTAAAACACCAAATTTATATGACTGACCTACAAAAATTTCAAAAGTTTCTATTCTTGCAGTTATTTTATCCAAACCTTGTATTATTACTTTGTTTCCTTCAATCCAAGACGCACCATAAACTTTACTTGAGCCAATGATAAAAATAAGTAGCAACATCTTTTTTAGAAACACTGATTTTCCTTAGTTAATAGAAGAAAGCTATTTTTTGTCTCCAGAAAATACCACTTTACCTAATAAATCTGTAAAACTAACTGAATCTTTTGTATCATATATTTCATCGCCTTGTTTTAAATATATTTCTGATGAACCTGGAATTATGTCAATAAAATTACCTCCCAACAGTGATGTGGAGGTAATTCTTGCAGAAGAATCATCTGGGATTTTTACATTTTTGTTAATATTAATAGCCACCATGGCATTGTAATTTTCTTTATCTAAATCAAGATTCAAAATTTTTCCTACATTAATTCCTGAAATTTTTACATGATCTCCCTTTTTCAAACCAGCTGAAGATCCAAAAATTAATGATATCTTTAATCCTTCACTTTGATTCTCATTAATTGATTTCATGCCCAAAATTAAAAAAGATATGGCAGTTATTAAAACTAGAGCTCCCATAACAGTTTCGAGTGGATTATACTTCATATGTTTGGTTTCCTGTTATCAAATAAGAATATGTATCATACTATTTTTTTTTTTTTTGACTAATAATAAATAGCAATATTTTATTTAACTTTTTTTTGTTCAAATAAGAACAAACAAACAAAAAATTAGTAAAATTAAATAGTTAAAAAAAAAAACTAAATTAATTGATATATAACCTTTACTACAACACACAAAATCATGTAGTTTATAAATAAGAATTTACTAGATGTTGTGTTTATCCACAAGTAAACCAGAATCTAGTATTTTTTTTTCAACGAACTGAGATAATCAAAAATAAGGTAAGACATACAACATACTATTATAAAATAATAAAAATATTATTAAATATGAGAAAGTTTAACAACTTATCCACAGCTAGATTAATAATGTTTAAGATTCTGATTTGTTAATTGTATTAGATTACTTTATTGAACAAAAAGAGGTAAGTAATGAAGTTTAAAAGGCATTTTACGAAAACAGGACAAGATGCATATGCAGGTTTAGAGTTTAAAACAACATCTAGTGAGATTAAAAACCCAGATGGAACAATCGTTTTTAGTGCTCCAAATATAGAAGTTCCTGGGAACTACTCTCAAGTAGCGGCAGATATCATTGCTCAAAAATATTTTCGTAAAGCTGGTGTACCTGTTTGTTTAAAAAAAGTTGAAGAGAATAACATTCCTTCTTGGTTATGGCGCTCCGAACCCGATTTTGTGAAGCTAGACGCTATTTCTAAGAATGATAGGTTTATAGGTGAAGAATCAGCTAAACAAGTTTTTGACCGATTAGCTGGAACTTGGACTTATTGGGGATGGAAAGGAAACTACTTCACCAATGAAGATGATGCAAAAGTTTACTTTGATGAGATGAGATTTATGCTTGCTGCACAAATGTGTGCACCTAATTCCCCACAATGGTTTAATACAGGCCTTCATTGGGCATATGGTATTGACGGCCCAAGTCAAGGTCATTACTATGTTGATTTTGAAACTAAGAAACTAGTCAAGTCCAAATCTTCATATGAACATCCTCAACCTCATGCTTGTTTTATTCAATCAGTTAAAGATGACCTGGTGAATGAAGGTGGTATTATGGACTTATGGGTCAGAGAAGCTAGATTGTTTAAATATGGATCTGGAACAGGTTCCAATTTTTCTAAACTTAGAGGTAGTAGCGAAGGTTTATCAGGAGGTGGCAGATCTTCGGGGATGATGAGTTTTCTTAGAATTGGAGATAGAGCTGCTGGAGCAATTAAGTCCGGTGGAACTACCAGAAGAGCTGCAAAAATGGTTACAGTAGACATAGATCACCCTGATATTGAAGAATATATTAATTGGAAAGTTGTGGAAGAACAGAAGGTTGCTGCTTTAGTTGCTGGATCAAAACTTACAGCTAAAAATCTAAAATCTGTTATGGAAGCATGCAATATTTCATCATATTCTGATAAAGATAGATTAAATCCTAAAATAAATATTGAGTTAAAAAAATCTATTCTAAATTGCAGAGCTGTTATGGTTCCAGAAAATTATATTCAAAGAGTTATTCAATTTGCTGGACAAGGTTTTAAAGAAATTGAGTTCCAAACATATGACACTGATTGGGATAGTGAAGCTTACTTAACAGTTTCAGGCCAAAATTCAAATAACTCAGTAAGAGTTAGTAATGATTTCTTAGAAAAGGTATCTCAAAATGGTAAATGGGATCTTATTCGTAGAACAGACGGAGGAGTTCACAAAACCTTAGATGCTTCTGATTTATGGTCTAAAATTTCTGAAGCGGCATGGGCATGTGCAGATCCTGGCCTTCAATATGATACAACCATTAACGAGTGGCACACATGTCCGAAAGCTGGTAGAATTAATGCATCAAACCCTTGTTCTGAATATATGTTTATTGACGATACGGCATGTAATTTAGCATCCATAAATTTATTACAGTTTAAAAAAAGTGACGGCTCTTTTGATATTGAGGCTTATGAATATACAACTAGATTATGGACACTTACTTTAGAAATCTCTGTAATGATGGCTCAATTCCCTTCAAAAGAAATAGCGCAAAGGTCATATGAATATAGAACTCTGGGTCTGGGATATGCGAATATAGGTGGATTACTTATGTCTTGGGGTATATCTTATGATAGCGACCAAGGTAGAGCCATATGCGCTGCACTTACCTCAATAATGACTGGAATTTCATATGCAACTTCGGCAGAAGTAGCTGGAGAATTAGGTCCTTTTCCTAAATACAAAGAAAATGCAGAAGATATGTTAAGAGTTATTCGTAATCATAAACGTGCCTCTGAAGGCAAAACAAGAGATTATGAAAACTTATCTATCAACCCTGTACCTTTAATGGCTCAAAACTGTCCAGACCAACGATTAATATCTGCTGCTAAAGATGCTTGGGTTAAAGCCCTTTCCGCTGGAGAAAAAAATGGTTTTAGAAATGCACAAGCAACTGTTATAGCACCAACCGGTACAATCGGCCTTGTAATGGATTGTGATACAACAGGCATTGAACCAGATTTTGCAATGGTTAAATTTAAAAAATTAGCAGGTGGTGGTTATTTTAAAATAATTAATCGAGTTGTTCCTGAAGCTTTAACTCATTTGGGGTATGATTCTGATCAAGTTGAAGATATGCAAAGGTATGCCCTAGGTGCAGGAAGTTTAAAGGATTGCCAATCTATAAGTCATAATGCTCTTATATCAAAAGGTTTTACAGAAAAAGAAATTAAATTAATTGAAGACTCACTTGAATCTGCATTTGATATTAAATTTGTCTTTAATCAATTCACTTTAGGCGAAGACTTTTGTAAAAATGTGTTAGGTATGACAAATGAACAGATGAGTGATTTCTCATTTAGTATGTTGGAATTCCTTGGGTTTACTCCTGAAGAAATTGACGTTGCTAACATTCATGTTTGTGGTGCAATGACACTTGAAGGAGCTCCTCATCTTAGCAAAGATCATCTATCTGTATTTGATTGTGCCAATGTTTGTGGAAGAATAGGAAAGAGATCATTATCAGTTGACAGCCATATTAAAATGATGGCGGCTGCTCAATCTTTTATATCTGGAGCTATCTCCAAAACTATAAATATGCCTAATGATGCTACTATAGATGATTGTAGTGACGCTTACATGCTCTCTTGGCAACTTGGAATTAAAGCTAACGCGCTTTACAGAGATGGTTCTAAATTAAGTCAACCTCTTAACTCTGCTTTACTTGATGATGAAGATATAAATGAAGCTGATGACAATATAACAAACGAACAAGATCTTACAAAAAGAACAAGTCAAGTTGTTGAAAAAATTGTTGAAAGATTTGTTAAAGCTGAAAGAGATAAACTTCCTCACAGAAGAAAAGGATATACTCAAAAAGCTACTGTAGGAGGACATAAAGTCTATTTAAGAACAGGAGAATATGAAACTGGAAAATTAGGTGAAATATTTGTGGATATGCATAAAGAAGGCGCCGCATTCAGATCATTGATGAACAACTTTGCTATTGCTGTTTCAATCGGTTTGCAATATGGAGTTCCATTAGAAGAATTTGTTGAAGCTTTTACATTTACTCGCTTTGAACCTCAAGGAATGGTTACTGGGAATGATACTATTAAAATGTCCACATCAATTCTTGATTACATTTTTAGAGAATTAGCTATATCTTACTTGGATCGTAATGATTTAGGCCATGTTGGACCAGAAGATTTAGATTCTAGTACAACTGGATCAGGTGATAATAAGGTTCTCATATCAGAGAAAGTTGCAAGTAGAGGTTTTGTTAGGAGAGAGCTAAAGGTAGTATCAGGTGGAACAAGTAATATTACTGTTATGCCTACTTCTAGTTTATTAAAAGAAAATATAGAAACTACTCAACAGCAGGAAGGTTTAGTGGTTAATAATCAAACATTGAATATGGCACAGGAAATCGAAGCTAAAATTAAAGGCTATGAAGGTGAAGCTTGTGGTGAATGTGGTAACTTTACATTAGTAAGAAATGGTACATGTATGAAATGTAATACATGTGGTGGAACATCAGGATGCTCATAAAAGGATTACAATGACTAATATAATAGAGAATAAATTAAAAGAATTAGATATAATACTAGATGAAGCTAGTAAACCTGCGGGAAGCTATGTTCCTTATGTTATATCTAATAATTTAGTATTTATTTCTGGACAATTACCTTTTATCAATGGTTCGATAACTATAAAAGGCAAGGTTGGCTCAGAGGTTTCTGTAGAAGACGGAATAAAAATGGCAGAAGTTTGCGCGAAAGCACTTTTAAGTCAGCTTAAATCAGCTTGTAATGGGAACCTTGATAAGGTAAAAAAAGTCGTTAAATTAGGAGGTTTTGTAGCTTCAGACCCAAACTTTATTGATCATCCAAAAATAATTAATGGTGCATCTGATTTGATAGTAAAAATTTTTGAGGACAAAGGTAGGCATGCAAGATTTGCTGTTGGCGTTGCATCACTTCCACTAAACACACCAGTAGAGATCGAAGGAATTTTTGAAATAGAAAATTAATTTATTTTAAAATAGTAGATGACACACTCTAAAATGAAAATTGATTTAGTCTCTGATTTAACTAGTATAGACAAAGATCAGTGGAATAAATTAAATAAAACCAATCATCCTTTTACTTCATATGAGTTTCTAACTGCATTAGAGCTATCTAAATCTGTATGTCAAAATACAGGTTGGATTCCTAAGCATATAGTAATTAAAGATGATAAAAATATGCTAATAGGAGCTTTACCTAATTACCTTAAGATGCACTCATATGGTGAATATATATTTGATCATAGTTGGGCAAATGCATATGAGAATGCTGGAGGACAATACTACCCAAAACTTATATCTGCTATACCTTTTACCCCTGCAACTGGACCAAGGTTTTTAATAAGTGACGATCATTTAGAAAAAAATAAAATCTTTAATTTAATTGTAAACACATTACAAACTATAATTATTGATAATAATTTAAGTTCAGTTCACATTAATTTTATTACTTCTGACGTTAGTGAGAAGTTAGCTAGTAAAGACTGGATTGAACGAAAAGGTTTACAATTCCATTGGCACAATAATGATTATAAATCATTTGATGATTTTTTGGATAAATTAAAAAGTACAAAACGAAAAGCTATTAAAAAAGAACGAAAGAAAATTTCTGATAGTGAGGTAAAAATAGAGAGGATCTCAGGAAATAATTTAAACCACGAAATTTGGAATTCCTTTTACCAATTTTATTTAAATACAGTGGACAAAAAGTGGGGTTCTTCATATTTAACAAAAGAATTTTTCTACTTAATTAATGAAAGTATGAATAATAAAATTATGCTAGTTATAGCTAGTAAGAATAATGAAATTATTGCAGCCGCACTGAATTTCATTGGCCATAATACGTTATATGGAAGAAATTGGGGGTCTCTTATAGACATCCCTTTTTTACATTTCGAACTGTGCTATTATCAAGCTATTGAGTTTGCAATAGAAAACAATATCAAAACGGTTGAAGCTGGAGCTCAAGGGCATCACAAAATACAAAGAGGATATGTTGCAACATCTACATATAGCTCTCATTTTATTCAGAACAAATCATTTTCTGAAGCTGTTAAAAATTTTGTTAAAATAGAAGCAAAAGAAATAAATAAACAAATAGAAATAATTAATAAACAAGGGTCACCCTACTCAAATCAATTGAATTAAGTAAACTCTGGAGTATCCTTCTTTTTATCATTACCTTTAGACACAACTTTTTTTAGCTTTCCATCTTTATTGTTAGCTGACTCAGTTTTTAAGACCAGTTTTTCTTTTAATAAATCAACTGTTACAGTTCCACCGTCAACTAGTCGACCAAATAACAGCTCTTCTGCTAATGGCTTCTTAATATGTTCTTGTATTACCCTAGCTAAAGGTCTTGCTCCAAAGTTTTTATCATAACCTTTAGTAGCTAACCAATCTCTAGCTTTATCCGTAAGTAATACCGAAACGCCTTTTTCAGATAGTTGTACTTCTAACTGCATTACAAATTTATCAACCACCATCCGTACAACCTCAAGTGGCAAATAACCAAAAGGTATAATAGCGTCAAGTCTATTTCTAAATTCAGGAGCAAATAATTTATCAATAGCCTCGCCATCAGCACCTTCTCGGCTTTCTTGCTTAAAGCCAATGGCTGCTTTTGATAACTCTTGAGCACCCGCATTAGTGGTCATAATTAGTATGGTATTTCTAAAATCAATAGATTTACCATTATTATCTGTTAATTTCCCATGATCCATTACTTGTAATAATAAGTTGAATAGATCAGGGTGAGCTTTTTCAATCTCGTCTAATAATAGTACTGAATGAGGATTTTGATCTATTGCTTCAGTTAACAACCCTCCTTGATCAAACCCTACATAACCTGGAGGAGCTCCAATCAACCTTGATACTGTATGTCTTTCCATATACTCTGACATATCAAATCTAATCATTTTCACACCTGTAGCCTCAGCTAATTGTTTTGCTACTTCTGTTTTTCCGACACCTGTTGGACCTGAGAATAAATAACAACCAACTGGCTTTTCCACTTCTCTTAAACCTGCTCTAGAGAGTTTAATACTTGATACTAATTCACTCACAGCTTTATCTTGACCATAGACCATTCTCTTTAGATCGTCTTGTAGTTTTGAAAGCGCTTTTCTATCATCCGTAGAAACATTTCGAGGAGGAATTCTTGCTATTAAAGCAACAGTTTCTTCTATTTCTATTTTTCCTATCGTACGCTTTCTTTTAGATTTAGTTTTTAGCATTTGCGCAGCAGCAGATTCATCTATAACATCAATAGCCTTATCAGGTAATTTTCTATCATTAATATATCTCGCAGATAACTCTACCGCTGTCTTAATCGCTGCATTAGTATATTTTAACTTATGATGTTCTTCATAACGAGATTTAAGTCCCATTAGAATTTTCACTGCATCATCTACACTAGGTTCAGCAACATCAATTTTTTGAAACCTCCTTACTAGAGCTCTGTCTTTGTCAAAATAGCCTCTATATTCTTTGTATGTTGTAGAACCTATACATTTTAAATCACCTGACTGTAAAGCAGGCTTTAGTAAGTTAGAAGCATCCATTGCACCTCCACTAGTTGCACCAGCACCAATTATAGTATGTATTTCATCAATGAATAAGATTGCGTTTTCATTTAGTTCAATTTCTTTCATGACAGCTTTTAAACGTTCTTCAAAATCACCTCTGTAGCGCGTCCCGGCTAATAATGCTCCCATATCTAAAGAGTATATCTCTGAGTTCAGTAAAACTTCTGGAACATTTCCTTTAACTACTCTATCAGCAAGACCTTCTGCAATTGCAGTTTTACCTACTCCAGGATCTCCAACCAATAAAGGGTTATTCTTTGTTCTTCTACATAAGACTTGAATAGTTCTATCTAATTCAAGCTGTCTACCTATTAAAGGATCTATTTTACCTTGAGATGATTTTTCATTTAAGTTGACAGCATATTTTTCTAAAGCTTTCTCAGATTTTTTATTATCTGATTCTGAAGCTTCACTATCAGCTCCTAAAGGTGAAGTTGATTTTGAATAGTTCGGGTCTTTAGCAAGACCATGACTCATAAAACTAACTGCATCAAGACGTTTCATATCTTGTTTCTGTAACAAATAAACAGCATAACAATCTCTTTCAGAAAACATCGCTACTAGAATATTTGCACCAGTAGCTTCACTCCTTCCTGATGATTGAGTATGAATAACAGCTCTTTGTACTACCCTTTGAAATCCGGCAGTAGGCTGAGTATCAGCTTCTTTATCTGGAGTAATAATTGCATTCAAGTCTTCTTTTAAATATTTATTTATATCTTCTTCTAATATCTTTATATCTACCGAGCATGCTTTTAACACTTCAATCGCATCCTGATCTTGTAATAAGGCTGATAATAAGTGCTCTAATGTTGCGAACTCATGTTTAAGTGACGAAGCACTTGTCATTGCCCGTCTTAAAGTTTCTTCGAGAGATTTTGAGAGCATTATTATTCCTTTTCTAATTGAACTTGTAGAGGATGTTCATATTTTCGAGCATAGTTCATTACTTGCATCGCTTTTGTTTCAGCAACATCATATGCATAAACTCCACATACTCCTACTCCGCGCTGATGCACATGAAGCATTATTTGTGTAGATTCTTCTCTACTTTTTTGAAAAAATTTTTCAAGAACTTCAATAACAAACTCCATAGGAGTATAATCATCATTCATCATCAACACTCTGTAAAGAGCTGGAATTTTAGTTTTTGGTTTTGTCTCAAGCTTAATGTTCCCGATAGTACCATCTTCGTTTGGCTTATCACTATCGCTCATAGATGATGGTGTTATCATTTGCATACCATATTGGAGATTTACATTTAACTTATAATTAACCATTTATTCCTTAACGCTTCCTGATAAATAATCTGTCTTATAATTATATAAGAACGACATGAGCCATAGACAAGTTTAATTTCTAGATTTTTAAAAAATAATATCTAATTATACATTTTATACTAAATATTGTGGTTTGTTAAAAAAATAATCAAAATAATGTATGTTTTTATATATTTTACACTGCGAACATTATATCTTTATGTTAAAATATAAAAAAATATTCTTGGATATAAAATTTGTTTAAAACTAGCGCTCAAATGATTTCAATTGATAAAAAAAAAATGCAAATATATCTAAATAAAGTGAAATGGTTTTTTATTTTACTCATAGGTTTTTTAGTTTTTATTCAGCCTGCTCAAGCCAAGTATGCTTCTTTTATAATAAATGAAAATACGAAAAGAGTTTATTATACTGCAAATGCTGATACGCGTAATTACCCAGCTTCTTTAACAAAAATTATGACATTATATATGATTTTTGATGCCTTAAAAACTAAGAAAATATCTATGAACACTAAATTTAAAGTTTCTAGAAGAGCAACTAGACAACCACCTTCAAAATTAAATCTTTCTGCTGGGTCGTCAATTTCCGTTAAACACGCAATATTAGCCTTGATTACAAAATCAGCAAATGATGTAGCTACGGTTGTTGCTGAAAACTTAGGAAAATCAGAAAGAAATTTTGCGAGATTGATGACTAAGAAAGCTAAAAAATTAGGAATGAAGCGCACCACATTTAAAAATGCGTCAGGCTTACCTAATCGTGGTCAATTATCTACAGCAAGAGATATGGCAACGCTGGGAATGGCAATTAGAAAGAATCATAGTGTTTTTTTTAAATTATTTAAAACTAAGTCATTTATTTATAAAGGTACTAGATATAGTAATCATAACAATCTGTTAGGTAGTTACTCAGGAACTGATGGTATAAAAACTGGTTATACTCATGCATCTGGATTTAACCTTGTGGCTTCTGTTGAAAGAAATGGCCAAAGAATTATTGGAGTTGTTTTTGGAGGAAAAAAAGCACGTTCACGAGATAAACATATGATTAAATTATTAAATAGATACTTTAAAACTAATGCTTCTAAACCTCTTGTAAGAATAGCAAAAGCTTCAGAGTTACCAAAAAATCGTCCTAAGATAATCGTAGCAGAAAAAAATGTCAAAAATTTTAAAGTACCGCCAAACGTTATTAATACTCTGCTTCTAGATAGGACAAATGATGATTGGTTTATACAAATTGGTGCTTTTACAAATCGACTGAATGCTCACAAAGCAGCTCGTAATGCGAGGAATGTAGTGCCAGAGCAACTAGGTAACCTGCCAGCATCTTTAAGTAAAATATCGAAAGTCAATAATAATAACACTGAGTATTTATGGCGTGTGCGTTTTATTGAATTAGCTGAAAATCAAGCTCGTTCAGTTTGTGCTGAACTTTGGACCTCTGGTTTAAGTTGCATTCCACTTCCTTCAAATAAGAATAGTAATTCTTAGCTGTTATTTAAAGAATATGTTTAAGAAACTTTCAGTAAATCACTCCAACTTGTAGTATAAAAAGGAGATTTGTAAGACGATTTCATAGGCCATTTCTCTTTGTTTACTTTTATTTTTCTTGATTGTTTTTGTATACCTTGAGAACCATAAAACAATGTCATTTTTCCCATCCTTGTGTTTAGATCATCAAGTAACTTCATACAAACTTCAGATCCCTTATTATTTTGTCGATTTCTAGTATATGTAAATAAATCACTCTGGATAACATTATTACTTTCTATATTGTTTTTTACATTCTGCTTTATATCTAATAATGTTATCCCAATTTTTTTGTAACTATAGTTTGAGCGGTAAATGCTTTCGAGTAGCTTGAAAGATTTTTTAATTATAATTGCTGTATCATTAGTTGGATCATCAAGATTTATCATGGCGCAATTACTATATTGTGCATCTTGTTCTCTAAAGCGATTAGTATTAAGAAAAATATAAACTCCACTACATATACTATTTTGATAACGAAGCTTCTCGGCAGCTCTCGCTACATGGTTAGCTAATGCCTTTTCAAGGTTACCTTTATCAGATATCATATTGCCAAATGATCGAGAAACTGTAATAGATTTTTTGTTAACAACTTCTTCTAATCCAAGACACGAATGTCCCCTCAACTCATAAATCATGCGTTCGCCGATAACTGAAATCAATTTTCTTATTTGACGAGGGTCTGATTGTTGTAATTCAAGTGGATTTTTAATTCCAATAGATCTCAGTCGCTTTCCCCAACCTTTTGAAATACCCCAAATATCTTCTAACTGAATATTACCTAAGGTTTGTGTTAACTTATCAGAATCACTTAATATGTGGACACCATTGAGTGAGTTTTTTTTAGCAATTTTATTTGCTAATTTAGCTAATGTTTTAGTAGGAGCAACACCAATGGAAACGGGAATGCCTGTCCATTGATAAATTGAATTTCTTATTTCTGACATATCACATATTAAATTCTTAATATTAAAATTTTTTAAACTAAGAAAAGCTTCATCAATTGAGTATATTTCCATATTGGGTACAAAATAATTTAATGATTCCATAACACGTCCAGACATATCTCCATATAACGTATAGTTTGAAGAATAAGTAAAAACACGATTACGTTTTATTAACTCTTTATATAGATGTAAGGGTGCTCCCATGGGAATACCTAAAGCTTTTGCTTCATCAGATCTCGCAATAATACATCCATCATTATTGGATAAAACGACAACAGGCTTACTTTTTAGAGATGGGTTAAAAACTCTTTCACAAGACACATAAAAGTTATTACAATCAACTAATGCATACATATTACAAGAAATGAACAGAGCTTGTGACAACTCCCCAAATTTCCATATTAGTCTCATCGTTAATTTCAATTGGTTTATATAGATTATTTTCTGGCATCAGAATAACTTTACCCGAACGTTTATATAACCTTTTAACAGTCATCTGCCCGTCTAAAACTGCAATAATCACTTTACCATGTGATGGCTTTACACTTCTATCTACCACTAAAATATCGTTATCGTTTATTCCCGCGTTAATCATAGAATCACCATTAACACGAACAAAGAATGTTGCTGCAGGACGCTTAACTAGATAACTATTTAAATCTAAACTTTTTTCTAAATTATCATCTGCAGGAGATGGAAACCCAGCTGAAACCTTAGAGCTATATAAAGGGAAAGCTTGGGGTTGATTTAGACATGGTTTAAATATCTCTAACCCACTTGTCATTCTATAATGACCATTTTGAGTTAATATTTGTTTAGTAATTTCTAGATTTGTCATTCTATTCATCCTTAATAGATTAAATGTTCATGTTTTGTTCTTATATTAATAATAATGAGAGTCAAGATTTAAAATATTAATAGGTTAATGACTTTTACCGAATACACCCGGCTTTACACCATAATCGACAGCCAGGCCATAATTAGGATCATCGTCTGAGTCAACCATTAACTGGCCAGCTTTTCGTAAGAGCGAATGACAATCTGTTGAGAGATGTCGCAGTTGTAACTTCTTTCTTTTTTTCTCATATTTCATTGCAAGCTCTTCTATTGCCTGTAAAGCTGATTGATCGACAACTCTACTATTAATAAAATCAATTATTACTAAATCAGTATCATTTTCTGGATTGAATATCTCAGAAAAACCTTGAACTGAACCAAAAAATAAAGGCCCTTGTATATAGTAGATAGTATTACCATCGTTGTTAACTTCAATACGCCCTGTAATACGAGTTGCATTATTCCAAGCATAAGCAAGAGCTGAGACAATAACTCCAGAAATCACCGCTATCGCTAAATCATAAATGACAGTTATACTTGTTACAATTAACATAACGATAACATCTGTTCTTGGGATCCGCTTAATAACCATAATACTTTGCCAAGCAAAGGTACCAATAACAACCATGAACATAACACCAACTAAAGCAGCCAAAGGAATTTGTTCAATAAGAGAGGAGCCAACTATAATAAATAAAAGTAGAAACAAAGATGCTGCAATTCCAGAAATCCTAGTCCTACCTCCAGATTTAACGTTAATCATTGACTGACCAATCATAGCACAACCACCCATACCTCCAAAGAAACCTGTCACAGTGTTGGCAATACCTTGAGCTACACATTCTTGGGATGCGCCTCCAATTTTACCAGTAAGATCTCCTACTAAATTAAGTGTTAACAAACTTTCAATTAACCCAATTGAAGCTAAGATTAGAGCAAAAGGAAGTATTATTAAAAGTGTCTCAACATTGAAATCCACTAAAGGAATATGAAAAGTTGGCATTCCACCCTTAATAGACGCCAAATCTCCGACACGTGGAACATCAATATCTAGTAATATTACAAGTGCAGCCACAAAAATTATACCTGCTAATGGAGCAGGAATAAACTTTGTTATTCTAGGAGCAAACCATATTACAATCATCGTCACAGCCACAAGTAACAACATAATAAATAAAGTTTGCCCTTCCATCCATTGCTTTCCACCACCTGATTCAATGGTTTGAAATTGAGACATTTGGGCTAAAAAAATAACAATAGCTAAGCCATTTACAAAACCAAGCATAACTGGATAAGGGACTAACCTAATAAATTTTCCTAATCTTAAAAAAGCAGCTATAATTTGTAAAACTCCCATTAAAACAACTGTTGCAAATAAATATTCAACACCATGCAATGAGACCAAAGCTACCATTACGACTGCTAATGCACCAGTCGCACCAGAAATCATACCAGGCCTTCCACCAATCAAGGCTGTGATTAAACCAACTATAAAAGCAGCATAAAGTCCAACTAATGGATGAACACCAGCGACAAAAGAAAAAGACACAGCTTCAGGAACTAGCGCCAAAGCAACAGTTAAGCCTGCTAAAAGCTCTGTTTTAAACTTCAATATTGATGAAAATTTTAAATCAGAAAGCTGTAATTCAGAGTCTAATATCTTATTGGATAACTCTTTAAAAATTTTTTGTATAACTAAGCTCCTAACCTTTTAGTCATCAAACTCAAGATATAACTCTATAGATAAAATATGTTATTATACGATTGGTTAAAGTAATTTCAAAATAAAACAATGATTATATCTTAACGAGAAGAAATTACACAAGTATAAGAATCAAGAATCATTATGTTTTTTTAATAAACGTTCTAAATCATGATCCACTTGATCATCAAATCCATAGCGAGATGAAAAAAAAGTTAAAGCCATTAAGCCTGAACCTAATAAAATAGTGAAAAAAGCACCTATAAAAATTGCTGTCATACCATTATCACTAATTTCGACATCTGACATTTTGAGCCATAAATCAATAGCAAAAAAAGTTATAACTATTAGAATGCTCGAGGCAAAAACAATAAGAAGTAAAATATTTTTCATATTTAAATATATATTCATAAACTTAATAAAAGTCTATTAATTTTACCTTAATGGTAACTCTGATTTCACTAATTGTTCCCAATATGAAATACCTAATGGTAGCACATTATCATTAAAATCATATTTAGTGTTATGAAGCATACAGCCTGATTTACCTTCACCCGCACCTAACCATATATAAGATCCTGGCTTTTTTTCTAACATATAAGCAAAGTCTTCTGCGCCCATAGAAGGAGGTAGGTTAGTTTTTACTGATTCAGGACCAAATAAACTTGAAGCAACTTTAATTGCTTTTTCACTTTCTTCAATATGATTGACCGTTACAGGATAACCTTTAATAATTGAAACTTCTGCAAAACATCCATAAGCTAAAGCTGTTGCTTCACATATATCTGTAAATTGTTTATGTACATTTATACGAGTATTTGAGCTAATGGTTCTAATAGTTCCAATAAAATCTGCTTTCTGAGGTATAATATTGAATCCAGAACCTGCATTAACTTGAGTTACTGAAACAACAACTGAATCAAGTGGGTTTTGCTTTCGCGAAACGATCTGCTGTAACGCTTGAATAACAGCTGTAGTCGCTAAAACAGGATCATTTGTAGCTTGAGGCATAGCAGCATGACCACCACTTCCATTTATAGTAACTTCAAATTTATCAGCAGCAGCCATTACAGAACCTTTGTGTATAGCAACGGTACCTTCGGCCATTCCTGGCCAATTATGCATTCCCCAAACACTATCCATAGGAAACTGTTCAAACATTCCATCTTCAATCATAGCAAGACCACCTCCTCCACCCTCTTCAGCGGGCTGAAATATAAAGTATACTGTTCCATCAAAATCTTTTTTTGAAGATAACATTTTAGCTGCACCTAATAGCATCGCGGTATGTCCATCATGCCCACACGCATGCATACGACCTTCAAACTTTGACTTATAAGAAAAGTCATTCTCTTCTGTCATAGGTAAAGCATCCATATCAGCTCTTAAACCTATTGCTTTATTACCTCCACCACCTTGAGTAGCATTTTTGCCTTTTAAGACTCCAACAACGCCAGTTTTACCTAAACCTTTATGAACCTCAATACCAAAAGATTCTAATTTTTCTATAACAAAACTAGACGTCCACTTTTCTTCATAACCAAGTTCAGGATGTGAATGTAACTCTTGCCTCCAATTTTCAACTTCAGGGACAATATTAATAATCTCATTTGATATTTTCATAATTTACTCCTAATATTTGAGTATAAATACTCTTATTTAAAAAGGTCAACTTTGTAATTATTATACTATCGCAATAATAGTGATTATGATAATTAGAAGACAATCCAACTTTTGATTAGAAGCAAATAAAAAATAGTAATTTAGAAAGCTAGTGAAAGTCATGAACTGGATTAATAATAAATCTCCTGAAACTAATTTTCAAAAATTTCTTTTTATCTTTCTACCTTTTGCATGTGGGTATTTTTTATCTTATCTTTATCGGTCTACGAATGCGGTCTTGGCACCTTACTTAAGCAATGACTTAAGCTTAAATGCAGAACAATTAGGGTTAATAACATCTGCATACTTTTTAACATTTGGACTATTTCAATTACCTTTAGGAGTTTTACTTGATAAATTTGGTGCTAGAAGAGTTCAAAGCCTATTATTTTTGATAGCTGCGACAGGCGCTATTTTATTTAGTTCAGGTGATGATGTTTGGTCTCTTGTAATAGCAAGAGGACTTATAGGATTAGGTGTTTCAGGTGCTTTGATGGCAGCTTTTAAAGCTTTTGCCGTTTGGTTTCCTCAAGAACGTCTTCCATTGTTAATAGGTTTATTTATGTCCGCAGGTGGCATGGGTGCCATTGTTGCTTCAACACCTTTAGAAATGGCTTTACAAATAACAGATTGGAGAGGCGTTTATTTTATTCTTGGAATAGTCACTATTATTGTTGGAGCATTAATTTTTTTTATTGTCCCAGAAAAAAAACAATCTATTAATAATGAAAAACCTTTACCAACTCTAAAAGTTTTAAAAGATATTTATACTAGTTATGCATTTTGGAGGATAGGACCTTTATCAGGAATAGCGGGTGGTACAGGCTTAGCTATATTGGGATTATGGGCAGGCCCCTGGCTTTCAGATATAGGTAAATTTAATCAAAACGAAATTGCAAATATTCTTTTTATTTCAACAATTATGATGACAATTGGCACTACATCTCTGGGAATAGTTACTGATTATCTTAGAAGGTTTAATATATCGCCTGTAGCTGTAATGGGCGCTGCATTATTACTTTTTATAATTCCACTAACTATAATTACATTTGGATTAATGCCTAAAGCTATATGGCCATGGGTTCTTTTAAGTATAACATCATTAGCTGCAACTTTAGCTTATGCAGGTCTTAGCCAGCATTTCCCAACAAGTTATGCTGCAAGAGCATCAACCGCTGTCAATTTAATTTGTTTTTCAATGGCTTTTATAGCTCAATACGCAATTGGGTTGATAATGCAAATCATTGAACCAGGAAAACAGTCTGGATATTCAATAAAAGCCTATCAAGCAGGCTTTGGTTTGTTTTTAGGTTTACTTATAGTTTGCTATCTAATTTTTATAATTATGAGCGTGTTAGAAAGAAAAAAACAAAAAATTGTTATTAAGGGTAATAACGTTTAGTAATCCATTCATTTTTTATTGAAGTAGGCTTTAAAATAAATCTATTATGCAACCTAAAATCTCCATCCTCCCAGAATTCAAATTCTACAGGTGTTAATGCAAAACCACCCCAAAAGCTTGGCCTTGGTATTTCATCTGGGTATTTATCTTCAAAAGCTTTAACTTCATTCATCAAAGTATTTCTTGATTCTAACTCTCTTGATTGCTTTGATGCCCAAGCTCCAATTCTACTACCTCTTGATCTTGATTGATAATAATTATTCGACACATCTTCAGATACCTTTTTTATATTACCTATCAATCTTACTTGACGGTTTAAACTTTTCCAATAAAAGCAGATGGCAGCTTTACCAGTATCATTTATCTCTTCAGATTTTCGACTTTCATAGTTTGTATAGAAAACAAACTGTCCATTTATAATATCTTTTAATAAAACAGTTCGTACAGAAGGCATACCATTTTTTGCAACAGTAGCTAACTGCATGGCATTAGGATCTCTAATTTCAGTTTTTTCTGCTTCAGATAACCACTCTTTAAATAATGGAATGGGATCTACTATTTTTTCTAATTCCAATTATAATCTCCAATATTTTTATAGTTAATAATTTATTAGTACTAATTTTGCCATATTCTTTATATATGTCTTATTAATTATATTTAAAGTAATTAATAGAGGGTTATATGCTTAAACATTTTTTATTATTATGTCTATTCGCCTTGTTTTCTAGCAACGGATATACTGAAACAAGAATTTATCAAGTTACTGGATCTGTATCTTCAGTAGAGGTTCTTAAAACATATACAACACAAAAAATACCAAGAAATGAAAACAGATGCAAAATCCAAAGAGTTCCAATCAATCAAAATGCACAAAAATTTGGTGCTGATAACTTTATAGGAGCTTTAATTGGAGGAGCGATTGGAAACCAAATTGGATCAGGCGGAGGCAAATCTGGATCAACTGCATTAGGAGCGCTAATAGGATCAGAAGTCGTAAGAAGTGATAAAGCAGCAGCTAATAATGATTATGTAGAAAAAGAAGTGTGTCGTATGCAAAAAGTAATATATACAGAAACTAAGGAACAAATTAGTGGATATAAGATAAATATCGATGTTGATGGAGAAACTATTTCCATAACTAGCAACAAATCTTATAATCCTGGTGAGATCATTACATTATCGAAAAAAATAACCTATTCTGTTAATTAATAACTAAATTTTTCATATTAAATATATTAAAAAGAGGTAATTAATTATATACTTCTTTTTAAGAATTAAATTGTTTATAGATTAGTTTAGAAAGTTATCTTTATACAGGTTAGGAAATCAATTATGTCAGATAAAAACCTCAATAACGGTATAATGAGTGGCAAACGTGGTATAGTTATGGGTGTTGCTAATGAAAGATCTATAGCTTGGGGAATTGCAGCCGCAGCTGCAAACGCTGGTGCTGAGATAGCTTTTACATATCAAGGAGAGGCACTTGAAAAACGAGTTCGACCACTTGCTGAATCAATAGGGTCTCATATAGTTTTGCCGTGTGATGTATCGAGTGACGAAGCTATAGACAAAACTTTTGAAGCATTAAAAGAAAAATGGGAAACTATTGATTTTGTAGTTCATGCTATTGCTTATTCAGATAAAGAAGAATTAAAAGGTGAGTATCTGGATACTTCAAGAGATAATTTTTATACTACCATGGATATTTCAGTGTATTCTTTTACTGCAATAGCGAAGAGAGCTGCTTCTATGATGAACAACGGTGGTTCCATGCTAACTTTAACGTATCACGGTGCAGAAAGAGTAATGCCACACTATAATGTAATGGGAGTTGCAAAGGCTGCTCTTGAATCGTCAGTAAGATATTTAGCTGCAGATTTAGGAAGTGATAAGATTAGGGTCAATAGTCTATCAGCAGGCCCTATAAAAACGCTTGCAGCAAGTGGCATTGGTGATTTTAGGTATATACTTAAATGGAACCAATATAATTCTCCTTTGAGAAGGAATGTGTCCCTAGAGGATGTTGGAGGTAGCGGAGTTTATCTTCTGTCTGACTTATCTGCTGGTGTTACCGGAGAAACTCATCATGTAGATTGTGGGTACCATGTTGTAGGAATGAAAGCTATAGATGCTCCAGATATGTCCCCTGAAAAAAAAGAAAAGTAATATTGCAAGATATAAATCTTATTAGAAAGAATTTAAATGGCAAGTAACTCTTTTGGAAACATTTTTAAATTCACTAGCTTTGGAGAAAGCCATGGTAAAGCAATTGGTTGTATAGTTGATGGCATACCTCCTTTAATTTCAATAAAAGAAAAAGATATACAATATTATTTAGATAGAAGAAAACCAGGCCAGTCTAAATTTGTTACACAAAGAAAAGAAAGTGACACAGTAGAGATTTTGTCAGGTGTTTTTGACGGAAAAACTACAGGTCATCCTATAGCTTTGAATATTAAAAATGAAGATCAAAAAAGTAAGGATTATTTAGATATAGCAGAACAATTTAGACCTGGACATGCCGATATCACTTATCAAACTAAGTATGGAATAAGAGATTATAGAGGCGGGGGAAGATCAAGCGCAAGAGAGACTGCCGTGAGAGTAGCAGCAGGTGCAATAGCCTTTAAAGTATTAGAACATAAATTAAAAGAACCCATTATAATTAGAGCTAGTGTTATACAAATGGGTCCTCATAAAATTAACAGAGAAAATTTTGATTGGAACGAGGTTAATAATAATCCATTTTTCTGTGGAGATCCTCAAGCTGCAAAAAAATGGGAAATATGGCTTGATGAAGTAAGAAAAAGTGGTAATAGTGCTGGCGCTATAATTGAGGTGATAGCAAAAAATGTTCCTAGAGGACTAGGAAGTCCTGTTTATAAAAAATTAGACAGTCAAATTGCAGAAGCCCTAATGAGCATAAATGCGGTAAAAGGTGTTGAAATAGGTTCTGGATTTGACTTAGCCTCACTTTCAGGAGAAGAGGCAAATGACGAAATTTTTCCAGATAATAAGGGTGACTACTATTTTAATTCAAATCATGCTGGAGGCATATTAGGAGGCATTTCTTCAGGACAACCAATTATAGCAAAATTCGTTGTAAAACCAACAAGTTCTATATTAACAGAAAAGAACTCTATAAATTCTAATAAAGATGCAATTAAAATCAGGACTAAAGGCAGACACGATCCATGTGTTGGTATAAGAGCTGTTCCAGTAGCTGAAGCAATGATGGCTATTACTTTATTAGATCAATTATTAGAACATGAAAGTCAGATTGGACCGATTATATAAAAGAAGAATAGAAGTTTCTTTATTTTTTAATTGCTACGATTACAAATTCTCTGTTACCACTAGGACCTAATATAGGACTTTCGGTTACACCTAATAAATTCATATTCATTTCGTTTTTAATCCAAAATTCAATATCGTTTATAACATCTTGGTGTAATTGTGGATCTCTTACTACGCCTCCTTTTCCTACTAAACCTTTTCCAACTTCAAATTGCGGTTTTATTAAAGCAGCTAACCAACCATCAGTTTTTAAAAAAGATAATCCTGATGGTATAATTTTTTTTAATGAAATAAATGAAGCATCACAAACAACCGCATCTAATGGTTCTTTAATAATATCACTAGATAAATAACGAGCATTAGTTTTTTCACTTACGATAACTCTCTTATCTTGTCTTAATTTCCAATCTAATTGACCATGACCTACGTCAACTGCATAAACCTTATTTGCACCCTTAGTTAATAATACATCAGTAAAACCACCAGTACTTGCACCAATATCAAGTGCTATAATTAAGTTACATTTTAAGTTAAACTCTAAAATAGCTTTTTCTAACTTTAATCCACCTCTGGATACCCATGGATGACTTTTACCTTTTATTTCTATATTTGATCCAATTGGAACTTGTTGCCCAGACTTATCTAACCGTTTTGTGTCTAGAAAAACGATTCCCGCCATCAACATAGAGGTGGCTTGCTCTCTACTCTTAGCTAATCCCATAGAGATAAGAAGCTTGTCAATTCGTTCTTTTTTGATATCAAAAATCCTATAGCAGTAAATTTATAATCTACTTAATAGTAACTTTACTATTGAGATTTGTTAGTGGATTAATTGTACGTATAGTTTTAATTAATCCTTCAACATCTAGACCAGCTTCTTTTAACTGGTCATTTTGGGAAGCATGATCTTGAAAATTATCAGGCATAGTTAGACATCTAATAATTTTATCTTCTTTATTTAAGATTCCATTTAAAGACAAATAATGAAGACAATGTGAACTGAAACCTCCAGCAGAACCTTCTTCAATTATAATTAAAGCCTTATGGGTTTCCCATAATTGTAAAAGTAAATTAGTATCAATAGGTTTTGCAAAACGAGCATCGGCAACAGTTATAGAATAACCTTCAGCAAGTAAATTATCTGCTGCCTTTAGTGCAGCACCTACTCTTGTGCCTAAAGCTAGAACAGCTATTTCTTTACCTTTTCTAACTATTCGCCCTTTACCAATTTTTATAGTTTCAAGTGTTTCTAAAACATCAACACCTTCACCTTCACCTCTTGGGTATCGACAAAAAATAGGCCCCTCATTATAATTTGACGATGTTATTATCATATTTGCAAGTTCAGCTTCATCACTTGGCGCCATAACAACAACATTTGGTAAGCAACATAGATATGCCAAGTCAAAAGATCCTGCATGAGTAGCACCGTCAGCTCCAACAAACCCAGCTCTATCCATCATAAATCTTACAGGTAACTTTTGAATGACTACATCATGTATGACTTGATCATAAGCTCGCTGAAGAAAGGTAGAATAAATAACAACAAATGGCTTCAAACCCTCTGTTGCCATACCAGCAGCAAATGTAACAGCATGTTGTTCTGCAATACCTACGTCAAAAAACCTATCTTGAAATTTATCAGCAAATTTATTTAAGCCAGTTCC
>CAZFKZ010000010.1:0-48615 GCA_964519035.1 uncultured Rhodobacterales bacterium | reverse complement strand
CTTTTCATCAGCTGCAGGAGGCGTTTAGTATGTTTAATTTAATTAGAATAAGTTTTGTAACTATAATAACAACTTTAATTTTATCATTCTCTAATACTGCTTTTGCTGTTTTTGATAATGAGACTGAAGGATCTGCCGTAGCCGTATGTTCGACAACTGCGGCTATGATGACAGCAGGAGGTGATTGTAGAACAACCCCCACTAAATTTGAAATTTCAGTTTTTGAAATGGGGGTTTGTACTTCTCACCCTTTTACAAATGATGGTACAAAGACAGATATATCAACTATGGATAAATCAACATGCTCCGTTTTTTTCTCAGCTACTGACCAAACAAACGGAAGCGTTATTGATATCGCTACTGCTATAGGTGGATCTCTTGATCTTGTTGGAACTAGCACAAGACCAGCTAATGGTACTTATGGATTCCCTTACATTATTTTGCGTGAAAAATTTACAGTAGGAATTTCTATAGTTGGATTTGATGGAAATACTTACAATGGCGATGCTAGTGCCAATGTTGCTAGTGGTGGAAGCTTAGCTGATTATGATGATAATTTAAGAAATTTTGGTGGCCCTAATTGCTCATCTGGTTATCAAGATGCCGTTATTCCAATTGGAACAATTGATGCTTTTTTAACAAATGCCTCGTTAGTAAGAAGTCAGAGATCCGAAGTGACAAGTCAATTATGTGATAATGTTGGGAAATTAGTGGGTATCATAAATTTGACTACGCCATTTACAATAAGTCCTAGTACTGTAAAGATGCAATTTAACTTTATAGTCACTGATTACGGAATTAATATGACTGACACTGGTTCTGATGGTTATCCAGACGAATATGGCAGCGCTCCTTTTTCAGGTACTTTTACTATTACAGAGGCCCCAGCTCAATAATTATGTCTTGAAAACTTCTGCTAGTTCACTATAAAGTAATAATTGAGTATAAAAATTAATTTAGGAGAATGTCAGTGACTAATTGTTTTCATTTAGCAATACCAGCAGGAGAAATCAAAACTGCTCTAGGTTTCTATTGTGATATTTTAGGTTGTAAAACAGGTAATCAGGAAGAAGGTCATTGGATTGATGTTAATTTTTGGGGAAACGAGTTAACACTTCACGAAACCAAAACTAAACAGGTGCGTGAACGTCATCATGTTGATATGGGAGATGTCTGTATACCTCATTTTGGTGTGCATCTAGAAGCAGAAGATTTTGCGGAAGTAAAAAAACGTATTGAAGCTAGCGATATAGATTATTTTGATAAACCTTACAGAAGGTTCAAAGGATCAAAATTTGAGCAGGAAACTTTTTTTGTTGAAGATTTCAATGGTAATGTTTTAGAAATAAAGACAATGTCTAATCCTGAAATATTATTTGAAGTTGCTAATTAACTATTACTTTTTATTGAAATCATAATATTTAACTTTTTAGACTAATATAAACTTACTAGATTTATTATCATAAAACATTAAATCCCCAGTGCCTATATCGTGCCACAGGCCATGTAAGCTTAAAGTCTCATTGTTTATAGCTTCTTTTATAAACGGAAAAGTTGTTAAATTTTCTATAGAAGTTAATACAGTATTTTTTTCTAAAGATTTAAGTTTTTCATTTTTAGATAAATTTGAGGGTATTTTTTCAAAGCTAGGTCGTAATATTTCGAGCCAAGATGCAACAAAATTACTGTCTTTATATAAATTGGGATTATTTCCAGAAAAATATTCAAAGCTTGAGTGAACTCCTCCACAGGTAGAATGCCCAAGAACTATAATATGAGGAATTTTCAAAGTTTTTACTGCGTATTCAATCGCTGCAGATGTTCCATGATAATCTTGATCTTCTTTAAAAGGTGGAACTAGATTAGCAATGTTTCTATGAATAAAAAACTCTCCCGCATCTGAACCAAAAATAGAAGTGACATGAACTCTGCTATCACAACAAGAGATAATCATGGCTCTAGGGTGCTGCCCATCTTCTGCTAATTTATGATACCAACTTTTATTATTAGCAAAAGTAGTAGCTTTCCATCCATAGTAACGTTGAACTAAATATTCAGGCAAAGGTTTTAAAAGAGATAAGTTAAACATAAATATCCTATTTTTTTAAATGTAAAAGCTAATATACAATATGAAATTTATAATGTAATTTTATTAAAATATAAAGTTAAGTTGTCAAATAGACAGGGTTTTATGCATAAAATAAAAAATATTATTAGGTTTCCTATTAAAGGCTTATCTGGAGAATATCTAGAAAGTATTAAATTAAATAAAAATGAGGTTTTACCTGGAGACAGAGAATTTGCTTTTGCTAGATATAATTTAATTTATGATGAAAACAACCCAACTCACTTTAGAAAAAACAATTTCCTTGCATTAGTGAAAGAAGAAAAATTAGCAAATTTGAAAACAAGCTTTGATCCAAAAACAAGACATTTGGTAATAAATTTAGAAAATAATATATTAATAAATGATTTTTTAGTAAATCAACAAAGTATAGAAAAGGTTGAAATATTTTTTCAAGAATATTTAAATTTACCGGTAAACGAGAAACCCAATTTAGTACAAGGACTGAAATTAAAGAATAACAATGATTTAACGCACTCTTTTTCTGATATTCCAGAAAAAGCCATTTCAATTATAAATATGAATAGTATTCTTGAATTAGAAAAAAAGATAAATAAAACAATTGATCCTTTGAGGTTTAGAGCTAATTTTATTATAGATGGAGGAAGAGCTTGGGAAGAGTTTGATTGGATTGGAAAAAAAATTCAGATTGGCAACGTATTTTTAGAGGTATTTAAAAGAACTCAAAGGTGCGCTGCTACAATTGTAAATCCTGAAAATGGACTAAGAGATATAGATATTCCTAAAGAAATCAGTAAAAACTTTGGTCATGTTGATTTAGGCGTTTATGCGAAAGTTATTAAAAATGGAGTGGTTTCAGTTTCGGATAAGCTCTTCATTTAGTCCCTAAGGGTGAATTTAGTAATTTTTTATTATGTACATTAACTGATAGAGTGAATGACTTGAATCTCATTAAAAAAGAAGAAAATCTTTTCAAAAAAATGAATTTTATTAAGTTTTGGCTAGTTTCTTCTATCTTTTTCTTAACCTTCCCTTTTTCTATAATTTTATGTTATCTGTTTATGGGATCACATCTTACAAAACAACTTGTGAGAGCTTTAATTGATGATTTCTTTCAAACTTTGATCATAATTATTATATTAGGTTCAATCATGATTTATTTTTTAATAAGTTATTTAGCCTCATATTTCAGTTAATATATAATTAAATGAAAATTGATAGAAATAATAAAAATTTAATCTACTTATTAGCTATAAAGCTTGTATTTTTGTTTTCTGTCTTATTTAGTAAATATTTATTTGCAGATATCATATATATAGGCGTTGCATCAAATTTTAGTGATCCAATCAAACTTATTAAATATTCTTTTGAAAATGAAACTGATCATAAATTAGTTATTTCGAAAGGATCAAGTGGTGGTCTTTATTCACAAATTATGAATGGGGCTCCGTTAGATATTTTTCTTTCTGCTGATCAAAATTTACCATTAAAATTAGAAAAAAACAAAAAAGGCATTGTTGGAACTCGTTTTACTTATGCTAGAGGTAAACTTAAGCTAATATCTTTTAACAAAAAATTATTAAATAAAACATTTCCTAGAATATTAACTTCAAGGGATGTCAAGTATATTGGCATTGGAAATCCATTATTTGTCCCTTATGGATATGCAGCAAAAGAAGTTTTAACAAAAATTAACTTAACAAAAAAAATATCAAATAAACTAATATTAGCCAAAAATATAAATCAGGTATTTTTGATGAGCTACTTGGGAAACTTAGATTTAGCTTTTGTTTCCTACTCAGATATTAAAAGTAAAAAGAATAACAAAAAAGGTATGATTTGGGAAATCTCTCAAGATTTATACTCACCTATTAATCAAGATGCTATTTTGCTCTTACCTGGAAAACAAAAAAGAGGTGCTAAAGACTTTATGTTTTTTTTACAGTCTGATTTTGTTAAAAAAAAAATAAGAGATTATGGTTATGAAGTGGATTGATATAATAATTAATAAGTGCTTAATCTAATGATTTTTTGAGCTATGGAATTTTCATTTTCACCCCAAGCAATTGTTCCTCGATAATTCCCATCTTTGTCTATCATAAATACTGTTGCGGTATGATTTAAAGTGTAATCATTATTTTTTAATGAAACTCTTTCATAATAAACTCCCCAATTATCACCTAATTCCCTTAAATCTTCTATGGATCCTGTGACTCCAATTATATTATCATCGAAATTTTTGAAATATTGATTTAACAGATTTTGAGTATCTCTTACTGGGTCTAAAGTTACAAATATGATATTTGTTGGAATAATTTTACTCTTTAAGTCACCTGTTATCTCAGATAATTCTCCTAATGTAGTGGGACAAACTTCTGGACAATGAGTAAAGCCAAAAAATATTAATGATGGTTGCCGCTTCAGGCTGCTAGATTTAAAGGGAGAACCTTTATGATCAATTAAATTTAAAGATTCAATAATTGTAGTTACTTTCTTGGGAGCGTTTTTATTAGCTATGTATTCTGACAAAAGAAATGTAGAAATAAGTAATAATATAAAGGAAATTGTTATAACTATAAGTAGGAATCTTTTTTTTTTTTCAATTTCCATAGCGTTTAAACCTTAAAATTTTTCTAATAAAGTATATTTTATTATCTACAAGAATAGTGATTCATTGTCACTTTATAAACGAAATACAATATGACAAAAAACTATCTAAAGTGGATGATTGCCGAGCCATTATTGGTAAAAGCCAAGCAATAATTATAATAGATAGACTCCACAAAGCTATAAGTGCAAAAGAAGATTTTTTCATAGTTTATATAAACCAATGTTAATAGATATTTAAAATAAACTATTTTAAATATTAATAAATATTTTTGTTAGTTTAAAAAAAAAATATGTTTAATATAATAAGAATTATATATCTAAGAAAATAAAATTAAGGGTAACTAATGAAACTGATTTATTTTTGTATATTATTTTGCCTATATTCGTTTAACTCTTTTGCTCTAGAATATTCCTGTATTGATAAAAAATATAAACGTTTATCAAAAATGTCTTTAGAAAATGAACTAATTAAATATCAAGATGAGAAGGGAAAATCTTTAGAATATAAAGTTATTGAGGACAACGATAATTTTTTAATGGCTATTTCAGAGGGTAAGAAAGATATTGACCCAATATTGAATTATATATTTGTTAAAAAGGATAACGAGTTAACCTATAATTCTATCTTGAGAGTGATTAAATCAGGTTATCAACAGATATATACTGAAGAAATTATATTAAAATGTATTGGAAAAATAGATTAAAGGCACTTGCTTTTTTTTAATATAAAAAGCATCATATTGATACTTTAAAAGATTGGCAATTTAATGGTTATAAAAAAAGATGCTTCTTTTTATGGATCTTATTTTGGTTCTGGGGAATTAAAACTTGAAGGCTCCTATGAAGGAAACTTAGAAATTGATACTCTTCATGTTAAAGAAAATGGACGTTTCAAAGGTCATGTTACTGCTCAAAAAATCATAGTTGAGGGCGAATTGAATGCAGATATTGAAACAGATGTAATTAATTTAAAGAAAACTGGTATAATTGATGGAGATTTACTTTATCGTGATTTAATAATTGAATCGGGAGGTTTGCTAAAATCTTCTAAAATTATAAATATGTCAAAAACAAGTAATGTTTTAAAACTTAAAAATAATAATCTATAATATGTGTAGTGGTCTAAAGGAAATTGTCAATATTCAAGATTTTACAAAATTAAATATAGTTTTAGGGACTATATTAAAAGCCTCACATAATAAAAAAGCCAATATTCCTGCCTATATATTAGATATTGATTTTGGGAAAACAGTTGGTATTAAATCTACATCAGCCCAAATAACCAATTATCATTTAGATGAGTTGGTTGGTAGGCAAGTAGTGGCAGTCTGTAATTTGCCTGCTAAAAACGTGGCTGGTTTTATATCTGAAGTTCTTGTTTTAGGAGCTATTAATGGATCAGAGATAAGTCTATTAAAGGCCGATACAAAATTAGAAAATGGAATTGAGATTGGATAAGTTTCAAGATAAAAACTTAATACCTGGTCTAAGAGGAATAATCCCTAGTTTACATACACCTTTTAATCAAGATAACAGCCTAGATTTAGTTAGTCTAAAAAAATTAGTTGAACATACCATTATGACTGGGTGCGCTGGTATGCTTGTTGGAGCTGTAGCTGGCGAAACTTCTAGTTTATCTCTTCAAGAAAAGCAAAAAGTTATGGATTGTTGTATCAAGCAAAATAATAATAGAATTCCAATAATAGTTGGCTGTAGTGCAGATAACCAAGAAGCTCGTATAAAATTGTCAAAATCTGCTAAGGAAGCAGGGGCTGAATGGTTCCTATGCCAAGCGCCAAATGACCTTAAAGGAAAAGAATTACTCGAATGTTTTCTTGAACTGTCTGAAGTAGGGCCAGACAACTTAATGATTCAAGATCTATCATGGTCAGATAACGGAATGGATGATGATGATATTTTGCGTTTGTATCAAAATTTAGAGAAATTTAAAGCATTTAAAATTGAAGTGTTAAATTCTGGCCCTAAATACTCTAGAGTTTTAAAAGCTACCAACAATAAACTTCATCTAAGTGGTGGCTGGGCAATTATGGGAATGATAGAAGCTTTGAATAGAGGTGTGCATGCTTTTATACCCTCAACTATGGAACATTTGTACAACAGCATATATTCATTGTTCACAGAAAATAAATATAATGAAGCAAGAAATTTATTTAATCAGATACTACCCATTTTATCTTTTACTCATCAACATATAGATATAGCTATTAAATTCTCTAAATTATTACGTGTTCAAGAGGGAATATTTAATAGCGCTTTTTGTAGAGAACCAATTGATGATTTTGACAAGTATCAAAATAGTGAAGCAGAAATTCATATAACAAAAATTCTAACTTTGCAGAATAATAAATTTTAAAGTTAAACTTTTTATTAAATAGTCGTTTATATTAATGAAGATAAACTTTTAAAATTTCCTCCCCCTGAATTTTAGTAGAGGCCTCCGGGCCTCTATTTTTTTATGTTGTGATACTTTGTTAAACAATATAATCGTTAAATATAATTTTCTAGAGAATAGTTGTATGCAAAATAATGTGCTTTTAGGCATAAGTTTAATGGTTGTAACAACTTTTATGTTTTCAGCTATGGATGGGGTGTCAAGATATCTTGCAGAAAATAATAATGTAATAACGTTAGTTACAACGCGATACTGGTTTATAGTTCTAATTATGATTGTAACTTGTGCTTTTATTAAAAATAGTTACAAGAAATTTATTTATACAAAGCAACCTTATCTTCAATTAACTCGAGGTTTAATTCTATCATTAAATAATTGTTTAGTGGTTTATTCCTTCACTCTGTTAGGTCTTGTAGGAACTCATGCTATAATAGCTTGTTATCCTCTTATCGTTGCTAGTTTGTCGGTACCTTTTTTGGGTGAAAAATTTGGTTGGCGTCGCTGGACAGCCATCTTTGTAGGTTTCATAGGTGTTATTATAATATTGCGTCCAAATGCAAATATGTTAGCTGAAGGATCAATATACGCAATAATTGGTGCTTTAATGTTTTCTGTTTATATAGTCTTAACGCGTTATGCCTCAAGGTTAGATTCTCCTATAACCAGTTTTTTTTGGACAGGTATTGGTGGAGCTATAACTATGAGCGTTATAAGTTGCTTTATTTGGGAAGATATCATTCATCAAGATCTTATCTGGCTTTTTATAATGTGTATCTTAAGTGGAAGTTCACATTTCCTAATGGTAAAAACTCTACAAGTTGCTGAAGCTTCCGTAATTCAGCCTTTCTCTTATTTACAGTTAGTGTTTGGATCCGTTATAGGCGTTACAATATTTTCAGAAAGTATAGATTCTATGATTATAGTAGGAGTAATTATTGTTATAGGTTCAGGGCTTTTTACAACTTGGCGTGAGCATCAAAAATCAAAACTAATAGGTGGAATTAAATAAACTGATTTGACAGTTTCATTTTAAAATGGATTAATTAATTATGAAATAATGGATTATGAAATAATGGATTATGAAATGATAAAAGAATTTAAAGGAACTATCTCTGACGCCTATCCTATCCCAAAAACAATGAAGGCATGGATATTAGGTGATCCTGATCAACTCACATTAGTAGAAAAACCAATTGAAATGCCTAAGAAAGCAGAAGTGTTGTTACGAATCGATGCTGTTGCCATTTGTGCAACTGATTTAGATGTAATTAGTTACGGTCCTCCTGCAATGATTGAAGGAGGTTTGCCTTTTAACAAACAATTTACACCCGGTCATGAGTATATGGGTACTGTTGTAGCTTTAGGTCCTTCTGTGGATGAATTCAAGATTGGAGAAAGAGTTACAGTAGAAATTCACTCTGGATGTGGGCAATGTAAAAGATGTCGAATGGGTATGTATACTTCTTGCCACAACTATGGCCTCAATTATGGAAAAGTAGATAAAGGTCACAGGGCAAATGGCTTTACAACAGACGGTGGCTTTAAGCAGTATGCTGTTAATAATATTAATACTCTCATAAAAGTTCCTGATAAAATGTCAGATGAAGAAGCTACATTAGTTGTTACAGCAGGTACATCTATGTATGGCTTAACTGAGCTTGGCGGTCTTATCGCTGGAGAGAGTGTAGTTGTTATTGGTCCTGGTCCAATTGGGCTATTAGGTGTTGCAGTTGCAAAAGCCTTAGGTGCAGGGCCTGTGACTTTAATCGGAACAAGAGATGATCGATTAAATATTGGTAAAAGACTTGGTGCTGATTATATTTTAAACGTTAAAAAAGAAAAGGATATCGTTACTTCTATTAAAAAAATAGTAGGTCAAAAAGGTGCTGATTATGTTCTGGAGTGTGCAGGTACAGAACAAGCGTTAAATGATGCAATAATGATGACAAATCGAGGAGGTAAAATCTGTCTTGCTGCGTTTCCTCATGAGCCAATAAAAATTAATATTCCACATTTAGTGATAAATAATATTTATATGTATGGTATTCGTGGTGAAGGAAAAAGTGCTACACATAGGGCAATGGCTTTTATGAGCGAGGGTAGATTTGATGCTAAGTTAGTTCATACTCACACTTTCAATCTAGAAGAGCTTCCTAAAGCATTAAAACATGCTAGAGAAAGAATTGATGGAGCAATAAAAGTAGTTATTAAGCCTTGGGCTTAATATAAAGAATTAAATACATTCTATTAAGGAGTGATAAATGTGGGCGGTGACAGTCTCAATAAAGTTTCAAAATAAATTAGCTAAAGACGCTATATTGAGTGCTTTAAAAATCAAAAGTTCTAATATGTTTCAAGGAGAAGGATTATTACTTAGGTGTTTTGTAAACTTAACTGATACCTCAGTGGACATCTATCATATTTTCAAAGATAAAAACTATGTAGAAAAAATGAGATCTGAATGGACTAATCAGTTTTGGCAGGATATCAAAGAAATGGGAGGTGCAGTTTCGAGAGTAGAAGGAAAATGTGAAGTTGAATACTCACCAAATATTAATTTAGAAGATTTTACTAAAGTACGGTAAAAGTGGCATCTTATTTGCAGTATTCTCTTTAATGGGAATGACTATTTGTAGATCTCCACGATTTTTTAACCTTTGGTTAACCATCTCGTCATTCCCATTTTATTAAATTACTTGTACCAAGAAATTATTATTGTTTTACTTTGCCGATAAACGGTAAATGTCTGTTATCTTGAGCAAAATCAATTCCATAGCCAACTACAAATTCGTCTGGTATGTCAAAACCACACCACTTACTATCTATGTTAGTTTCCCGACGAGAATATTTATTTAACAAACAGCAAACTTCTAAACTTTTTGGTTTTCTATTATTAAGAATTTTAATGACTTGATCAAGGGTATGACCAGTGTCAATTATATCTTCAACTAATAACACATCTAAATTTTTTATGTCAGTATTAAGGTCAGTTAAAATTTTTACATTATTTGATGATTCCATAGAGTTGCCATAACTTGAAACAGTCATAAAATCAATTTCGACTGGTATTTTTAATTCTCTTACTAAGTCTGCAATAAAAATAAAGGAACCTCTCAGTAGTCCAACTACTATTAATTTAGATGTGTTTGCATAAAAACGATTAATATCACTGGCTAATTCAGAAAGACGTTTTTTAATTTCCTTTTCTGAAATTAATGATTCAATTTCATATGGTTTTATTTTTTTTTTCATTACTTGAACTCACAACTAATTTTAATTTAATGATGTATACTTTATAACCGAAATTATAGTAAAATGAATAATATTAAATTTGAGGAGAAAAGATTGTTAATATTTGTGTTATCAGGAATTTTAAGTTTCATGATATTTTTTCCTGTAGTTGTTGCAACTTCAGTATTTAAAGTTTTAAACGAGGAACAATCATCAAAGTTTTTAAGAATTTTTTTTCCAAAATATTATCTTTTTGGATTGGTGTGGAGTGTTATTGGCATAGTGGTTTCATTTTTAGAGAGTAATAATATTTATTTACTATCTTTTATATTTCTATTATTAACTTTTCTTTTTTCAAGGCAGTTTTTAACACCCATAATTAATAGAGCAAAGGACGAGAAGAAAGAAGCCAAGTTTAAGAAACTTCATAAATTTTCAGTTTTGATAAATTTTGTACAAATGATTTTGTGTATTATTCTTTTAATATATTTGTTAAAATAACGTCAGGTTTACTTGTTGGAACACATTAATGAGAACTAAAGTTGTTATAATAGGTGGAGGTCCATCAGGTTTATTGTTATCACGATTATTATCTCTGCAAGAAATAGACAATATAATTCTAGAAAAAAAATCAAAACAAGAAGTTATAGGACGAATTAGAGCAGGTGTTCTTGAAAATGGTACTATTGAAATGCTTCGTTTGGCTGGTGTGGCAGATAGGTTAGATAAAGAAGGGTTTACTCATAATGGTGTGTTTCTATCTTTTAAAAACCATGGTTTTAGGATTGATCTTAAGAAATTAACTAATAAAACAGTTACCGTTTATGGCCAAACTGAGGTAACAAAAGATTTATATGATGCTATAGAAAAATCAAACGGTATTGTTTTTAACAACGCAAAAGATGTAATGCCTCAAGAAATAAATAGTGAACAACCTTTTGTTACTTTTAAAAAAGATGGACTAGAAAAAACTATAAATTGTGATTTTGTTGTAGGGTGTGATGGTTTTCATGGTATTAGCAGAAGTATTATTCCTCAAGAAGTAATCAAAAAATATGAGAGAACTTATCCATTTGGATGGCTAGGTATACTTTCAGAAACTCCTCCAGCAAGTGATGAATTAATATATGCAAATCATGGTAATGGTTTTGCTTTAGCATCAATGCGTAACAAAAATTTAAGTAGATATTATATACAAACTCCTTTAGACGATCATGTTGATAATTGGAATGACAAAAAATTTTGGGATACACTTAAAAGAAGGCTTCCATCTGATATTTCAGATAGCATCATTACTGGACCATCGATTGAAAAATCCATAGCACCCCTTAGGTCTTTTGTCTGTGAACCAATGAGTTGGAAAAAACTATATTTAGTTGGAGATGCGGCTCATATTGTTCCGCCAACAGGTGCAAAAGGTTTGAATTTAGCAGTTTCAGACGTTTATTATTTGTATAATGCTATGAAAAATTTTTATTTATCACTTAATTATCAAGATCTTGAAATGTACTCACAAAAGGCGCTATCAAGAGTATGGAAAGCAACTAGATTTAGTTGGTGGATGACTACAACATTCCATAAATTTCCAGATCAATCACCTTTTGATCAATGTATACAAGATGCAGAGTTAGAATATCTAGAAAATTCAATTGCATCTCAAAGCGTTTTAGCTGAAAATTATGTTGGTCTACCTTTTTAGTTTTTCTTAAGGAACTTTTATGAATATTAAATCACTCATCAAAAGAAATTTTGAAAAACAACCAGTTGCAAATCATAGCGATTATAAATCCAGTATTTTGAGAGCTCCTAAAAATAATAAAATAAATTTTCCTTCCACTGTTTCTGAAATTTCTGGCCCATCCTTTAACAAGGACATTATAAGGGAATTAGATAATGATTTAACATTAAATTTTTCAAATAAAAATCAGATGCCAATTGGACAAAAAATAATAGTATATGGAAAAATTTTAGATCAATTCCATAACCCTTTGGATGGTATTTTAATAGAAATTTGGCAAGCAAATTCTGGAGGAAAATATTTACATGAAAAAGATAAAAACGATGCTCCTATAGATAAAAACTTTGCAGGATGTGGAAGATATATTACTTCAAATGATGGGTTCTACGAATTTATAACAATAAAACCAGGTGCATACCCTTATCCCAATAGAGGAATTGAATGGAGACCAATGCATATCCATTTTTCAGTTTTTGGAAAAAGTTTTGGCCAGAGACTAATTACACAAATGTATTTTCAAGGTGACCCATTAATAAAATCATGCCCTATGATAAACTCAATTCCTAACTCTGGCGCAAAGAAAAGTTTAGTAGGATGTTTAGACCTAAAAAAATCTAAATCAGATAAAGTGTTAACCTATAAATTTGATATAATTCTTCGAGGTTATAATCAAACATTTTTTGAAAATAGAATTGAAGGGTTATAATGAACTATCTAAATAATATATATGATGAGACACCATTTCAGACAGCTGGGCCATTTCTTCATATTGGCTGCCTTCCAAATTCAATTGGAATTAAGAACATTTTTAAAAAAGATTTAGGAATTAATCCCTTTGAAAGAAAATTTGAGTCAAACTTTATAACAATTTCTGGATCGGTTTTTGATGGAAACGGTGAAGCATTAGACGATATAATGTTAGAAACCTGGCAATGTGATGAGAATGGATATTTTTTTAATGATCAAGGTTTTGCTAGATTTGTACCTGATCCTATAAATAAGAAATTTGTATTAAAAACATTAAAGCCAGGAGTAGTAAAGGAGGTTGATGGAAAATATCAAAGTCCACATATTTCAATGTCAATTTCTTCTAGAGGTATTAATATGACCTTGAATACACGAATTTACTTTGAAGATGACGATATTAAAAATGATCCTCTTTTATCGTCTATAGAACAAAAAGATAGGATACATACTTTAATTGCTAAAAAAGACAGTAAAAATAAATTTACCTTTGACGTATTTCTTCAAGGAGTAAAAGAAACAATATTTTTAAATATTTAAATTTATAAAATTATAGGAGAAAGTTTTGGGCAGATCTAATTTTATGGCACGGTATTACAGAAATTATAAAGATCAACTAGAAGCTGACAACAAAAAAAGTAAATTATTTAAACCCAAAAAATGGTGGGCTTATTTTTTGTTTTATTGCTATATCCTATTTTGGGCTTATATTTTTTGGATGAAACCTTTAACAATTTCTGATTAAATTTAAAAAAATAGGATTTTAATTATATGTTAAATAATGAAAAATCAGTTATTTGGGAACCTGGTGAACTTATATATGAAGTGGGAAGCTTGCCCAAAGAAGCTTATTTGATTTTAGAAGGTTATGTTAATATTGAAACTCAAGATGGGTTAAAACTTGCTAGGTTAGGTATAGGAGAAATTTTTGGAGAAAGTTCTATTTTATTAGATGTACCCCGAACTGTTACGGCCAGAGTTTGCTCTCAAAAAGTGGTGGCAAAAAAAATACCAAAATCTTATTTTGCTAAAGTAAAAAAATCAGATATTGTTTTAAATGCTCTTATTAGGAAAACACAAATACGTCTTATAGGTTCTAATAAACAAAGTAATGACCTAGCTAACGAGATGTCTGCATTGTTGGACCAAATAGACTCTAAAGCACCACCTAAAAAGAATGAATTAAAAGAGCGGCTTAAAAAAATTAAAAATAAAATCACTGATATACAAAACACCTCAGAAATTTAAACTCTATCTTAAATTAAAACCTTTATAATTATTATCTTTCACATTATTGCAAATTTCTTCGTACCTTGGGAGACCTCCGGCATAAGGCATAAAGACCTGAGGTTTTCCAGGAATATTAGCCCCCAAATACCATGAATGTTTTACCTTAGGTAACAATGTTTTATTAGCAACTATACTAACCTCCTTACCCCAGTCTTCTGAAATTTTGTCTGTTGTTTCTATTACTGAAAAGTTATTCTCTAGCATATGAGAAATACAGTCTCTAATCCACTCGACATGCTGTTCTATAGCCATGGGCATATTTGTCAATACAGATGGGCTTCCAGGGCCCGTTATAGTAAATAAATTTGGAAATCCAGCTATTTGAAGACCAAGAAAAGTTTTTGGTCCTTCCTTCCAAACATCTTTAAGTTTTAAATTATCTTTACCTGTAATATTCATATTTAATAAAGGCCCAGTCATTGCGTCATAACCTGTTGCAAAAACTATTATATCTAAATCAAAATGATTTTTACTGGTTTGAATACCTTTTTCATCAATATGAGTAATTGGATCATTCCGAAGGTCCACCAAGTTAATATTATCCCTGTTAAAGCTCTCAAAATAATGACTATCAATTGGAGGTCTTTTTCCACCATAAGGATGATCAATATCTGATAAAATTTCAGCAAATTTTGGGTTCAAAACTGTTTTACGAATTTTCGCTTTAATAAATTCTGAGGCAGTACTATTAGCTTCAACACTTGTAACAAGATCTTGAAACGCGGCTCTAAACTGCAATCCACCTTTTTCCCATGCTTTTTCGTATATCAACTGTCTTTCATCTTCATTTACATCTGACACTAGACGATCAGAAATTTCAAATGGGTGACCATTAGGAGTTTTTTTAAGGAAATCTCTATAATACTTATAATTATCCTTAACATGTTTTTTGAATTCTTCAGACAAAGGCTCATTTCTAGCAGGCACACTATAGTTTGCCGTTCTTTGAAATACAGTGAGATGTTTTGCAGTTTCAGCAATAACTGGAACGGCTTGTATGCCAGTTGATCCAGTGCCAATTTGACCAACCTTTTTATCTTCAAAAGACACATCATTTTTAGGCCAGTTGCCTGTATGGTAATATTTTCCTTCAAACTTATCTAACCCTTTTATATTTGGAATATTAGCATTTGATAAACAGCCAACAGCAGATATTAAAAACTTAGTTTTAAATTTACTGCCTTTGTCCGTAAATAGATCCCAAGTATTTTCATTTTCATTGAAATTAGTTTCAATAACTCTGTTTTTAAAAAGTATATCTTTTTTAAGATCGTATTTTTGGGCTACAAAATTTATATATTTTCTTATCTCAGCATGTCCAGGATATCTCTCAGTCCAAGTCCATTCTTTTAATAGTTCATCAGAAAAGTAATATGAATAAGCGTGACTTTCTGTATCACAGCGAGCTCCCGGATATCTATTCCAGTACCATGTACCACCAACGTCTTCACCCGTTTCAATTACTAAGCAATTAAGGTTTAGTTGATCTCTGAGACATATTAATTGGTAAAGACCTGCAAAACCTGCCCCTACAATTATAGCATCATATATTTTTTCTTTTGAAACTTTATTAACCATTTTAATTACCCCAATACATTACTTAATATGTTAAAAGAAAATGTTGTATATCGTCAACAAATCTTATTATTTATGTTGTATATATATTTGATTATTTTTTATAAAAAGGTTTTGTAATGGATCCAATTAGTCAAGGCGCCTTTGGTGCTATTTTTGCGCAAACAGTATCAAGTCGAAAAAAATACCTTGCTGTTAGTATTCTTGGATGCATAGCTGGACTTTCTCCTGATTTAGATGCTTTGATTAGATCGAGTTCTGATCCGTTATTAAAATTAGAATTTCATAGACAATTTACACACTCATTAATTTTTATTCCCTTTGGTGCTTTAATAGTTGCGTTATGCACACGTTTTATTTTTAAAAAGTATTTAAATTTTTTAGAATCTTTTTTTATTTGTTTTGTTGGTTATGCAACTCATGGATTGTTA
Organism: uncultured Rhodobacterales bacterium; assembly: GCA_964519035.1. GTDB lineage: Bacteria > Pseudomonadota > Alphaproteobacteria > Puniceispirillales > Marisalimonadaceae > CAJJBL01. Next base: position 32,497 of record CAZFKZ010000010.1, on the reverse strand, counting down.
GATTCTTGCACGAGTTATGGGACACAGTTATTTTGGCCTTTTTCTAATGAAAGAGTGTCTTGGAATAACATATCTATTATTGATCCTTTGTTAACTATACCAATTATCGCTTTTATTTGTTTTACAATTATAAAAAGAAAAAAATGGATAGCTATTGTAGGTGTAACTTATATATTTTCATATCTAGGATTAGGCGTGTTGCAGAGTAACAGGGCTGACGTTGCTGGTAAATTTTTAGCAAAAGAAAGAGGGCATGAAGGTATTAAGTTGACTGTTAAACCAAGTTTTGGAAACTTAATCCTATGGAAAACTATTTATGAAGATAATGGATATTACTATGTTGACGCCGTTAGGCTACTTTCTGAGGTAGAAAATTGCCCTGGTACTAAGATAAAGAAGCTGAATGTAGCATCTGACTTTCCTAATCTTAAACAAAACAGTCAACAGTTTAAAGATATTAAAAGATTTTATTGGTTCTCTCAAGAATACCTTGGTTTGGCTAATGATAAGAATGTAATTACTGATGTAAGATACTCAGCAGTTCCAAATGAAGTTGATGGACTGTGGGGTATTAAAATAGACCCATTAAAAAATAATAACCAACATGTAGAATGGGTTGTTAATAGAAGTGAGTATAAAGCTAAATTAAATAAATTCTTAGACTTATTATTAGGAAAAAACTGCATAAAAGAAATTAATTAAAGTTTATCTTTCCTAACAAATTCATATTTTCAGCTTTGAATATATTATTTATAAATACCTTTAGTTCATCTATTTCTTTAGACTTAATATTACTGAACTTAAGATTAGCTTCAAATTTATTATAAATTTCATCTTTAAGTAAAGGGGCTTTTCTCCCACCTCTTAGACAATTTTGACTTGAAGAAATCTTTTCCCCATTTTTCTTATATATAGTAATATCACCTGTGTAATTTTTAGGATATTCGTCTTTAGGGTTTATTTCATATATAACTTTTGATGATAAATTTATTACGTCCAAGTCTTTCAAGCGAAGGTTTGTAAATTGTTTTAATCCCGCCTGACCATCAATTAAGCCTACAGCTATACAATAAGGGACAGAAAACTTTGCTCCATATGGAGAAGAGGGGTTTTGTTTTTCTTTGAGAGGTTCCCATAATCTATGGACAGTACCTTCACCAACTTGTGCAACTATTCTTTCAATTTCATTAATATCATGAATACTATCTCTAAGCTTAATTGCGCAGTCAATAAAAGGTTGAGCCATTGTGCCACAAGCATAGGGTTTAATTGCTAAGTTGGAGCATTCCCATTTTTCTCCAAGCTCACTTGTAATATAAGAAAAATCTGGTTTTATACTTGTCTTAGCAAAGGTATTAAAGACGCCATGAGTACCTTCAAAAACTGTTCTAGGTCCAACAAATCCAGATTTAGCAATGTTCGCAGATTGCCAACCACAGCCTGCTGCCCAACCTGGATGTAATCTTTTAGTGGAAGTTCCTTCAGCTAGATACTCTATTATACCTGATGCCATACTGCCAACAACACCAAGAGCAGATGTGGTTTGCTCTTTAGAGCAATTTAGGCTTGACGCAATACCAACTGAAGATCCAAATGCACCGAATATTGCAGTTGGATGAAAACCTTGTCTATGAACTGCGGTAGGTGCAACTAAAGCAAGCCTACAAATCAATTCAGATCCTATTGCTAAACCTTTAAGAAAGTCTTCTCCGGATAGTTCTTTAGCTTCAGTAGCTGCCAACATTGCTGGAACCATAACTGCTCCAACATGAACTGGGGTACCTTCAAATGTATCATCAAAATCTTCGCCATGAACAGCTGTGCCATTAATAATTGCGGCATTAAAAGCACTAATATTTTTATTGTGTCCTACTAGGCTACAATTACCGCTTTCGTTTAAGGCATTAACTAAACTTTTTATATAATCTTCATTTTTAGCAGAAACCATTAAACCAATTGAATCCATAACAATAATATTCAACTTATCTATTACAGATTTTGGAATATCTTCAACTTTTAAACTTGTTGCCCAAGATGAATATACTTGAGCGATAGATAAAAAATTATTTTTATTATTCATATTAGATACTTAATAAAATTTATTTTTTAACAAATAACTTTGCCCAAAATGGTGAAGACAAACTTAAAAATGTTAATAAAAAGAATAACAACACAACAGGGCTTTCAAGTAGAGCAAAAAAGTTGTTGTCATGAATAATCATAGATTGTGAAAAGCTCTCTTCAACTAATTTTCCTAAGATCAAGCCCATCACTAAAGGTGCGGCAGAAAAACCATTTCTATCCATGAAATAACCTAAAAGACCAGCGGCAAGCATAACCCAAACATCAAACATAGAAGAAGCAAAAGAATATGATCCTATCATAGAGAAGATGAAAACAGCAGGCCATAATAATTTTTTTGGAATGAAGGCAACTAAAGAAAAGAATTTAGCACCAATCAAACCTATAAATAAAAAACCTAAATTTGCAATTAACATCGCACCAAAAATAGCATATACAAATTCAGGTGTTTCACTAATAAGATAAGGGCCAGGCCTAAAACCATGCATGATTAAGGCTGCGAGTATAAGTGCAGTAGACCCACTGCCTGGAATTCCCAATGCTAGTGTAGGAACCATTGCTCCTCCAGCGGCAGCATTATTTGCTGCTTCAGGTCCCACTATTCCTTCAGGCGAACCTTTGCCAAATTGATCTTTATTTTTAGACCATCTTTTAGCTTCATTGTATCCTATGATGGCAGCAACAGTAGATCCTTCTGCAGGAAGTATACCTATAAAAGTACCTATGCCAGATGACCTAAGTATAGTATATTTTAATTTTTTTAATTCTGAGAAAGAAGGTAATCTTAAAGCTTTAGCATGAATTCTATCAACAACAGCATTTAATTTTTCAGACTGTTTAAAAAGCTCGCTAACCGCAAATAATCCTATTAACACAGGAACAAAGTGTATCCCTTCTTCTAGATCTGGAACTCCAAAAGTAAAACGTTCAACCCCTGTAGTTAAGTGAATCCCAATGGTTCCAATTAAAACTCCAACTAAACCTGATATAAGGTTTCTTAAAGATGACTTTCCACTCATTGATGCAAGCATTGAAAGAGCAAATACAGCTAGTGCAAAATATTCTGCAGGACCAAATTCTAAAGCTAAAGATGCTAATAAAGGAGCAGCGAATATAAATACAATTAAACTAAAAACACCTCCAATAACACTAGAAACAGCGGCTAAACCTAATGCTCTACCTGGTTCCCCATTTTTAGCCATAGGATAACCATCAAGTGCAGTTGCAACTGCAGGAGGAGCGCCGGGTGCGTTAATTAAAATAGCTGTAATCGATCCACCAAAAGTACCTGCGCAATATAAAGCAGCCATCATAGATATAGCTGCCACAGGATCTAAAGAAATTGTAAATGGAATTAACAAAGCAATTGCCATAGGAGAACTTAATCCAGGTAATGCTCCAACTAAAACGCCTATTAAAACACCAGCTAGAATTAAAGCTATGTTTTCGAATTCAAGTAATAGCCCTAAGCCTTTTGCAACATCTTCCAATTCTATTTCCCCATTAATTTATTATAAAATCAAGTAACCCTGGTTCAAAATGAACACCTAGGACTATGTTAAATAAAAGGATAACAAACAAAGGAAATCCTATTATGTAAGGTATTAAAACTTTTAATCTTCTTTCGCCCCAATAAATAGGAAGAGCTATGCTTATAGCAATTATGGTTAATGTTGCTCCTAAAATTTGAGAAAAAATAACAATTAAAGTTAAAATAATCATTGTACCTATTGTAGATTTTGCAACTGGTTTTTTTCTTGATCCGTCAATATCTTTTCCACTTTTCTTTAAAAATATATGTTCAAATGGTATGATTAAAACCATACCTAATATAATAAATAATAAAATTTGAGGGAACATTTCTGGAGGTATATTATTTGAAAAAAGGTCAGGAACTTTTTCAAAATCGTTTGTCACACTCCATAAAAAAGCAATTATAGCAACCATTAAGGAAGCTATAATTGTATCTTTTTTATTAAATAATGCACCCAAATTGTTGGGTGCAATTTTCTTATTTTTCATTTTTTATAAGCCTTTGGAATAATTATAGGTCTTACTTAACTAAACCAAGTTCTTTAAGTGCAGATGAAGCAATCTGATATTCAGCTTTTAAATGCTTGTCCCAAACTTTTGTACCAGCGACACTACTTTCAACAGTTAATCCAGCTCCGGCAAGGTAACTTGCGAAAACATCATGCTTCATAGCCTTAACCATGGCCTTTGAAATTTGGTCAATGATAGGTTGAGGAGTAGAAGCTAAGACAGCATACCCTCTAGTTGTAGAACATTTAGCTTTAATTCCTTTTTCATATGTAGAAGGAACATTTGGGTAATCCTTTAATCTTTCTTCAGCCATTACCGCTAACGCTCTAAAACTTCCATCAGCTACTTGGTTAGCCGCTTCACTAACGTTAGGTAATGTTGCGTCAATTTTGCCAGCCATCAACGCTTGAACCATTTGGGCTCCTGATCCAAAAGGTACAACCTTAAATTTAATACCCGCTTCCTTCGCAAATTGAGCTAGTCCAATATGCTCAGTTCCACCTATTTGAGCAACACCCCAATTTAATGCTTTCTTTTTTGAAGCAGCAATTAAATCTTCAAGAGTTTTATAGCTACCTTTCCCAGAAACAGCAACAAAAGTTGGATCGTCCATGGCTCTAGCTACACCAACTATATCGTTAATCTTCATTTTAGATTTACCTCTAGCCATTGTATAGAGGTGTGATTGTGTAAGAGCCATTATTGTATATCCGTCAGCAGGTCTAGATAAGACATAATTCTGAGCTTTAGCACCAGAACCACCTCTTTTGGCAACAATTGAAATATCTGTTTTTAGATTTCTTCTCGTTCTAATGGATACCATTCTTGCAGTTGTATCAGTTCCGCCACCATACTTTGCGTGAATTACTAATTGAATAGGTTTATTAGGATATTTATCAGCGTTAGCTATAGAAACAAGCCCAAAAGTACTTAATCCCGCTAAAGCAATTGCACTAACCCCAGTCTTAATAAATTTTCGTAAAGATAAATTATGTGTATTTGACATTACGTCCTCCCGATTTCATATAATTTCTATGATTTATAGTGCAGTTGATGCTCGAATAAAGCAACAAGTCTTTTGTCATTAGATTAATATTTATTGAACTCGTTAAGCAAGTTAACTAGCAATTTTTGTATCACCTTTTAATTGAGTTCTATGCATGACTCTTCTAGTGTTTGGATCAAAAGAATCTCTTTTATGGAGAACATTTAAATTTTTCCACATTAACAAGTCTCCAACTCTCCATTTTTGGGTCCAGGTTAATTTCTCTTGAGTAGCATGTTGCCAAATTTTATCGAGTAATTTTTCACTTTCATTAATTTCCATGCCAATTATGTAAGCATGTGGTCGACGGCCTAGAAACAAAAGTTTTTTATTAGTATTAGGATCTTTAATAACTAGGGGGTGCTTAGCTCCAGGAGTTTTAGAAGGATCGTTACTCTCTGTATATCCTTTCCTTAACATTCCAGCGCTATTATGAGCAGAATCGTGGATTAATATTTTGTCATTAATGATCTCTTTTAAGGGTGAAGGTAAAGTTTCATATGCATAGCTCATATTAGCAAAATGTGTGTTACCTTGCCCTTCAGGCACCTCTAGCGCATATAAAATACCAGCTTTTGGAGGAAGTTCGTTATACGTCATATCAGCGTGCCATACAGCCTCTCCGTCCCCTAAGTTTCCAATAGGAACCCCATTGTTACTTTTGACATTTGATATGACATTAATTTCTGGGAACTCAGGTAAAAAGGTTATTCCATAGGGATTGGGGCCAGGAGGGTCTAATTCTCCAAAATTTTTACTAAAGTTAATTAAGTCATAATCATTAAGGTTTTGATTTTTAAAAACCAAGACAAGTCTCTCATCCCAAGAGTGATTTATAAATTGTATTTGCTCTTCATTCAGCTGTTTTTTTAGTTCTATACCTTGAATTTCCCCACCGAGTGAATTAGGACTTTTAATCAATTGCATCTATAATTTCCTTAAGAGTTTTTGCTATTAAATTTTTCTTTAAACAAAGTTTGTTTTTTTAATTTTTTAATATCAATTACAGGGTACCAATCCTTTTCAATAATTAAAAATCCTTTTTCAAATTTCAAATGATTTTTTAAAATTTTAGCCTCTGGTTTGATCTTGACAAAACCATTGTACTCACCTGCATTATCTAGCAATTCATGAGCAATTTTTCCTTCCATCCAGCAGTTTATCTCACTTCCAAGACCATCTCCAATAACTATTTTTAAACCTAGTTTTTGAGCATACTTAATAGAATTTGATAATTCTTGAACCGATAAGAACCTTTTTAGTTTTAACTTACATAACCCAACACCATCAATTAAAGATGCTTTTTTAATATCTTCTAGACTACAGATTGGTTCATCCAACATTATCGGTACTTTTGATACGCTAGCAACGGCTTTGTTAGCTTCCCAGTCATCAGCATGACAAGGTTGTTCAAAAAGTTCGATACAATCAGGGTTGATACTCTTAGAAAAAAGAGATCCATCAAATTTAGAATAACCTCTGTTAGCATCTATTCTTAAAGTACCTCTTTTTTCTAAATGCAACTGAATTAATTCAACTTTTTTAAGGTCAGCTTTAATATCTTTACCAACTTTAATTTTAAAAGTTGTAAAACCTTTTTCTATTAATTCATCTAATTCATCTTTAATTTGAAAACTTTCTTCTGAACCGAATGCTGTTAATAATTTTAATTTGATATATTTGTTTTTAGATAAAGAATTATTATGCTCCAGCATTTCTATAGCTGTTATCATGGAGGTTGCTGCAACTTTACTAAATTGTGATAGTTTAGAAATAATTTGTTTTGCTTCACAATATGTTTTTTTAAGAATAAGGCTGGCTAATACTCTAACAAAAGTCCAACCCCCATCTCTTGTTTCGTTACTTGAACCTGGTGAAATATGCTGTTCACCCCAACCTACATTTCCATGATTATCTATTACTTGAACTAACAAAGGTTCAAAAGAATTAAAAGTGTTATATGACAACTTATATGGTTTAATTAAGGGTTGATCTACTCTAAATAAATTAATATGGGTAATATTATACTCTTCTTTTTGCATTAGTTCCTCTTAAATTTATTAATAAACAATGTAGTAAAAATAAAAAAAAATAGTATATATTATTATTTTAATTTTAAATTCTTTCTAAGACAATGGAGAATGTTTTAATGACTTTATATTCTATAGGTGAAAAATCACCACAATTACCAGATGAAGAGAATTATTGGGTAGCACCTGGCGCTCACGTCATGGGACAAGTTATTCTTGGAAAAAATGTTGGTATTTGGTTTGGTTCAGTTTTAAGAGGTGATAATGATGTTATAAAAATAGGCGACGAAACAAACATCCAAGAAAATACTATTATACATGTTGATCCAGGTTGTCCTGTTACGATAGGAAATAATTGTACTATTGGACACAATGCTATAATTCATGGTTGTACAATAGGAAACAATACACTTATTGGTATGGGTGCAACTATTTTGAATAACGCTAAAATTGGAAATAATTGTTTAGTTGGCGCTGGAGCATTGGTCACAGAAAATAAAGAGTTCCCTGATGGCTCTTTAATCGTTGGTTCTCCAGCTAAGGCTGTAAGAGAATTAGATGAAAAAACAATCGCAAATTTAACCAGATCATCTAAACATTATGTAGATAATTTTAAAAAATTTGCAAAAGACTTAAAGGAAATTAAATAACTTTTTTTTCTATAAATTCTTTTATTTCTTCTTCAGAATATCCGGCATCTTTTAAAATCTCGTCATTATGTTCACCAAGTCCCGGTGCAGTTTTGATTATTGATGGTGTCTCTGAAAATTTCCAGGGTGTTCCATGAATTTTTAATGTTTTATCAATTTCTGGATAATATTTTTCTGAAACATAATTGTTATCAACAATGTTAGGTTCATTTGAAGCATCTAACATTGTATTGACATGTGTAGAAATGATATCTGCGTTTCTTAAGATTTGTATCCAATGCTCTCTTGTATTTTGTTTAAAAAGACTACCTAAAGTTGAAAGGATATCATTTTTTTTATCTTCAGAATCAAAAGCAACACCTAGGTCACTTAATTTTTTTTCTTCCATAGCTTCATAAAAACCAAGGGCTTCTAGTGCAGGTTGCCAATCTTTATGATCCACCTGCATAGCTAATGGTTTACCCTGACTATCATTGAAACATGCAGCAATTCCTGGCTTTTCTCTAGTACCATTAATTCTGGCACCTGTAATAGGAGGCTTGTTTTTCCACATTGCAGTGGTCATTGTCCAGCCCATTAGTCTAAAAGCACTTCCTACCAATGAAGTTTCAACCTTTTGACCTACACCAGTAGTTCTTGCATGAATTAAGGCTGCAAGAACACCTCCAAAAGTCAAAATTGCACAAGTTTCGTCTGCCACTGAGGCAACTCCAGTTCGTAAATTTTGACCTGGTATTGAAAAAGCCTCAGTTACTCCCGCTAATGCTTGTCCCACTGCATCAGTTCCTGGTAAATTTGCATCTGGCCCATCTGGACCGTAAGCAGACACAGATCCATAGACTATTGCAGGATTTATTTTCTTTAATTCCTCGTATCCAAATCCAAGTTTATTAGCTACTCTAGGTCTAAAATTTTGACCAAATATTTCTGCTTCTTTAACTAACCTATGCAGTATAGATTTACCTTCATCAGATTTTAAATTTAAGGTAAGACTTTTGACACCTCTATTATTTGTTTCAAAAAATGAACTAAATGAACCAATTATTTCTCCTGAATATCTATTGTTATCGCCTCTTCCTGGTGTCTCAATTTTAATCACTTGTGCACCAAGATCTGCCATAAACATATAAGGAACTGTTCCTGCTTGAGCAGTTGAGCAGGTAACAACTTTTATTCCTGACAGAGGTCCTTTGTTCATTGTCATTTTAAACTCCCTAATGAAATAATAATAAAAATTATTAAAATACCTACTTTAGTTTAGGCATATTATATCTGTCATCTGGATTTACCCATCCATTATAATTGGGTTTTCTTTTTTCTGCAAAAGCTCTTCTGCTTTCCATTCTATCTTCTGTATCTCCGTGAAGATGAAGTTCTTCAGCCAAATCAGCGATATTGGGGCTGATTTGAGGAGCCATGTGTTTCATCATATATAAAGTATTTACTCTTGCAGCAGGAGGAAGTGTTAGTAAATGTTCTGCCATTGAGTTTGCTTCACTCATTAAATCTTTAGCTTCAACGAGACGGTTTATAAAACCGACTTGGTGCATTCTTTCAGCTGATATTCTATAGCCAAATGCCATTTCAGTTGCTATGGGATGAGGAAGATTGCCATAATGTCCGTGGTTGTAACCACCGAGAAGCCATCGCTTTGCTTCTGACATTTCAAATATTGCTTCTTTAACAGCTATCCTAAGGTCAGTTCTTTCAACTAACATAAATCCACCACCCATTGCAAAACCATTCACTGCAGCAATAACTGGTTTTTGCAGAATTCCTTTTTGAAAAGGGTCAACTAGATTTTCTTCAACAAATTCTTTTGGGGAACCGGGAATACCTCTGTCAATGGACTCTTTCATGTCCTCGCCAGCACAAAATCCTCTTCCTGTTCCAGTTAAGATAGCAACTTCAAGGTCATTGTCTTCATGGAAACGATTAAATGCTTCTGCCATACCGTCTCTAATTACAGTACTTAAAGCATTTAATCTTTCAGGGCGGTTTAATCGTATAGTTATAATTTGCCCATTAATTTCTGTTTCAACAAAACTCATTTCTTAGCTCCTACTTATAATTTTATTTAATGTAAAATTTATATACTAAAAAGTCTTGCAAGTCATCGATATTAAATCATAATTATTAGGCATAAATTATAATTTTAGCTGTCGAAATTAAAGGAATGAAAATATGAAAACTAGAGCTGCGGTTGCTGTTGAGGCAGGGAAACCACTTGAAATAATGGAAGTTGACCTTGATGGTCCACGTCCTGGCGAAGTGTTAGTTGAAATTAAGGCTACTGGTATATGTCATACTGATGAATTCACTTTGTCAGGAGATGATCCGGAAGGTATGTTTCCTGCTATTTTAGGTCATGAAGGCGCTGGAATTGTTAGGGAGGTTGGCAAAGGAGTAACTTCTTTAATAGAAGGAGATCATGTTATACCTCTTTATACTCCAGAATGTAGAGAATGTGAGTATTGTCTGCATCCCAAAACAAATTTATGTCAGGCTATAAGAACTACACAAGGAAAAGGTGTGATGCCAGATGGAACAAGTAGATTTTCTATTAAAGGTAAACAAATATTACACTACATGGGAACTTCAACTTTCTCTAATTATACAGTTGTTCCTGAAATAGCATTAGCCAAAGTTAACAAATCAGCCTCATTTGATAAGATTTGTTACATAGGTTGTGGTGTTACAACAGGGATAGGGGCCGTAATAAATACTGCCAAGGCTGAAGCAGGTTGTAAGGCAGTAGTCTTTGGTTTAGGTGGTATAGGTCTTAACGTTATTCAAGGATTAAGAATGATCGGTGCTAATATGATTGTTGGCGTTGATATGAATAATAAAAAGGAAGAATGGGGTAAAAAATTCGGGATGACACATTTTGTTAATCCTTCAGAAATAAAAGGCGATTTAGTTAATCACTTAGTTGATATTACCGGTGGTGGTGCTGATTACTCATTTGAGTGTATTGGAAATGTTAATGTCATGCGACAAGCTTTAGAATGTGCTCATAAAGGTTGGGGAGAAAGTATAATTATTGGAGTTGCAGGAGCTGGTCAGGAGATTACCACAAGACCTTTTCAACTAGTAACTGGAAGAAGCTGGAAAGGTACTGCTTTTGGAGGTGCACGCGGTAGAACTGATGTACCAAAAATTGTAGAGTGGTACCTTCAAGGAAAAATAGATATTGATCCTATGATTACTCATATTTTAAAACTAGAAGATATTAATAAAGGCTTTGATTTAATGCATTCTGGTGAATCTATAAGATCGGTGGTAAAATTTTAATGAAAAAGGTATCTGAGTCATTCTCTTATGGAGGAAAACAACTAGTATATTCTCATCATTCTTCAGTCAATGACTGTGAAATGACATTCGCAATCTTTCTGCCTCCAATAGAAAAAAAGGCTCCAGTCTTATGGTATTTATCAGGGTTGACATGTAGTTATCAGAACGTGATGGAAAAAGGTGAATATAGAAAAAAGGCAGCTGAACTGGGTATGGTATTAATTTGTCCAGATACTAGCCCACGAGGTGATAATGTTCCTGATGAAAAAGATAACTGGCAATTTGGTTCCGGCGCAGGATTCTACTTAGACGCGACTGTAGCTCCATACAATACAAATTATAATATGTATACCTACATAACTAAAGAATTACCAAAATTGATAGAAGAGAACTTCGATTTTGACATGTCTCGACAAAGTATTTTTGGTCATTCTATGGGAGGTCATGGTGCATTAGTCATCGCATTAAGAAACTCTACAAAATATAAAAGTTGTTCTGCTTTTGCTCCTATTGTTGAGCCAATTTCCGCTAGTTGGTCTAGCGAAGCTTTTAAAAAATATATCGGTCCAGATAGATTTGCTTGGGAGTTATATGACAGTGTTTCTTTAGTAAAAAATGGCTATGTTTTTCCTGAAATTTTAATTGATCAAGGTGAAGCTGACGATTTTTTAAATGAAGGTTTGAAGCCCTGGTTATTCTCTGAAGCCTGTAATAATAGTTCAATCAATCTACAATTACGGATGCAGCCTAATTATGACCATTCATACTACTTTATCTCCACTTTCATGGAGGAACACTTGGTTTGGCATAGAGAAAGAATTTAAATTTATAGTGTATCTTTTGGAATAGCATAAGTTAAATTAGCATGAGCAACTGGTTTATCATTGCCTTGAGAGTATATTAAGACATCCCCAACACTAAGAGATTTTCCAAGTTTTAAGACTCTAGTTTCACAAGTTAAATTTTCTTTGCTTGGTTTTCTTAAAAAGTTAATAGAACAATTAGTTGTGACAGTTAGGCTTTTAGGTCCAATTAAACTAAGTGTGGCTAAATAAAAACTGACATCAGCTAATAGAAACATTGTTGGGCCAGATACAGTTCCTCCGGGTCTTAAGTTTTCGTTTGTAATATGCATTAGCATTGAAAGAGACCCTGAAGTGACATTTAAAATTTCAAAATTATTGCATACTTGTGGAAATTCCTTTTTTAGAAATTCATTAAGATCATTTTTTAACATTAGTAATTTCATATTGTTTCTCTAAATTTAATTATCTATTATCCAAAAGTCTTTGAGCCATGGCAGGTCCTGCTCCAAGGTAGCTGGCAGGATCAACAATTTCAATTAGTTGTTCTTTGTCAAATATATCTGAGATGGTCTTATTTGAATATAAAGTGTCAATAAGTGATACTTTGTTTTTTATGGAATCCCTGCAACAGTCATATACTAGATCATGAGCAACTTGTCTTCCAATGTGAGGCGCTAAAGACATCATTACAGATTCTGCTACAATTAGGCCATTTGTTTTATTCATATTTTTATTCATATTTTCTGGAGATACTTCTAAACCTTCTAGAAGGTATCTTGCTGAACTTAAACAAGCTGACGAAATTATGAAAGCATTAGGTAGACTATACCATTCTACATGCCATTGACCTGTTGCTCTTTCATGATCGAGAACCATTGCATCAAGCATTGAAGAATGAAGCTCTCGTAAAATTTTTGAACAAGCAAGCATTACCTCTGACGAAATAGGATTTCTTTTTTGGGGCATTGTAGATGATGCTCCTCTTCCTGTTAAGAAAGGCTCTGCGACTTCTTGAGTTTCAGTTTGCATCATCAAGATTACATCATAGGCAATTTTTCCTAATGAAGCCCCCACTAATGCTAACCAACCAGTTACTTCACAGAAGTTATCTCTTATGGAGTGCCAACTTACATCAGGTACTTCTAGGTTCAACTCTTTGGCTAATTGTGCTTGAGTGTTGAGGCCATTTTGTTCTCCAAGAGAAGCTAGTGTTCCAGCGGCTCCAAAAAATGAAACATTGAAAATTCTTGATTTAATTTCTTCTAACCTTTTTATATGTCTGTCAATGCTTGAAAGCCAAGTAGCAGCCTTATATCCAAAAGGTATTGGCAATGCATGTTGCAGATGGGTTCTTCCTGCCATTGGGGTATCTTTATATTTTTTTACAATATTTGCTAATGCCAGTGCTATTGCATTTAAGTCATTTGATAATAAGTCCAATCCTTTTCGAATTTGAAGTACATCAGCCGTATCCATTATGTCTTGAGTTGTAGCTCCCCAATGACAGTATTGACCATATCCATCTTCAACTGATAAACTCAATTGTTCAACCAAAGGGAGTATTGGGTAGCCTACAATTTGAGTTCTCTTTTTTAAAGTTTCCCAATTAAGCCAACTTAAGTTAGAAGCTTCTGTAATCTTTATACCAGCTTCTTTAGGGATGATTTTTAGCTTTGATTGTGCTCTTGCTAGAGCTGATTCAACATCTAAATAAAATTGGATTGTTGCTTCATCAGAAAAGTTATTTTGCATTTTTTCTGTGCCAAACATTTCTCCCCAAATTTTTGAATTTGTCACTAATGATGGCATTTGATTATCCTTTATTATTAAAATTATTTTTTGTACCAGTAAGCTGTTCTTTTTTCTAAAAAGCTATTCAAACCTTCATTTGCTTCTTCACTCATTCTTTTTTTAGAATGCTCAATTACTAATTCGTTAAACTTATCATCATTTAAAATTAAACCACTTTCAAGTAACGCTCTTCTTTTTGTCTGTTCTATTGCTTTAGGATCTGAAAGAAGTAATTGTTCAATAATTGGTTGCGCTGTAATATCAAGGTCACCTGTTTTACAAATTTCATGAACAAGACCGATATTTTTTGCTTCATGTACGTTAAACCTTTCGCATGTCAAAGCATATCTTTTAACATTTCTTACCCCTATTGTGGCATTTAAGTGAGGAATAATAATCCCAGCCATAACTCCCCATCTAGCTTCTGCAATTGAATAAATAGAATCTTCACTAGCTATAACTATATCAGAAGCAGCTGCAATCCCTGTCCCACCGCCAAAGCAACCTCCATGTATTAGGGCAATTGTAGGTTTTGGGAATTCTGTAAGACCTCTTATGGCAGTAGCTGTATTTTTAGATACCTCAATATTTTGTTCTTCATTTAATTTTCCAATATCTTTCAGCCACTCCAAGTCTGCCCCACCTTGGAAATGTTTTCCATTACCTCTGATTACAACAACCCTAACATCTTCATTATGATATAAAGATGTAAAACTTTTAATTAATTCTGAGATCATTTGACCATTATAGGCGTTATTTCTTTCTGGCCGGTTTAATGTCACCTCTGCAATACCTCTTTCATCAACTTTGGTTAATACAATTTTGTCATTCATTTTATAATCCTTTCATTTTGACTTTTTTTTAGTGCTATAGATCTAATGCCTTTATAGATAATTGATTTATACCAAAAGATCTTAGGCGTAGCTTTACTTTAAAATAGGATTTCATTATGGCACCAATTTCATTGAGACATTCCTCTACTTTTAAATCATCCCTGTAAACATTTTCTCTATACTTTAATTCGCAATATACTTTATAATTAGAGGTCAAAATTTTACTGCTCACCCAAATTATCTGACAATTTTCTTCTTCAGCACCTAGAATATTAACTAATATTTGATTGAATTTTAATTCAATTTCACCTAAATCAAAATTTCTAGTTATTTCGTCTAACTTCTCATCACTATATATAGTCAAAGATGGCATTATTATATTCCGTTTATTTTAAATATATTTTATTATCTGATAAAATATTGTATTTTTCATGTATAAAATTTAAGTCTATATTTAACATGTTTAGAAAATTTTAGGAGTTCAGTAAATGGCTAATGAAGAATTAGATATAAATCATTTAAATAAATGGCTTGGTAATACAGAAATTGTTACAGATTATCTAACACCAATTGTTGAACAGCGTTATCGAGCTACACTAAATATAGAACCTGGAAATCCAGAAATTGGAGAACCTTCAACTTCGGGTTTACATTGGATGTTAGGTTGGAATTTAAAGAAAAATGACGAGCTTGGTGTTGATTCTCATCCTGCAAGAGGAGATTTTCTACCACCTGTCCCTTTGCCAAGAAGAATGTGGGCGGGAAGTCAAATAAAAGTTCATAACCCTTTGTGTGTTGGTGACAAGGTTATCAAAAAATCTAAGGTAGCTGATATTAAATTAAAAACAGGAAGAACAGGACAATTGTGTTTTGTTACAGCTGAATATGAATACTTAGTCGAAGATGAAGTAAGGTTACATGAACTTCATAATATAGTTTATAGAGATGTAACAAAAGCAGGTGGTGGTTCAGGGGTTTCTGATACAATACCTAATGATGCAGACTTTACAGAAACAATTTTCATGCACCCAACTATTTTATTTCGTTACTCCGCTATTGGGTTCGTCGGTCACAGAATTCACTATGACTTTCCTTATACTAAAAATGAAGAAAATTACCCAGACTTGATAGTTCATGGTCCTTTACAAGCAACATTCTTATTAAGGGCAGCAGAAAAATTAAAAGGTAAAGCCGTTACATCATTTAATCACAAAGTAATGGCGCCTGTTTTTGCGAATAGTAATTATATTATTGGAGCAAAGGAAAACTCCGATGGAAGTGTAACTTGCTGGGGAGCTGTAGAAGGTTCAGGAATGACAATGCAAGCCGAAGCTTATTTTAACTAGAGATATTTGGGAGCAAAAAATGGTATCAATAACAAAATTATTTGGAAGTTATGGGGCTAATTGTAAATTAGATAGCTTTAATAGTGAAATGAAATTTTTTGCCAAAATGTCAATATTAGATTGGTGTGCTGTAGCTTATGCTGGAAAGAAAGAGCCGGTTTCAAAAATAGTTGCAGAGATGGTTATGGAAGAAGCAGGTATCAATCAAGCGAGAGTTATAAGCACTGGTCAAAAAGTTTCTTCTAGAGGTGCTGCTTTAGCAAATGGAGCGACAGGCCACGCATTAGATTATGATGATACGCATTTTCTTTTTGTTGGTCACCCAACTTCAAGTGCTTTACCTACAGCTTTAGCATTAGGAGAAGAACTAGGGTCTTCTGTAGAAGATGTGTTTTTAGCGTACATGGCAGGTGTTGAAGTTTCTACAAGGATAGGGCATATTTTAGGTTACTCTCATTATAATGCAGGATTTCACCAAACAGCTACAAGTGGGTCATTTGGTTCAACTATTGTTGCCTCTAAATTGCTTAATTTAAACGAAGAGCAAACTATTAATGCTCTTGGATTAGTTTCAACTAGAGCTTCAGGAATTAAATCACAATTTGGAACAATGGGTAAGCCTTACCACGCAGGAATGGCAGCCTCTAACGGAATTGAAGCTGCTAAATTATCAAAGCTAGGTTTTGTTTCTCGTCAGGATGGAATCGAATGTGAACAAGGTTTCTTTAAAACGCATGGTTGGAATAATGAAATTCCACCGCGAGCAATTGAAAACTTAGGAACTGAATTTTTATTTCCTGAAATAAAATATAAGTTTCATGCATGCTGTCATGGATTACATTCTTTTTTAGAAGCTTTAGACGAATTAAAGTTAAGTAATAACTTTAACCCAGAAACTATAGAGGAAATTAAAATAGAGACAAATCCATCATGGTTACAGGTTTGTAATATTGAAAAACCAAAGACAGGTTTAGAGTCAAAGTTTTCTTATAAGTTAACTGCTGCTATGTCTATATACGGGAATGATACCTCTGATTTAGATACGTATAATGATACAATATGCTTTGAAGATAAAATGGTCGATATGAGAGATAAAGTTAAGGTAATACCAAATGATAAGTTAACTAACACTCAATCAATAATTTCAATTAAAGATGGATTGCAAGATATAAAAAATACACATGATTTATCTGATGAAATTCAAAAAAGCACTTTAGAAACTAAAATTGTCAATAAGTCAGTGTCTTTATTATCAAAATCTAAATCAGAGAAAATTTTGGATATATTAGATAATCCTAAAACAAATAAAGCCAGTTCTTTAATTGATTGTTTGGTAAATTAATGGAATATCAAGACTCTAGTTTAGATTTAGCGGGACTAACAGTTGTTACTATCGAACAAGCAGTAGCGGCGCCTTACGTTTCGTGCCGTTTAGCTGATGCAGGTGCTCGTGTAATAAAAGTAGAAAGACCAGAAGGGGACTTTGCAAGAGGTTATGATAGTAATGTGCTCGGAAATAGTGCGTATTTTGTTTGGTTGAATAGAGGAAAAGAATCTATAGCTTTAGATTTAAAAAATAATGATGATCTTTCAATTTTAAAAAATATAATTTCTAAAGCCGACATATTAATTCAAAATTTAGCGCCTGGTGCATTTGAAAGATTAGGTATAAATTTAAAAAACCTTAGATCAGTATTCCCTAAATTGATCACTTGTTCTATTTCAGGGTTTGGAGAAGATGGGCCTTATAAAAACCAAAAAGCATATGACATGCTCATACAAGCTGAAACTGGTTTGATCGAGCTTACTGGACTTCCTGATAAAGAAAACTTTGACGGTAGAGCTAAAGTAGGAGCCTCAGTTTGTGATATATCCGCAGGTATGACGGCTTATCAAGCAATACTTCAGGCTTTAATTAAAAGAGGTGTTTCTGGGAGGGGTAGACACATATCTGTTTCAATGTTTAATTCATTAGCTGATTGGATGAATCCGTTTTATTTAGGTTATGTTTATAATAATAAAACACCAAAAAGAAATGGTATTACACATCCTATGATTGTTCCTTATGGAGCTTTTTCATGTAAAGATGATTTAACATTACTTATAGCTATTCAAAATGATCGTGAATGGGTAAATTTTTGTAAAGTTGTCTTAAAAGATAAAAATTTAGGTTTTGATAACAGGTTTGACACAAACTCTAATAGAGTCCTAAATCGAGAACTAACTGAAAACATAATTCAAAGTAAGTTTTTAGAATTTGAGCGTGAAGTGCTTATTGAAAAATTAGAAGAAGCAAGTGTCGCTTATGGAAGAATCTCAGATATGGAACAATTGAAAAACCATCCTCAAAATAATTTTTTAAACATAGATACTAAAAATGGGTCTGTTAAAGTTTTAGGCCCTGGTGCTATCCATGATAGTTTTACTCCAAGCGTTAAAAGCATGCCTGAGTTAAATGAGCATGGTGATAAAATAAGAAAAGAGTTTCAAGTTTAATTTTTTAATAATGGGAGATGGTTTTGAGAAGTATTTTATTTTTACCTACTGATAAGATTGAGAGGCTTCCAAAAGCCATAGGTTCAGGAGCTGATAAAGTTATATTTGATCTTGAAGATGGTCTTGCAGACGATAAAAAAGATATAGGTAGATCTAATTTTGCTGAATTAGCAAATAGGAATTATGATGGAAACTCAGATAAATTTTTACTGAGAATTAATGCTTTAGATACAAACGAATATAAAGAAGATATTCGTATGTTAAAATCCTTGCCTTCACTTCCATACTCTATAGCAATTCCAAAAATAGAATCTCCAGATGAATGTCGAACATTTTTAAATGACGTTGAAAAAAATGTTTTGATTTTACCTCAAATAGAAACACCAAGAGGAATAGCTAATGTTGAAAGTTGGGAATGCTCAGATATAAGTTTTTCTGGAATAGGTTTTGGATCTGCTGATTATTGTGCATCTACTGGAGGTGATATGGGTGAGGCTAGTTTAGCCTATGGAAGAGGAAAAATAATAAATGCAGCAGCTTTATATGAAACAATAGCTTTAGATGGAGTTTGGTTAGACTTCAAAGATCCTGACGGGTGCAGAGCAGAAACAAAATATGTAAAATCTATGGGTTTTAAAGGTAGGTTTGCAATACATCCTGATCAAATTAAACCAATTCATGAAGCTTTTAATCCGTCAAAAGAAGAGTTGTTGTGGGCTAAAGGAGTATTGGAAGAAGCAAAGACGGCAGGAACTGGTGCGTTTAAATTTCAAGGTAAGATGGTTGATGCTCCTGTTTTAGCAGTGGCAAGATTAATAATATCTAGGGAGAGTTAAATGGATGAAAACACTTATGGAATTAGAAAAGTGGGACCACAAAGATATAGAGAAGATCCTGGAAGATATTTTGAAGACTTTCAAGTAGGTGATGTTTATGAGCATTGGCCTGGAAGAACAGTTACAGAAGCAGATAATGTATGGTTTACAAATTTAACTATGAATACTCATCCAATTCATTTTGATGCAAATTATGCATCTAAATCTGAGTTTGGAAAATATTTAGTGAATTCTGCTTTTACATTAGCTTTAATTACAGGAATGTGTGTAAGTGGAACAAGTCAAAAAGCTATAGCTAATTTAGGATGGGAAGAAATTAAGATACCAGCCCCTGTTTTTGTTGGGGATACTCTCTACTCAGAAACAGAAGTGTTATATAAAAGAGAATCAAAATCTAGACCAACTCAGGGTATTGTTAAAGTTAAACATATTGGTAAAAACCAAGATAAAGTTATTGTAATGGATATGGTTAGGTCCTTTCTTGTTGCAAAAAGAGGGCACAGCATTGTTGATAAAATTATTGAAGAAACAGCACAATAAGGATCAATTTAAATGAATTTACCTCTCAGTGGAGTAAAAGTAATTGCTTTTGAACAATATGGTGCGGGGCCTTTTGGAACTCAATATCTTGCAGACTTAGGAGCTGAGGTTATAAAAGTTGAACCTGCAGGCACCAGTGGAGACTATCTAAGGGATATAGGACCTTATTTTATAGATGGTGATGATAGAAACTCTGCATCAAGTATTTTTTTTCAAGCATTAAATAGAAATAAAAAAAGTATAACATTAGATGTTTTATCTAAAGAGGGTAAAATTATCTTAGAGAAATTGGTTAAGAATGCTGATGCTGTTTGCAATAATCTTAGAGGCGATGTTCCAGAAAAACTAGGAATAACTTATGACCAACTTAAGAGTTATAATAAAGCTATTGTATCTGCACATTGTTCAGCTTATGGGCGAGAAGGTCCCAGAAAAAATTGGCCAGGATATGATTATTTGATGCAAGCTGAAGCTGGATATTTTTCTTTAACTGGTGAGCCTGACGGTCCTCCTGCTAGATTTGGGCTCTCTATTGTTGATTATATGTCAGGTCTGACAATGTCTTTTGGGTTAGTAAGTGCCGTATTGTCAGCAAGATCCAGTGGTATTGGGAGAGATGTTGATGTGAATTTATTTGATACAGCTATGTTTAATCAAAGCTATATGGCTGCATGGACGCTCAATTCAGACTTTAAAAGTCAGAGGTTAGATAGGTCTGCACATCCTATACTAGTTCCTTGTCAATTATATAAAACTAAGGATGGTTGGATATATTTGATGTGCAATAAGGAGAGTTTTTGGCCAATACTTTGCCAAAATATTGATAGAGATGATTTAATCAAAGATCCTAAATTTATAAACTTTAAGGTTAGGCAAGAAAATAGAGATAAAGTAACTGAAATTCTTGATACAGAATTATCAAAAAAAACGACTTCAGAATGGTTAAAAAAATTTGGTGGAATTGTTCCTGCAGCTCCGATTTTAGATTTACAAGAAGCTCTTGACAACCCCTTTTTAAAAGACAGACAAAACATCCAAAAACTTAAAACAAAGCGTGGTGTTGATATAAAATTATTAAAAACACCAGTTCATATTTCTGATACTAACATGGTAGATAAAACCGCACCAGAACTCGGGGCGGACACAGACACTGTTTTAGAAGAAGTGGGTTTCTCAAAAGAAGAGATAAGAGTCTTTAAAAGTAATGGTATTATTTAGCATTTACATAACATATTCACTAAATAATTGGCTTTCATAAAATTAAGGGTTTACCTATTCTTATTAAAGATATAATTTGTGATTCTTAATATTTGGAGGAAATTTTAATGAAATTTACTAAACTATCACTTTTAGGTGCAGCTAGTGCTGTTGCCTTAACTTTCGTAGCTGGAACTAATTTAGCAATAGCTGACGGACATAAAGTTAAACCTATTAAAATGAGATGGGCTTCAGATCACTCAGGCCCTCCTCATCCAGCAGCAATTGCAGAAGTGTTCTTTGCTGAACAAGTTGAGAAAAAAATACCTGGAAGTAAAGTTCAAATCTATTGGGCTAAATCTCTTTACAACGTTCCTAAAGGAACTCAAGCCTTAACTAAAGGTAACTTAGAGATGATGACTGGACAATTTGGAAAAACTTCAAGTGTTGAGCCTTATGCCAATACAATCGTTGGTGCAGGAAAGCTAACAACACCAGGTGCCATACAAGGTTTAGATGGAACAAAGACATATGGTCAGTTAAAGAAAGTATTTAATGACAAGCATGGTATTACACTTTTCGGATCAGGTCACTTAAGTATGTATATGGGTGCAGGTGCAGTCAAAAGTAGAATGTTAGTGCCAGCAGACTTTGCAGGTAAGAAAATAAGAAGTATGGGTCCAGCTGAAAATGCACTGTTAGGTTCATTAGGAGCAAACGCAACTACAATGTCATTTGGTGACGTTCCACCAGCACTTCAAACAGGTGTTATTGATGGATTGTTAACTAGTTTAGGTGGTTTTAATGCTACTAAAGAACAAGCTCCTTACTTTACAGTTGCAGGTATCAACGGTATTGTTGGTGACTATTACTGGTTCGGCGCTTCTAATAAGTGGTGGGCAAAACTTTCAAAAGGTCAACAAAAAGCATTGAGTGATATCATTGTAAATGACTTCATTCCATTTCAAAAAGCTATCAACTTTTGTAATGATAAGAGAATGGTTGATAAGTACAAAGTAACTGATGTTTCAAAAGCAGGTATTTATATTATGAACCCAACTGAAGCTGCTGTTTTACAAAAAGCTGAGGGTGGAGCTACTAATACTTGGATCAAAACTAAAGTTGACGCTACAGGTGGTAAAATGGTTGACCAGTTTACAGCTGAAGCAAAAGCTCTAGTTGCTGCTAACCCAATGGGTTCTGCTGCTTTAGAAAAAACAGATTGTACAGCCTTTGCTGCAGACTTTGCAAAGTATGCAAAAGGAAGTGCTCTTTATAAGAAAAAAGCTAGAAAATAATTTTATCAAAGGCCTGAAAAAATTCAGGCCTTTTTTTACTTTTTTTGAAAAAATAATATGAATAAATTTTACAAGATATCTAATGTTATTAAAGAGAAGATAACATTAATTTTAGGTAACGCTTCAGCCTATTTAATGATACTTGTTACCCTTTTTGCACTAGCAGAAATTATAAGAAGATATATATTTGGAGTTGTGTTTGAATGGGGTCAGGATGCTGTAATATATGCAATGGTTGCATCTGTTTCTCTATATATATGTGTCACACAAGTTAAAAGAGGTCATTTGGTAATGAGCGCTGTTTTGCAGTTATTAAATGCCAAAGGGTTCCATAGAACTGTGGGTGCAGCAAAAATTTTAGTTTCCCTTTTTGTATCTATATTCACTGGCTCTTTGACTTATACAGCAATTTTTACAATAGAATATTCTATAAAGATTGGTGAAAGGACAGAAAGCTTATATTTTTATATGTGGCCTTTCCATTTAGTACTAGCTATTGGCATGGGGTTAATGTCGGTTGTTGCACTACTTCAATTTATTGAAGACATTCATTCTTACGTTAAAGGCGATCATTTTACTCAAGAGATAGAAGTTGCAACAGATGTCTAAGCAAAAAAAAGGTATTTTTAAATGTTTTCTTTAGGCGGATCATTATTTGGTTTGTTATTCGCAGGCGCGCCTATTGGTATTGCTTTAGCTGGAGCTACAGCGTTACTAGTCATTTTTGATGATTTTCTAACTTACAGCACGTTATTTGAAGCTTTTTTTAGCTTTTTAACTAAGTATACTTTAGTTGCTATACCATTTTTTATTTTTGCTGGTTTTTTAATGGAAAAAACAGGACTTGTTGCTGGACTTTTTAAATTTGCAGATGCATTAGTCGGTTGGGTTCCTGGTGGTTTTGCTTATGCAACTTTGTTAGCTGCTGTTCTCTTTGGAGCGATATCAGGATCTTCAACAGCTATGGCTGCAGCAATGAGTGTTATTGCTTATCCAGAGTTAGTCAAACGAGGATATCCAAAATGGATGGCCGCTGGTGTTATTGCATCTGCGGGAGGTATAGCTCTATTAATACCACCAAGTATAACTCTTATTCTATTTGGTGTAATTACAGAAATGTCTATAGTCGATCTTTTCTTTGCGGGTATAATCCCGGGGATAATGTTGGCTATTAGTGATGCTGTTATTATTGTAAGTGTTTCTTTATTTATAAAATTACCTAGAGGTAAGTTTGATCTATGCGAAGTCTGGAGATCTTTTAAAGAAGCGATTCCTGCTTTACTAATGCCCGTTATTATTTTAGGTGGATTGTATGGAGGATTATTTACTCCAACAGAGGCTGGTGCAGCTGCAGCAAGTTATGCTCTTTTTTATGGCTTAATTTTTAAACGGAAAACTTTTCTCCCAGAACTAATGCCTACAACGGTAAGAACAATGAATTTAACAGCTGTAGTTTTCTTTTTACTAGGTTGTGTTGGGATATTTCAATTTTATCTTGCGAACATGGGTTGGCCTATGATGATCGCTGAATGGGCAGGTGAATTAGGTTTGTCTAAGCATGGGTTCCTGTTTGCACTTATGGGATCATTGTTGTTTTTATCTATGTTTTTAACTGGTGTTGCTATTTTAGTCTTAACAGTCCCAATATATTTTCCAGTTGCTTTAGCGCTTGGAGTTGATCCAATTCATCTTGGCATATTAACGGCCTTATGTATTGAAATTGGAAGTGTAATACCACCTGTTGGTCTAAATTTATTTGCAGTAAGTGGTGTTACGGGATTACCTGTAACTACGGTGATTAAAGGATCTTTTCCTTTTTGTATATCAGACACTGTGGTTTTAGTTATAGTTTTGTTATTTCCACCTTTAGCGCTAACATTACCTGAACTCTTAGTGGTGTCTCATTTTAAGTAGTGGTTTAAAATGCTTTTTGCATAGTTTAATAAATTATTATCGTCTCCAACTTTTGTAATTAGTTGACATCCAATAGGTAAGTTTAGTTTTCCTTTAAATAATGGAAGAGTAACGCAAGGATTTCCAGATATAGACCATGTGGTATTAAAAATTGGTGATCCAGTATATTCTAA
The DNA here is from genome assembly GCA_964519035.1 of uncultured Rhodobacterales bacterium. Classification (GTDB taxonomy): domain Bacteria; phylum Pseudomonadota; class Alphaproteobacteria; order Puniceispirillales; family Marisalimonadaceae; genus CAJJBL01. The sequence continues at coordinate 8,123 of CAZFKZ010000010.1, read as the reverse complement.
TCCTTCTAAAGCCTCTCCAGGAGCACTTGGAGTAATTATCAAATCAATATCATTGAAAATTAAATCAATATTATGCCTTAATATTTTAAGCTCATTGATAGCAATTTTATATAATTCATTTGTAACTTTATAACCATCGCTTAATCTTCCATTTCTTAATTGATCACTAAGATCATTGAAGTGATTAAAACGTTCATATGATATTGATCTTTTAAATTCATAACCGCTTATATCTAAGTGTAATTGATCAGATTTTGTAATAATGTGATCTATATCCAAATCAATAATATTTATATTATTTTTTTGCATATTGTTAGTAAGCTTTATCAAATTTTCTTGTGTAGAAGTATCTGTTTTATTCCAATGAGGAGACTTTACAAAAGCAATTTTTAGTTTTTTTAATTCAATTTCTTTTGGGCTTATAATTTTTTCTTCTAATAAGACAGATCTAAATAATGAGAGATCTTCAACTGATCTTGTCATTAAACCTAAAGTATCTATAGATGGTGAGTTAGGGAGAATACCTGATTTGTCAAAATCTCCATATGTTGGCTTATAACCGATAACTCCACAATATGCTGCTGGTCTTATAACTGAACCAGTTGTTTGAGTTCCTAAACATATAGGCACCATCATATTTGCTACAGCTGCAGCAGAACCAGAACTTGATCCTCCAGGTGTATGTTTATGATTGTGTGGGTTTTTAGTGGGGCCAGGTGCTCGATGTCCTAGCTCTGTTGTCACAGTTTTACCCAAAACAATACAGCCGGTTTCTTTTGCTATAGCCACAGATCCAGCGTCTCTTATTGGAATATTTTGGCTATAAAAGGGTGTGCCAAGAGTAGATGGTAAATTACTTGAGTCGATAATATCTTTTATGCCAAAAGGAATTCCTAAATTTTCTTTTAATCCTATATTGTCTAATTTCTTTGCTTTTTTAATAGCGTTTTCTTCATCAATACATACCCAAGCTTTAATTTTATTTTCATTTTCCTTTATTCTTTTTATACAACTTAAAACCCATTCATGTCTGGAGAGTTGACCTTTACTAATCTCTGCTATTGCGTCAGTGGCTGATAGCTTAAAAGCTTCTGTCATGTCATCCTACATTTTAAAAATTAAACTGTTTTATCATACTGTTTATTTTTTAGTTTTGTATAATTAATTTTTAGTTTAATATTTTCAAATAATATTTAAGTGGAGTGGTATCATGGAGAAAATGACAGAGAAGTTTGCTGAATTTTGTGAAGACATTAAATTTGATAATCTGCCGTTGGATGTTGTCAAAAGAACTAAATTACTTATATTGGATACAGTTGGAATAATTATAAGGGCAAGGCATGATGCTGAATCTACCCCAAGCCTAGTTTCTTCAATTGAAAAATTAGAAATGAATAATGGAAGCTGCCAAGTTTTTTCAGATAAAAATAGTTATACCCCAAGTGCAGCAGCATTACTAAATGGAACTTTGGCTCACTCACTTGATTTTGATGATACACATGCAGAAGCTTCTTTGCATTCAAGTGCCCCAATTTTATCAGCTGCCTTGGCTGCAGCTCAAATGAAAAAATCTTCAGGACAAGAACTAATTACAGCATGTGTTTTAGGTTATGAAATACAGATTAGATTAGGGTTGGCAGGTGGTTCATCAGCACACTATAAAAAAGGATTTCATCCATCAGCAACATGTGGAATTTTTGGTGCAGCAGCAGCAGCAGGTTATTTGATTGGCTTAAATAAGCAGCAATTTATTTCTGCGTTTGGGATAGCTCTTAGTCAATCAGCAGGATCAATGCAATTCCTTACAGATGGAGCTTGGACGAAAAGATCACACGTTGGCCAAGCGGCTCAAAATGGATTGAATTGTGCAATTATGGCTGGAGAAGGTTTTAAGGGACCATCTGAAGCGTTCGAAGGTCAGTGGGGCTACTTGCACGCATATGCATCAGGTGGAAATATTGAAAAAGCCATGCATGGATTAGGTGAAGCATATGAAACCTTAAATTTGGGGGTTAAGCCATATCCATCTTGTAGATATAGCCATGCTGCAATAGATGGATTAGTTGAATTAAAAAATGAATTAGGTTTTTCATCTAAGAATTTAGATGATATTGATATTGGTTTATCTGAAACGGCCTTAAATATTATAGGCTACCCATTACAGGATAAACAAAATCCTAAAAGTATTGTTGATGGTCAATTCTCTATGCCATTTTGTGCTGCTGTTGCCATAGAAGATGGAGGTTTGACATGGGATGATTATAAGATTCACCTTGAAAATAAAGAAACTATCTCACTATGTAATAGAATAAAAGTAAGTCCTGATAAAGATGCTGAAGATTGTTGTCCAGAATTTATGAGTGCAAAAGTCAAGGTAGTAGTTGATGGAGTTAAGTATGAAAAATTTGTAAAGATTCCAAAAGGTGAACCAGATAATTTTATGAAAGATAGTGAGTTTATTTCAAAATTCAAAGGTTTAACTGAGCCATACTTATCTTCAAAAAGGATAAATCAGCTAACTGATTTAATGTTACGAATGGACAGTGTGAATACTGTTAATTCAATTTTTGAATTAAGTCAGGTGGACTTGTAAATTATTTAACAGGAGATAAAGAATGAATGATCAAAGCACTCTTGAAATTGATAAAGCTACTCAATTATCAGATGAAAAATTAATAATAGATTCAGTCAACAAGTTTTTGGAAAGAGATGTAAAACCATTTGTTAGAGAATTTGAGTCAGAAGATAAATACCCACAATTAATAGCGGATAAAATGGCTGATTTAGGTTTGTTTGGTGCAACTATTTCTCCAGAGTATGGTGGGTTAGGTTTATCTGCGGTAACATATTCAAAAATAGTTGAAAATGTATCTGCTGTTTGGATGTCGGTATCAGGAATTTTCAATTCACATTTAATAATGTGTGCAGCTGTTGAGCGTTTTGGTACAAAAGAAATGAAAGAATTTTATCTTCCTAAATTTGCATCAGGAGAGTTAAGGGGAGGAATTGCTCTTACAGAGCCAGATTGTGGAACTGACCTTCAAGCAATTAATACAAAAGCTGTAAAAGAGAATGATTCATATATAATTAATGGTAACAAAACATGGATAACTAACTCTGTGCAAGGAGATATACTAGCAGTTTTAGTAAAAACTAATACGGATATTAAGCCTGCTCATAAAGGTATGAGTTTAATTCTAGTAGAAAAAAAAGATGGCTTTGTTGCTAGAAAATTGAAGAAGTTGGGTTATAAGGGAATTGATACTGGTGAAGTTCAATTTGAAAACGTCCGTGTTTCTAGTTCCAATCTTATTGGTGAGTTTGAAGGGAAAGGGTTAAAGCAGATATTAGCTGGTCTTGAATTAGGTAGAATTAATGTTGCAGCAAGAGGTGTTGGAGTTTCAAGAGCGGCTCTAGAAGATTCTATTCTTTATTCAAAAACAAGAAAGACATTTGGAAAGCCAATTTGTGAACATCAATCTATTCAAATAAAATTAGCTGAAATGGCAACTAGGCTAGAAGCCTCTAGATTATTAACATTGCAAGCAGCTGAAGCTTATGATTCTGGAAATCGTTCAGATTTACAAGCGGGTATGGCTAAGCTTTTTGCAACAGAGACAGCTTTATTCAATGCAACAGAAGCAATGAGAATTCATGGTGGATTTGGTTATTCTCCAGAATATAATGTTGAGAGGTATTATAGAGATGCTCCTTTACTAGCTATAGGTGAAGGTACCAACGAGCTCCAAAAATTAATAATCGCAAAACAACTTGTTTCGGATAATTAATAAATTACTCGATAAAATATAGTAGAGCTAAATGCAGTCATCCCAACAAGTAAACCTATAATAGGTTTTTTAGGGAAAAATAAAAAAACTGTAACTCCAATGATAAAAGGCACTAATCTATCTAACATTGCTGTTTCAGATAATGCTCCTGTAGGATAAAAAACTATTCTTACCATTAAACCTGTAGTCATAGCAAAAGCTACCGCATTTATCCATTTTGCAAACAGACTATCTTTTTTAATTTTGCTTGATAATGTTAGCCCAAGAAATCGCCATACAAAAATACCAAAACCTGCAACAAAAAGTGTAACCCAAGGCATTATGTCTTCATTTATAAAGGGAATATCAGCCATTTTTATTGCTCTTTTCAACAAAATAATTTACGCATAACCCAATAGTTCCACCGCTTATACCAGCAATTATTATGCTCCAATCACCAGTATAGGGAAAAAGTACAGGTCCTATTAATCCGCCACTTATAACAGCAACTCTATAAAACAACTCAACTGCCCTAAGCATTAAAATTGTTATATATAAAGGCATTATAAAAACAGGAATAGACACCAAGTAAGTCGGTAAGATATTATATAAGTAATAACCAATTATTGTACCTATAAGGCAAATTGAAACTAAACCTGTGGTTAAACCTTTGAAAAAATATAAAAGTTGTTTTTCATTAATCTCATCTTTTATTTTGACTAATTCTGCCCAACTAGTAGGGCTAATAAGGTGAGCCCAAAATAATTTAGATATAAAAGGAATCTTGTGACTATTAATATTCATTAATACCATACCAGATAAAACTAAAAAAAACTGTCTCATATTAGCTAATAAGACAGTTGTAAATAGTAAGATTATGGGGGTCCCAATTGTATACAGAGAAACAAATATAACCATCCCTGGAAGGCTCCACAAAATTAAAAGTGCTCCTATACATAGCGAAAGATCTAATCCTGCTTCACCAGCATACACTCCAAATCCAAACATAGCTGCACTCATGCCAATTCCTGAGAAACCATAACCAGTCAATAGGCCTTTTTTAAATAGAGCAATTTGATTTTGCATTGAGATATGTTTCTTTACTATAGTTTAGCAACTAGATCTATTTCTACTGAAGCTCCTGCAGCAAGGCCTGTTACACCTATACATGTTCTAGCAGGAAGCTTACTTTCATTAAAATAAGTTTTATAAATATTATTCACTTTGTCAAAATCCTGAAAGTTTACTAGGTAAACTCTTACAAATGCAACTCTATCAAAAGAAGATCCAGATTGCTTTAAAACATTCTTGAGGTTTTCCATTACTTGATGGGTTTGCTTTTCTACGTCATTACTAATTAAAGATTTAGGGTCATCTGGTAATGTTGGCATTTGTCCAGTTACAAAAAGAAATTCTCCTGCTTTTACTGCATGACTAAACGGACCTACTCTTTTAGGACCAGTATTAAATACTAAATGTTCTAAATCCATTTAAAACTCCAATGAATATTATCTATTGTTAAAAATATTTATTCAAATAAACTTGCATTAAAAGAGGGGGTTTTCAATGAGATTTAAAAACAAAACAGTATTTATTACTGGAGCAGCAGGTGGAATAGGGCGTCAAACAGGTTTAAGTTTTGCTAAAGAAGGTGCTAATGTCGCAGTGTCAGACTTAGATTTTGATATGGCTCAGAGAGTGGCAAATGAAATTAAATCTGCTGGAGGTGATGCAGAGCCTTTTAAATTAGATGTTACAAATCAAGATCAAACAATAGAAGCAATGAAAAATGCTTATGATCATTTTGGAAGCTTAGATGTAGCCTTTTGTAATGCTGGAATAAGAGAGATTGTTTCACCATTAGAGCTATCTATTGAAGAATGGAGAAAGGTAATTGATATAAATGTAACTGGAGTGTTTATTACAGCTCAAACATTTGCAAAACATTGTGTTGAAAAGGAAACTAAAGGTAATATTGTTATAACTTCATCAACTTTAAGTGTAACATCTGCTCCTAATAGATGCGCTTACACCGCTTCTAAACATGCTACAGCTGGAATGACAAAACAATTAGCAATTGATTTAGCCAAATATGATATTAGAGTTAATGCCGTGGGTCCAGGTGTCATTAGAACGCCTTTGACAGAGAGATATTTTCAAGATGAAGAGGCTTCTCAAAAAGTAAGAAATTTACATGCTATGAAACGTTGGGGAGAGCCTTCAGAAATTTCAAGTGCTGTTTTATATTTAGCAAGTGAAGATGCAAGTTTTTGCACAGGAACTAACTTAATTATTGATGGTGGATGGACTGCTGGAAAAGAGTGGTAGTTAATTAATTTTAATAATTACAAATAACAAATCACAGTTTATATAATAAGTATTTAATATGTTAAATGTTTTTTAATTTGGAGATTTAAATGAATGGTGCAGAAAGTTTAGTTCGGACTTTATTATCTGGAGATGTAGATGTTTGTTTTACAAATCCTGGAACTTCAGAGATGCATTTTGTTGCGGCCCTTGATAAATACGAAAAAATGAGAAGTATCTTGTGTCTATTCGAAGGGTGTGCAACTGGCGCTGCAGACGGTTATTACAGAATGAAAAGATCTCCAGCATCAACATTGTTACATTTGGGTCCTGGTTTAGCAAATGGACTTGCAAATCTTCATAATGCAAAAAAAGCAAATTCAGGAATAGTAAATATTGTGGGAGAGCATGCATTAGATCATATCAAATTAAATGCTCCATTGACATCTGATATTGAAGGAATAGCTAAGCCAGTTTCACATTGGGTCAAAACAAGTCAATCCTCTAAAGATATTGCAAAAGATGGTGCAGAAGCTATTTCTGCAGCTATGGTTGCCCCCGGACAAATTGCAACATTAATCCTACCAGGAGACACAGCTTGGAATGAGGGAAGTGAGGCTCAAAATATTGAATTGCAAGTTACTCTTAACAAAGTACCATCTGCTTTAATTAAAGAAGCAGCTTTAGCTTTGCAAAAGGCAAAAAATCCAATGATCCTTGTAGGTGGAGCTGCTTTAGAAGAAGGAAATTTAATTAATATAGCCAAAATTGCTGATAAACTAGGTTGTCCTATAAAAACAGATTGGTTCAATGCACGTTTAGATAAAGGTGCTGGAAGAATTAACTCGGTCAGAATACCTTATGTCGTAGATAGCGCTGTCAGTATTTTAAAAGATTTTGATACAATCATAGTTATTGGTGCAAGAAGACCTGTTGCTTTTTTTGCATATCCAAATAAACCTGGCATATTAACCCAAGATGGAACTAAATTTATTGAATTAGCATCCCTTTCAGACAACATAGGAGAAATGGTTGAAGAATTATCTGATTTATTAGGAGCCACAAAAATTATACCTTCAACAATTTCAGAAATGAAAATTCCTGAGATTCCTGCTGGTCCTATTAACACAACTTCTCTTGGAATGGTTCTAGGGGCATTAATTCCAGAAAATGCAATTATTGTAGATGAGTCTGTAACTACTGGAAGAGAATTTTTTGCACAAACTGCAGGCTCTCGTCCTCATACATGGTTAAATAATTGTGGAGGTTCTATTGGCTTTGGAATGCCCTTAGCTATTGGCGCAGCCGTAGCTTCTCCAGATCAAAAAGTTATTGCTCTCGAAGGAGATGGTAGTGCAATGTATACTGTGCAATCATTATGGACAATGGCTAGAGAAAATTTGGATATCACAGTTCTAATTTTTGCTAATCAAAGTTATAAAATATTGCAAGGTGAATTAACTAATGTCGGTGTAGTTAATCCTGGAAAATCTGCTTTAGAAATGTTGTCTTTAAAAAAACCTTCTTTAGATTGGGTCTCTATATCACGAGGAATGGGTGTAGATGCTGTTCGTGTTGATAATATAGATGATTTAGTTAAATTCTTTAAATATGGATTAAAAGAAAATGGTCCATATTTAATAGAGGTAATGATCTAATTTCATTAAAATTTTTAGTTAATTAAGTTTTTTAAAGAAAGTATAATATTAACGATTTAACAATCATTATAGCTGTTTTATGTGCTGCTTTTTTACATGCTTTATGGAATTTTATTCTAAGGGGGTCTAAAGATAAGTTATTAAGCATGACATCAGTTGTATTAGGACATATCCCATTATCAATAATAGGAATATGTATATTTGGCTTCCCTAATATTAATGGAATTTATTACATCTTACTGAGTGCTTTTTTACATTTTTTCTATCAAATTTTTTTGTTAAACGCCTATAAATATGGAGAACTTTCGGAAGTATATCCTGTTGCACGAGGTGTGTCTCCGCTTATCATAACTTTGATTAGTTTGTTTTTTTTGAGTGAGAATATTTCATC
>CAZFKZ010000009.1:0-49290 GCA_964519035.1 uncultured Rhodobacterales bacterium | reverse complement strand
GATAGAAATGGAAATATTCAAATTGGCAGAAGACGAGAACTTGCTACTCTTGCTCATGCTTCAAAAAAAGTATTTGTTACTGTAGAAAAAATTGTAAACGATGATTTTTTTGAAAATGAATTAACAGCAGCTACTTGTCTTCCAGCACTATATATTGATGGAATATCGGTCATTAAAAATGGAGCTTGGCCGTGCGCGCTTCCTGGAGTTTATCCATCGGATAATGAAGAAATAAAAAAATACTCAATAGCGGCCAAAACAAAACAGGGATTTGATGAATATATGAAATATTCATTATCTCAATAACCTGAGGGATATAATAAGTGAATATAGAAATTAAAAGAGAAGAACTTTTAATAAGTCAATTAGCAGACTTACTTGTTCATGATAAACACGTAGCTGTGGGAGCTGCCTCACCTATCCCTGGGGCTGCAGCACTCTTAGCAAAAGAAGAAGCAAAAGCAAAAGACAGGAGACTAAGAGTAACTATCTTACATTCTAATAAATATAATAACTTTACTGATGGTGCTAGAGAACTATTTGATTGCGCGGCTCAAGGAAGAATTGACACTTTTTTTCTTGGAGGTGTTCAAATTGACGGCCAAGCAAACATAAATCTTGTAGGTACAGGTGAGTATCCCAAAGTTAATAAAAGGTTTCCTGGCTCTTTCGGTTCTGCTTTGATGTATTTTGTTGTTCCTCAAATTATTCTATTTAGAGAAGAACACTCTCCTAGAACGCTAGTGAATAAAGTAGACTTTATTTCTGCTCCAGGCATATCTGAAGATAATATCTATCGTCCAGGAGGTCCCAAATATTTGTTGACTAATAGAGCTTTATTTAAATTTAATAAACTAAGTCAGAGATTTTCTTTATTAAGTTTAAATCATAATAACACAATTGATGATATTATTAAGTTAACAGGTTTTGACTTTGATATTGACAACAATATATCTGAAATAGTAAATCCCGATATAAATAGATTAGAAATTTTAAGAGATATAATCGCTCCAATGGTTGCAGAGTTCTATCCAGAATTTGCCAAGAAAATTTGGAATGTTTAAAGCTGTATGAAAAACCTTTTTTTTCTTCTTATTTTTTTAGTAACTTTATTTTTACTATCAAATTTTTATTTAAATGATTTTTTTAATTTAGAGGAACTAAAAAAAAACCAAGTATTTATAAAAGTTTGGATAGATGAAAACCCAAAATATTCTAGAAGTTTATTTTTTATCTCATATATTATTTTTGCGGGATTATCACTGCCTCTTTTACCAAGTATAATGACGATTGCAGCAGGAGCTTTATTTGGTTTATTAGAAGGTATTATTATTGTATCATTTGCCTCAACACTAGGTGCCTGTTTGTGTTTTCTTATTTCAAGACATTTTTTATATGATTATTTTAATAAAAAATTCAGTAAAAGGTTTTCTTTTATCTATCAGAATTTTAAAGAAGATGGTGCTTGGTATTTATTAAGTTTAAGATTAATACCTACAGTTTCATACATTTTTATAAATTTGATTATGGGGGTATTACCTATAAGTATAAAAAAGTTTTATTATATAAGTCAAATCGGAATGTTTCCAGCAACAATAGTTTATGTCAACGCTGGTTCAGAGATTTCAAAAATTAATAATATAAACGACATAATGTCTTTACCCTTACTAATGAGTTTTATTTTAATAGCAATTCTTCCATTACTTATTAAGTGGGTAATAAAAAAATATAGAATGCATAATACTTTTTAGGGGCTATCTGTTTTTTCTATTATCTACCAAATTTGTAACCACAATGGGATCTGCTAAAGTAGATACGTCTCCAAGTTCGTTATGCTCATTTGCCGCAATTTTTCTCAAAATCCTTCTCATTATTTTACCAGATCTGGTTTTTGGAAGACCAGGTGCAAACTGTATTAGATCAGGAGTTGCAATTGGGCCTATTTCTTTTCTCACCCATTTTTTTAGTTCGTTTAGTAATTCGTCCGACGGATCTAAACCAATATTTATGGTCACATATGCATAGATTCCTTGGCCTTTAATATTGTGAGGATAGCCGACCACAGCAGCCTCTGCTACTTTGGGATGTGATACTAAGGCAGACTCTACTTCAGCAGTTCCCATCCTATGTCCTGATACGTTTATGACGTCATCAACTCTTCCTGTAATCCAATAATATCCATCTTCATCTCTTCTACACCCATCCCCAGAAAAATACCTTCCTGGGAAAGTTGAAAAATAGGTTTCAATAAAACGTTCATTATCTCCATAAACAGTTCTCATCTGACCTGGCCATGACATGTTAATACATAAATTTCCTTCAGCAGCACCACTTAACTGATTATTGTCATTATCAACAAGAACCGGTTGTATTCCAAAAAAAGGTTTAGCAGCTGAACCAGGTTTAGTTGATGTAGCTCCTGGGAGTGGAGTGATTAAAATACCACCAGTTTCAGTCTGCCACCAAGTATCAACTATTGGGCATTTCCCATTTCCTACAACTTTATTATACCAATTCCATGCCTCTGGATTTATAGGTTCACCAACACTACCCAAAATCCTCAAACTAGAACGATTTGTTTTTCTAACGGGCTCATCTCCTTCAGCCATTAAGGCTCGAATAGCAGTTGGCGCAGTATAAAAGATGTTTACTTTATGTTTATCTACTATTTGCCAAAATCTGCTTACGTCTGGATAATTTGGCACTCCCTCAAACATTAGTGTTGTAGCTCCATTTGAAAGAGGTCCATAGACAATATAAGAATGACCTGTTACCCATCCAACATCTGCCGTACACCAATAGATTTCATCATCGTGATAATCAAAAACATAATGGTGTGTCATTGATGCATACACCATGTACCCTCCAGTAGTATGAAGAACCCCTTTTGGCTTTCCAGTTGAACCTGAAGTGTAAAGAATAAACATTGGATCTTCGGCATTCATTTCAGTAGGGAAACATTCAGACGAGGCTTTTTCCATCTCTTCATGATACCAGAGATCTTGTCCTTCTACCCAATTAACATCTCCACTAGTCCGCTTTACGACAATAGATGTTGTACACATTGTAGCTTTAGATAGAGCTTCATCAACATTAGCTTTAAGAGGTATATGTTTTCCACCTCTCACTCCTTCATCAGCCGTTATAATTATATTTGAATTACAATCTTGAATTCTACCTGCTAATGCTTCAGGAGAAAAGCCACCAAACACTACAGAGTGGATTGCTCCAATCCTAGTGCAAGCCAACATTGCAATTGTAGCTTCAGGTATCATTGGCATGTAAATAGTAATTCTATCACCTTTTTTTGCACCGGCATTTTTAAGTACATTTGAAAACTTGCACACATTTTGGTAAAGTTCATTGTAAGTTATGTATTTGGCTTCATCTGGGCTATCACCTTCCCAAATAATAGCGGTCTTTCCCCCATTCTTTTCTAGATGTCTATCAAGGCAATTCACACTGGCATTAAGTGTGCCGTCCTCATACCATTTTATGTGAAGATTTTCTTTATCATAAGATACGTTACTTATTTTAGTATACGGCTTTATCCAATCAATTCTTTTTCCATGAATAGCCCAAAATGCATCTGGACTTTTAATTGATTCTTCATACATTTTTTCGTAATTTTCAGAATTTATATGAGAATTTTGAATAATATCTGCGTTTGGTTTATAAATATTATTATTTGTCATAATTGTTCTCCTGAATTATTTTTATTTAATTATGTATTATCTTCTATTATAAAATCAGCATTTTCAATATCAGAAATACTTAATGCTTTATTCACAATTGATAGAGAAAACCCTCTTCTAGAAAGAGCGCCAAACCACTTGTGCTTTAAAAGATGATTGTCAATATCAGGATCTTTATTTTTATGAAAAGCGCCTATATTTTTCTTTTTCATAAACTTGACAGCAGCAACAATTTCAGCGTCTTCGTTCCCATCGTCAACTATATCAATGCTATATTTAATTACGTTATCAGAAACACCTTTTTCCTTTAATTTTGAATAAATTAATCTAGCTGACCCTCCTTGGCGTCGTATTGAACGAGATTTCATTTCTGCAAATCTTTTGTCATTTATATAACCAGACGATATCATTTGTTTTCTAATTTTTTCTATAATTTCAATTTTAATTTTTTCACTCAATTCATTTTCAAAATTAGACAATTTTCTCATCATAGTATTTTTAAATTGATATTCAGAAACCTCATAACGAGCTAGGTATGATATTGCTGATTTTTTTATTCGCTTTATTATTTTTTCATGATCATTCATAAAACTGTTCATTGATGTTTGTTAATGCTAATTATATTTATATATAACTTCATATTAATTGTTAACCTTTAAATATTTAAGGAAAGCTGTGATTAAACAAAATACGGATCTAGGTGTTAGAAGAAACATTGGTTTAGTAAATTGGACTGGTTTATCCACTCTTTATATTAAGGAAGTTAAGAGGTTTACAAATGTGTTTTTACAAACCGTAACAGCACCTATGGTAACGACCTTATTATTCGTTATAGTTTTTTCTGTGGCAATTGATAGAAGTGCAGGTTTTAATGGTATCCCTTTCATAACCTTTTTAGTGCCTGGATTAATTATGATGAGTGTCTTGCAAAATTCTTTCGCGAATGTTTCATCGGCTTTTATGACAGCAAAGGTGCAAGGTTCAATTGTAGACTTGTTAATGTCTCCATTAGGCCCAGTTGAAATTATGATTGCTCATACTTTAGCAGGGATTACAAGAGGTTTATGTGTTTTTGCTGCTTCTTTTTGTTTGTTATGGTCTCTAGGTATCTTAAGTTTTCCTAATAATATTTTTTGGATGATATTATTTTTATTTCAAGGAGCTTTTGCTTTGGCAATTGTAGGGATGATGACTGGTATTTGGGCTCAAAAGTTTGACCAACTAGCAATAATATCAAATTTCGTTATTCAACCTTTAGCTTTTTTATCAGGAACATTCTATTCCATTGAAAGACTTCCTGAAGCATTAAAAATCATAGCTTATTTTAATCCTATTTTTTATGCGATAGATGGTCTTAGATTTAGTTTTTTAGGAGTAAGTGATACTTCTCCTATAACCGGGAGCATAGTCTTATTATCATGTAATATAATTCTTAGCTTTTGTGCTTGGTATGTATTAAAGTCTGGTTATAGATTAAGGGCGTAGGTACTTGATCAAATTTTGGAAAAATCTAAATGAATAAAATATTAAAATCGTCAGGTATATTATCAAGTCAAGAAATATTAGATCTTATTAAAAATAATATAATCAATAGTGACCAAGAAATTGATAAAGATATAATTCAACCGGCTTCTATTGATTTAAGGTTGGGTCAAAAAGCTTGGAGAGTTCCAGCATCTTTCCTACCTGGAAAAGGTAACAAAGTATCAACCAGACTAAAAGGTTTAGCTATGCACGAATTCAGCTTAGTTGATGGAGCTGTTTTAGAATGTGGATGCGTTTATATAGTTAAACTTTTAGAAAACGTTTCTCTTACAAGTGATTTGATAGGCTTGGCTAATCCTAAAAGTTCCACCGGACGTTTAGATTTATTTACAAGGTTAATAGTTGACGAAGCTCAGGAGTTTGAAGAGGTTCCTGCCGGTTATGAAGGACCTCTATATATAGAAATATCACCTAGGACATTTTCAGTTATAGTTAGAACTGGTTCTAGGTTAAACCAATTAAGGTTAAGAAGAGGTAATTTACACACTAGTGATAAAGAAATGGAAATCTTGCAAGCTCATGTTGGTTTAGTTAGGAACAAGGATAACTCAGATCTGCCAGATAAAATAAAGAATGGTGTTCCATTATCTGTAGATTTATCTGGCGAAAATGGTTTGATAGGCTTTAAAGCCAGAAAATACTCAATGTTAATAGATGTTGATAAACCAAATTTTTATAAATCAGATTTATTTTGGGAAAAAATTACAACTGAAGACTTGCTATACTCAAAGCATGATTCAAACAATAAGTCTGGAGCATTAATTCTTATTCCAGATGCCTTTTATATTTTGGCAAGCAAAGAGTATGTTTCTGTTCCGTCAAATTATGCTGCTGAAATGAGAGCCTATGATACTAAAGTCGGAGAATTTAGAGCTCATTATGCAGGTTTCTTTGATCCAGGTTTTGGTTTATCTGAATTAGGAGCTTCTAAAACAAAAGCTGTATTAGAAGTTAGGTCGCATGATGTCCCTTTTTTAATTGAACAAGAACAAACCGTATGTAGACTAGTTTATGAACCTATGGCTTCTATACCAAAAAATTTATATGGGGAAGCTGGAGGAACAAGTAATTATCAGTCACAAGGACTAAAGTTAGCAAAGCATTTCATTTAAATTGTTTCTGCATTTTATTTTCTTTTTATTTAACACATCTTATGGCTATATTATAACAAGTAAAATTTAGAAGAGATTATTATGACATTTAGCCCATCAATTATGACAACTTATGGAAGAATTGATATTGCCTTTACTCATGGCGAAGGTAGTTTTTTGTTTTCAGAAGATGGTAAAAGGTATTTAGATTATGCATCTGGTATAGCCGTAAATGCATTTGGACATTGTCATCCAAAATTAGTTGAAGCATTGAGGGATCAAGCTTCAAAACTTTGGCATACTTCAAACCTTTATAGAATACCTGAACAAGAAAAAGTTGCAGAAAAACTGGTTGCTAATTCGTGTGTTGACAGAGTGTTTTTTTGTAACTCAGGTGCAGAAGCTACAGAAGGAGCCGTAAAGGTAGCTAGAAGATATGCTTGGTCAAAAGGAGATAAAGAAAGAACTGAAATAATATGTGCTACTGGTGCCTTCCATGGTCGAACACTCGCAATGTTAGCTGCAAATGATAGGCCCTTATTTAGAGAAGGTTTTGGACCTTCAGCTCAAGGTTTTACTCATGTGGATTGGGGAGACATTGATAGTTTAAAGAAACATATAGGTAAACACGTGGCAGCTATTTTAGTTGAGCCTGTTCAAGGTGAAGGTGGTGCAAGAAAAGCACCATCTGGATATTTGAAATTGCTCAAAGATATTGCCCTGGAAAATGGTTCCCTTTTGATCTCAGATGAGGTCCAGATTGGAATGGGAAGATCTGGAACTTTATTTGCATACCAACAAGAAGATATAGAGCCAGATATTATTGCTTTAGCTAAAGGTCTTGGAGGCGGTTTTCCAGTAGGGGCAGTTATGGCAAAAGCAAATGTCGGAGATGCAATGGTGCCGGGAACTCATGGAAGTACTTTTGGAGGCAATCCTCTAGCCATGAGATCAGCAAATGCTGTTTTAGATCTTTTGTTAGAAGATCAGTTTTTAGATACTTTAAGAGATAAAATTATTTATTTTGATAGTAAGATGGATGACTTAATCAAAAATAATACTGAAGATAAGTCTATATTTCTGAAAAAAAAGGGTTCTGGAATGCTTAGAGGCCTTGAACTAGTCGAAAATATTAGTGCTGCTGATTTTGCAAGTATTGCTAGATCTAAAGGTCTTTTGCTTGTTGGAGCTGCAGAAAATACAATTAGATTACTACCACCTTTAAATACTTCAGTAGGCGAAATTAATGAAGCTTTTGAAATACTTAATGATGTTACATTAATATTGAATAAAAAGTTAAATTAATATGTCAAACTTCATTGATTTAAAAAATCTTACAAAAGAGCAGCTAATTCAATTAATTGAATTAGCTATAAAATGGAAAAATCAACCAGCTCCAAAATTTATGCTTGATAGACAAGTTGTACTAATTTTTGAAAAGCCTTCTTTAAGAACTCGAGTTTCATTTGAAATCGGAATTAACCAATTAGGAGGTAGCTCACTTATTTTAAATGAAAAAGAAATGCAATTAGGAAAAAGAGAAACGATAGAAGACACAGCACGTGTTTTAGAAAGGTACGCTGATATGGTAGTTATCAGGTGCTTTGGTCATCATCAAATGACAAACTTTGCTAATGCTTCTGGGATACCTGTTGTGAATGCTTTAACAGATTTAAGCCATCCTTGTCAGGTTGTAGCAGATTTAATTACGTTTAAAGAACATTTGTTAGATTTTAAAAATAAAAAAATTGTTTGGTTTGGAGATTGTAATAATGTGCTCCAAAGTTGGATAGAGGCATCAGTTTTATTAGACTTTGAATTAAACATAGCTTGTCCAGAAGGCTTTTCACCTAAAAAAGAAACAATGCAATGGGCCAAAGAAAGAAGTGGAAAAATAAAAATTTTACACAACCCATATTTAGCAATTGAAGGAGCTAATTGTGTGATTACAGATACTTGGACATCTATGGGAAATAAAAAAACAAGCTCAGAAAAATTATTTCTACCATTTCAAGTAAACAAAAATATTATGGATTTAGCTGATCCAAAAGCTATTTTTATGCATTGTTTACCAGCTTATCGTGATAAAGAAGTCACTGCAGAAGTTCTTGAAGGAAGCCAATCTGTTATATTTGACGAAGCGGAAAACAGATTGCATGCACAAAAAGCAATCATGAATTTTTGTTTTTCTTAATTATAAATTTCTAGATTAGGTTTCTGAAAATGAAAAAAACTAACAATACTGTTATCCCTTTTCAATTGGGCGACAATCAAGTTAGAGGAAGTATAGTAAGACTGGATAGTTCAGTTTCAAATATATTAAAACGTCATAATTATCCATACGCTATTGAAAGTTTGCTTGCTGACTCTTTGACTATAACAGCTTGTATAGGATCAAGAATGAAGCATAAAGGAATTTTTACCTTGCAAGCAAAAGCTGACGGTAATGTTCATACTTTATTTTCTGATATAACAAATGAAGGATTTCTTAGAGGTTATGTAGCTTATAACAAAGATCCTTTAAAAGATGACATTGGTATCACCTCTCTAATGGGATCAGGACATATAGCTTTCACACTAGATCAAGGTGAATTTACAAAAAGATATCAAGGCATTGTCCCGCTAGAAGGTAATAATATATCTAATTCTGCAGAGCATTATTTTAATAATTCAGAACAATTAAAGACAGTTTTTTGTACTTTTAACAATTTTCAATATGAAAAAAATAAAAATTGTACAAACTTGTTTCCTGCAGGCTTAATAATGTTGCAGAAAATGCCAAATAAGAACGATTATATAGATAAAGATGATAACGATGAAGTATGGAATAATTCAAAAAATTTTTTATCAACATTAAAGAAAGAGGAGTTTTTATCAATTGATTTAACCTCAGAGAATATTCTTCTTAGATTGTTTCATGAGATTGGAGTTACCGTTTTTGAAAAAATTGAAATCAAGGATCAATGCAGATGTTCAGAAGAAAAAGTTAACTCAGCTTTAAAAAAGTTAAGCAAACAAGATTTAGAAAACTTATCAGATCAAGAAGGTAATATTTTAGTTGTTTGTGAGTTTTGTAAGGTTGAACGTAATTTTTTTAATCATTAGAATTTTTGATCTTATATTTAATTTTTCCAAAACAAAGGAGAAAACATCACTAAAATAGCAAAAATCTCTAACCTGCCTAAAATCATTCCAGCACATAAAAATATTTTTCCTAAATCAGGAATATTTTGATAAGAACCTGTAGGTCCAATTATATCACCTAGTCCTGGGCCTACATTACCAATAGCAGATGCTGCACCAGATATTGCAGTGACTAAATCAAGACCTAACCCTCCAAGAATACACGCAAGTATTGCAAAAGATAATATATATAAAAAAAAGAATCCCATAACAGATTCAGTAACATTTTCAGGTATTGGTTTTTGATTATAATAAGAAACAACTATAGCATGTGGTCTTATTAATTTTGAAATTTGAGATTTAGCATTAGCAACTAAAACTTGAATTCGAGCCATCCTTAAGCCACATGTAGTTGAACCTGCACAACCACCAACAAACATTAGCATAAACAAAAATGTTGTAGCAAGTCCTCCCCAATTATTGAAATCAGATGTGCCAAAACCAGTCCCAGTAATAATTGACACAACATTAAATGAAGATAGTCTTAAAGCGTCTAAATAGGGAATATTTTGAAGGTATAGATATGCAGAAATAATTAGAGTTACAATAATAATTATTGTTAGAAACCACTTTACTTGATCATCTTTAATTAAATTTCTCCATCCATTTTTAGTTATTGTCAAGTAGTGCACAAAAGGTAAAGATCCAACAATCATTCCAAAAATTATAATTATTTCAATTGCGCTAGAATCAAAAGCAGCTAATGAAGATGACTTTGTAGAGTATCCGCCTGTCGCAAGAGTTGTCATTGCGTGTGCTATAGAATCAAACACAGGCATGCCAGCTTTCCAAAGCATAAGTGCCCAAGCGATAGTTAAAATTGAATAAACTATACTGATTCCAGCTGCAAAAGTTGCTGCTTTAGGTACCACTTTATCAGGTGTTTCGTATGATTCAGTTTTAAAGAGTTGCATTCCACCTATTGAGAGCATTGGAAGTATAGCAAGAGCCATTACAATGATACCTACACCTCCTAACCACTGGAGAAGAGCTCTCCATATTAGTATGCCATGGGATGTATTATCAAGATTTGTAATAACAGTGGCGCCTGTTGTTGTTATTCCAGATGTAGATTCAAAAAGTGCATCTACAAAGCTCATGTTTATTTGAGAAAACAAAAAGGGCAGAGAGCCAAATAAGGCTATTGATAACCATGCACTATTGGTCAATAGAAAAGCCTGACGTAATTCAAGATGTTCGGTTGAGTTATTTTTTGCTGAAAAATAAAAAAAACTACCAATTAAACCAGTTAACAAAGAAGAAAAAATAAAAGCAGGCCAATCATTACTTCCGTAAAACCAGTCTACCAATGCAGGTATCAACATAAATATTGATAAGATACAAAGTAACATGCCTATTAAGTGAACAATGGGTGCAAATTTCATAATATAATATTACTTTAAAAAAGTTTTAAAACTATATAACTTCTAATTAGCCATTTTAATGAATCTATCTTGCAAATTAACATCTTCTAAGAAACAACCGCTAAATTGATTTGTAGTCATAGTGACATTATTTTTATGAACACCTCTAGTAGTCATGCAGTGATGTTCGGCTTCAATTAAAACCGCCACACCTTTGGGTGATAACACTTTATCGATACAGTTTACAATTTGTGCAGTCATAGTTTCCTGAGTTTGCAACCTTTTTGCAAAGACGTCTAGCACTCTTGCTAATTTAGAAATGCCTACAACCCTATTATTTGGGTAATAACCTATTGATGCTCGACCAATGATAGGTACCATATGATGTTCACAGTGACTTTCAAAGTTAATATTTTTTAAGATTACTATATCATCATAACCCTCAACATCTTCAAATGTTTTAGATAATATTTCTTCTGCGTCTAGTTGGTATCCGGCATAAAACTCCTTAAAAGATTTCACCACTCTTTTTGGAGTATCAACTAAACCTTCTCTATTTGGATCATCGCCCAAATATTCAATCAATGTTTTGATAGCTTCTTCGGCATCAGCTTGTGTTAAATTAGCTTTGCTTTCTTGAATGGTGGCTGTGTTTGAACTACTTCCGTAAGAATTCATAGTATACCCTTTTGATTTTGATTAATTACTAACAAAAAATTTTATATTAGAGAAGTAATTATTATCTTAATTGTGTTTATATCGTTGCTAACAAAAAATTTTCAAGTCCATGGGTTTATAATCACTTATAGCCTTGTCGCTTTCGTCGTGAGTAACAAGTATACAGGGTATTTTTCTATTTCTAACTTGCTCTATTACAAATAACCTAAAACTATTTCGTTGTTTGGGATCAATAGAAGAAAATGGTTCGTCTAACAAAAGAGCTTCTGGCTCTGACAAAATTGCCCGCAGACAAGCTATTCTTGCTTTTTGGCCTCCAGATAATGTGTTGCTATACCTATCTTCAAAACCTTTCATATCAGCATTTAACAAACTTTCTTCTATTAAATTAGTTTTTTGCTTATTTGTATATTTTGTTTTCATACCAAATATCATATTTTGTTTAACACTTAAGTGAGGAAATAAGAGAGGATCTTGAAGAAGCAAACCAATTCTTCTATCTTCAGGAAGAGTTTTTGATATTATTTTGTTATTTAAAATAATGTCACCAGTAAAAAATAAGTTTTTTTCATAAACACCTGCAATAATATTTATTAAAGAAGATTTTCCGATACCACTTTTACCAAAAACAGTTAAAATCTTTCCATTATTTATTTTTAAGTTTAAATTTTTCAGAAAAGGCTTTGCTTTTAATGCGTCCCAGTGCATCGAAATATTTTTTAACTCTAACAAATTTTTCTATACCTATTTGAAAATATAATTATTATAAATATAACTATATTATTATTAATTCTCCAAAGAAACCTCAAAATGATAAATCTCTTTTCACAAATTAAAAAAAAAATCTCAACTCCCAAAACAAAAACAAAAAAAGTAATTAGAATTCAAAAAGATAATGGTTTATTTAAAGAATTTTTAACCTTAGCAAGAACTGAAATGGATAAAAATAATTTATTTGATTGGGGATTAGAACTTGATTTTGCCAAAGTCAGAGCTGGAGCTTGTCATTTTGGAGAAAAAAAAATAACCTTTTCAAGGAACTTTATCAAAAACTCAAAACATAACGATATTAAAGATACAATTCTTCATGAAATTGCCCATGCGCTTGTTGGCTCTAAAAATGGCCACAATAAGGTGTGGAAAGAAATGGCAATAAAATTAGGTTGCACTGCAAGACGATGTCATACTCTTGAGTTTTCTGAATATAAATGGATTAGATTTTGCCCAAATAAATGTTGGGAACAAAAAATACATAGAAGAAAATCAAATTTGATTTGTAGAAAATGTGGTTCTGCTGTTTTATATAAACTAAATTATAGTTAATCTATTTTTTGGTTTCTTCTAACTCAATTAGAGTACCTGAAAAATCAGAGGGATTTAAAAATAAAACAGGATTCCCATGAGCCCCAATTTTTGGAGAGCCATCTCCTAATATTCTCGCTCCTGCTGATTTGAGTTTTTCAGATGCAGAGTTTAAATTTTTAACTTCATAACAAATATGATGTATTCCTCCGTTAGGATTTTTTTCAAGGAATTTTTTTATAGGACTATTTTCTCCTAATGGTTCTAATAATTCAACTTTAGAGTTTGGAGATTCTATAAATGCTAACGTAACTCCATGTTCAGGTAAAGCTTGAGGAGAACTTACTGATGCTCCTAGAGCTATTTCCCAAGTTAAAGCAGCCTTTTCTAAATTAGGTACTGCTATAGCGATATGATTTAATCTACCAATATCAGATATATTCTTTTTCATTTATAATTCCTCAATAAAAATTTATTTATAATATATCAGAATTTTAAAGAATTATTTAAGTTAAGATTAAAAAATATGAATAAAACTATTAACACTGGTGAAATTAAATGAATTTTGTTAAATTGAGATTTGAATTACTTACGAGAGGGTTTGATCATTAAAAAGACAAGTAGAGAAATAATTTCAGAACTTCAGTCTAGACGTGAAAAAGCGCGCCTAGGTGGAGGGACAGAAAGAATAGATAAACAACATGTATCTGGTAAACTAACAGCTAGAGAAAGAATAAACTCACTTTTGGACGAAGGATCCTTTGAAGAAACTGATATGTTTGTTGTTCATCGTATCAGAGACTTTGGTATGGACGGAAAAACTATTCCTGGCGATGGTGTTATTACTGGATCTGGAAAGGTTAATGGAAGATTAATCTATATTTATGCTCAAGATTTCACCGTTTTTGGTGGTTCTTTGTCAGCTGCTCATGCAAGTAAAATAGTAAAGATAATGAATTTAGCTATACAAAACCGTGCTCCAATTATTGGTCTGAACGATAGTGGAGGAGCTAGAATTCAAGAAGGAGTGGAATCTTTAGGTGGTTATGCAGATGTATTCCTTCAAAATGCTCTAGCTTCAGGCGTTGTTCCACAAATCTCGATGATAATGGGTCCTTGTGCAGGTGGGGCTGTTTACTCTCCAGCCATGACAGATTTTACATTTATGGTTAAGGGTACAAGCTATATGTTTGTAACTGGTCCAGATGTTGTGAAAACAGTTACTTCTGAGGAAGTTACAGCAGAAGAACTTGGTGGAGCCGAAACTCATACATCAATTTCCTCAGTTGCAGATGGTTCATTTAATAATGATATTGAAGCTTTAATAGGTTTAAGAAGGTTTTTAAGTTTTCTTCCATCTAATAATGAAGATGTTCTTTCTTTAAGAAAAACTGAGGATTCTAAAAAAAGGATTTCTTTAGCTCTAGATACCTTGATTCCAGAGAATCCAAATCTCCCTTATGATATGAAAGAGCTTATCTTAACTGTTTCTGATCAAAATGATTTTTTTGAATTGCAAGAAAATTATGCAAAAAATATTCTTATTGGTTTTATAAGGTTAGACGGACAAGCTATTGGGGTTGTTGCAAACCAACCAAAAGTTCTGGCAGGTTGTTTAGATATAGATTCTAGCAGAAAAGCTGCAAGATTTGTTAGGTTTTGCGACGCCTTTAATGTTCCTATTTTAACTTTAGTTGATGTTCCTGGTTTTATGCCAGGAACCGCACAAGAATATGGTGGTATAATTAAGCATGGAGCTAAATTATTATTTGCATATGCGGAAGCCACCACGCCTAAAGTAACGTTAATTACAAGAAAGGCTTATGGTGGAGCTTATGATGTAATGAGTTCTAAGCATTTAAGAGGTGATGCTAATTATGCATGGCCTACAGCTGAAATAGCTGTAATGGGTGCAAAAGGAGCTGTTGAAATTTTATTTAGAAATGAGTTAAATGATGATCAAAAAATTCAAAAAAGAACGCTCGATTATGAAGAACGATTTGCAAATCCATTTATCGCTGCTGAAAGAGGATTTTTAGATGATGTTATTATACCTAGTAATTCTAGATATAGATTAATTCAAGCATTCTCAAAATTAAAAAATAAAACCCAAAGTAATCCTAAAAAGAAGTTTGGAAACATTCCTTTATAATAAAAAAGAAGTTAAATATGTTCAAAAAGATACTCATAGCTAATCGTGGTGAAATTGCATGTAGAATTATAAAAACTGCAAAAAAAATGAATATACAAACTGTGGCAGTATACTCAGATGCAGATAGATCTGCTGAACATGTACGTATGGCTGATGAAGCAGTTTATTTAGGGCCATCACCGGCAAATGAAAGCTATTTAAAATCAGAATTTATTATACAAGCCTGTTTAGATCAAAAATGTGAAGCATTACATCCTGGTTATGGTTTTTTATCAGAAAATTCTAATTTTGCTGATGCCTTAGAAAAGGCAGGTATAGTTTTTATTGGGCCTTCAAAGTCAGCTATTGCTTCAATGGGTGATAAAATCGAATCAAAAAAAATAGCAAAATCAGCTGGAGTTAACACAGTCCCAGGATATATTGGTGTAATAGAAAATAAAGAAAAGGCTATTAAAATTGCAGATGATATAGGTTATCCAGTAATGATTAAGGCAAGTGCTGGTGGTGGTGGAAAAGGGATGAGGATTGCATTTTCAACAGACCAAGTTGCTGATAGTTTTGAAAGAGCCACAAGCGAAGCAATTAATAGTTTTGGTGATAAACGAGTTTTTATTGAAAAATTTATTACTGAGCCAAGACATATAGAAATCCAAGTGCTGGCCGACAACTATGGAAATACAATTTATTTAGGTGAAAGAGAATGTTCTATTCAAAGGAGAAATCAAAAAGTTATTGAAGAGGCGCCTTCACCTTTTCTAGATGAAAAAACTAGAAAAGCTATGGGTCAACAAGCTATAAAATTGTCTGAGATTGTAAATTATTCTAGTGCTGGCACTGTTGAGTTTATTGTTGATAAAAATAAAAATTTTTATTTTTTAGAAATGAATACTCGTCTTCAAGTTGAGCACCCTGTTACAGAACTAATAACTGGTTTAGATTTAGTTGAAGAAATGATTAAGATTGCTTACGGTCAAAAATTAGAATTGACTCAAGAAGATATTCAATTAAATGGTTCAGCCATTGAAAGTCGGATATACGCAGAAAATCCATACAAAGGATTTTTACCATCAATTGGAAGGTTGACTAAATATAATCCACCATTAGAAAAAAAACATGATGATGGTACAGTTACTAGAAATGATACTGGAGTTAAAGAAGGTGACGAAGTATCTATTTTTTATGATCCAATGATAGCAAAGTTGTGTACTTGGGGTAAAACACGAGAAATTTCAATTAATCGAATGGAATCAGCTTTAGATAAATTTTTACTTGAAGGTATAGATAACAATATACCTTTTTTATCGTCTATTATAGGGAGCCAAAGATTTAAATCAGGTGATTTGACAACTTCGTTTATAGAAGATGAGTATCCAAATGGCTTTAAAGGTTTGTCAGCTAATGAAAATGAAAATTGGATTTTCTCTTCACTTTTCTTAGTGTTTCACTTAAGTGAGATCCGTAAAGATTTTTATTTTGACGAGGGATTCTCTTTGGATTGGCAAGTCCAAATACAAAACAAGCTTAATAGTACAGTAAAAAATACATATAACTTTAAAATTAAACAACCGTCTAAAAACAACGTTGAATTTTACGTTAAACCTCTTCCATTGAAAGAAATAAAGGGGATGAAAAAAGGTTATATAAAAGTTGATATTAAAAAAGATTATTCTAATAAACTAGTTGCTTCCTACTTAGAAATGTTCAATGACAATGATGTAAGTATAATGTTGTCTAATAAAATAAATTACAGAATTAAATATATTAATCCTTCCATAGAGCTTAATTATAGAGGTGTAAACATAGAGGCTTTGGTTCTTCCAAAACATATTGCTGATTTGTCTAAATATATGAAACCCATTAAAATTATAGATAAATCAAATTTACTTTTGTGTCCTATGCCAGGTAAACTTTTAAAGGTTATGGTTGAAGAACAAGAAATTGTCGAAGAAGGGCAAACTTTATGTGTAATTGAAGCAATGAAGATGGAAAATACATTAGTTGCTCAAAAAAAATGTACTATTAAATCTATAAATTTTATCGAAGGTGACACTTTGTCTGTAGACCAAACGATAATGGAATTTATATTTGAAAAATAATAACTTAATTTTATGGGATTGAAATGATTGCTAAAAAAATTAATTTAGAAAATTGGAAAAAAAATGCTTTAAATGAATTGAAGCAAAAAAACTTTGATGGTGTAGTTGTTGAAACATCTGAAGGTATTCAAATAAAACCTTTATATACTTCTTTAGATATAGAAGAGGTAAAACATTTAAATACATTACCTGGTGAAGAACCTTTTCTAAGAGGCCCTAAAGCTACAATGTATACAGGTAGGCCTTGGACAATAAGGCAATATGCTGGATTTTCAACAGCATCCGAATCTAATGAGTTTTATAAAAAAAATCTAGCTTCGGGGCAAAAAGGTCTCTCTGTTGCTTTTGATCTAGCTACTCATAGAGGTTATGACTCTGATCATGAAAGGGTTCATGGCGACGTAGGTAAAGCAGGTGTTGCTATAGATAGTGTCGAAGATATGAAAATTCTATTCGATGGAATTCCACTTAATGAGATGTCTGTATCTATGACTATGAATGGTGCAGTGCTTCCCGTTTTAGCAGGTTATATTGTAGCTGCTGAGGAGCAAGGTGTGAGTAGTGAAAAACTTAGTGGAACGATACAAAATGATATATTAAAAGAATTCATGGTTAGAAATACTTATATTTATCCCCCTGAACCATCAATGAGAATTGTTTCAGATATTATTGATTTTACATCTAAGAAAATGCCTAAATTTAATTCCATTTCTATTTCAGGTTATCATATGCAAGAAGCTGGAGCTACCTTAGTTCAAGAGTTAGCTTTTACAATAGCTGACGGATTAGAGTATGTAAGAGCAGCGTCTAAACAAGGATTATTAGTTGATGAATTTGCCCCTAGGTTATCTTTCTTTTTTGCTATTGGAATGAATTTTTTTATGGAAGCGGCAAAATTAAGGGCGGCTAGATATTTATGGTCAGTCTGGATAACAAAACTATTTGACTGTAAAAATAAAAAATCTCAAATGCTTAGAACTCATTGTCAAACTTCTGGAGCTAGTCTTCAAGAACAAGATCCATATAATAATATAATTAGAACTACTATTGAAGCGCTTGCTGCTACTTTGGGTGGAACTCAGTCTTTACATACAAACTCATTTGATGAAGCTATTGGTTTGCCAACTGAATTCTCTGCCAAGATAGCAAGAAACACTCAATTAATTCTACAACATGAAACTGGTATTACGGATACAGTAGATCCTTTAGCAGGAAGCTATTTTGTAGAAAGTATGACAAAAGAAATTATAGAAAAAGCAAATGATCTTATTGAAAACATTGAATCAATGGGAGGAATGACTGTTGCTGTAATAAAAGGTTTTCCAAAATCTGAAATAGAAAAATCAGCGACTAAACGTCAAGCAAAAGTTGATTCTGGAGAACAGGTGATTGTTGGTGTCAATAAATTTAAATCTGATTATCAAGATAAAGTTGAGATACTTGATATTGATAATAATGCAGTTAGAGAAGAACAAATTAATAAATTAAAGAAAATTAAAGAAAAAAGAAATTTCAAAACTGTTGAAGACGCTCTTGAAAACATTAAAAAGGCAGCGAGAGAAAGCTCTGGAAACTTACTTGAACTTGCTATAATTGCTATGAGAGCTAGAGCTACAGTTGGAGAAGTATCTTATGCACTTGAGGAGGTTTATGGTCGTTATGGCGTGAAACAAGAAATTGTCCGTGATATTTACAAAAATACATATTTGAAGAAAGAAGATTTTGTAAAAGTAGATCAAGCTTTATCAAAGTTTAGAAACATATCTGGCGTCAATCCAAAAATTTTTATGGCTAAAATAGGACAAGATGGACATGATAGAGGGGCAAAAGTAATAGCATCCGCTTTTATAGATATCGGCTTTGATGTTGAAATTGGAACTTTGTTTCAAACTCCATCTGAAGCAGTTAGAATGGCTATAAAATCAGATGTTCATATTATTGGTGTTTCATCTCTCGCAGCTGGGCACAAGACTTTAATTCCAGAATTAATAGATGAATTACACAAACAAGGTGCCGAAGATATTCTTGTCGTATGTGGAGGGGTAATACCCGCACAAGACTATGATTTTTTATATAATGCCGGAGTAGCAGCAATTTTTGGACCAGGGACAGCTATCCCTGATGCGGCTTCTACTACTATTAACAAAGCTTCTGATCAATTGATGAGAATGCATAATTATAGAAATTCCAGAACTAACAATTAAACTTTCGTTTTCAGGAAAAAAATGGCTAATTATAAAGATATATACGAAAGTTGGAAATTAATACCTTTAAAATTTTGGAAAAACCAAACTAATGATATTTTTTGGGTAAATAAACCTACAAATATATTAGATGATAATAATAAACCATTCTACAAATGGTTCTCAGACGGAGTTCTGAACACTTGTTTTAATGCCGTAGACAGACACGTCATCGATGGAAGGGGTGAGCAGGTTGCAATAATATATGACAGCCCAGTCACTAATAAAAAACAAAAAATATCATATTCAGAATTGCTTTATAAAGTTTCAGAATTTGCTGGAGCATTAAAAAAACAAGGTGTTAAAAAAAGTGATCGTGTAATTTTATATATGCCTATGATACCGGAAGCTGTTGTGGCTATGCTAGCTTGTTCTAGAATTGGAGCTATTCATTCAGTTGTGTTTGGAGGTTTTGCTTCAAATGAGTTGGCAGTCCGTATTGATGATTGCAAACCAAAAATTATAGTATCTGCTTCTTGCGGTCATGAAGCAAATAAAATAATTGAATATAAACCTCTTTTAAATAGGGCTTTAGCAATTGCCAAACATAAGGTTAATAAATGTATTGTGTTTCAACGTGAGGCATTAAATGTTGAACTTGACCCAAATCAAGATTTAGATTGGAATGATGCAATTTCAGGTGTTAACTTGGCAGACCCAGTTGATGTAAATGCCAATGATCCGTTATATATTTTGTATACTTCTGGCACTACTGGTGAACCCAAAGGAGTTGTAAGAGATAACGGAGGACATGCCGTATCTCTAAAGTGGTCAATGAAAAATATATATGATGTAGACCCAGGTGATGTTTATTGGGCTGCGTCTGATATAGGTTGGGTTGTAGGTCACTCGTATATTGTTTATGCACCTTTATTTCATGGATGTACTACGGTTTTATTTGAAGGAAAACCAGTTGGAACTCCAGATGCTGGAACTTTTTGGAGAATAATTTCAGAATATAAAGTTAAAGTTCTATTTACTGCTCCTACTGCTTTAAGAGCTGTAAAAAGGGAGGATCCAGAGGGTCTTCTTATAAAAAATTATGATTTAAGCTCCCTTAAATCGTTATTTCTTGCTGGAGAAAGAGCTGATCCTGATACTGTTTTGTGGCTGGAAAATAAGTTAAGTATTCCAGTTATTGATCATTGGTGGCAAACAGAAACTGGATGGTCTATTGCTGCAAGCCCTCTTGGCATTGAGCGCCTTCCAATTAAAACTGGATCACCATCATTAGCCATGCCTGGATATGATGTACAAATTTTATCAGAAGAAGGTAAGCAGGTTAAATCAGGAAGTTTGGGTGCTATAGCGATTAAATTACCATTGCCTCCAGCATCACTTCCAACACTTTGGAATGCAGATGATCGTTACATATATTCTTATTTATCAAAATTCCCAGGATATTATGAAACTGGTGATGCTGGATACAAAGATGAAGATGGATATTTGTATATTATGGCTAGGACCGACGATGTCATTAATGTTGCTGGTCACAGGTTATCGACAGGAGCCATGGAAGAGGCTTTATCAAATCATCAAGATGTCGCTGAATGTGCAGTTGTGGGTGTTTACGATAGATTAAAAGGTCAGGTACCTTTAGGATTAATTTGTTTAAATAAAGGTTGTAGTAAATCATATGAAGAGGTCTGTGAAGAAGTTATAGAACTTGTAAGAAATGAAATAGGACCAGTGGCGGCATTTAAATCAGTGGCAGTTGTATCTGCTCTTCCCAAAACAAGATCAGGAAAAATTTTAAGAGCTACAATTAGAAATATAGCTGATAAAGTTGATTGGAAAATGCCTGCAACAGTTGATAACCCATTGGTATTTGACGAAATTAAAAAAGCAATAAAACCTCTTGGTTACTAAATATTGTTTAAACCTTCATTATAAACTTACCAATATGATTTCCAGCTTCTAAAGAAGTATGAGCCTCACTAGCTTCAACTAAACTAAATTCTTTTTGAATCACTGGTTTGATTTTACCATCTTCTAACCATTCCCAAGCTCCTTCAATTAGGCTTTTTACATACTCAGACTTTGCTTGTGATGATTGTGGCCGTAATGTGGATCCAGTAATAGTTTGTCTTTTAATCATAATGTTAGCAAAATTAATTTCATCTTTAATTCCACCTTGTACAGCAATAATCACTAACCTACCGTCTGAATTTAAACATTTCAAATTTCTATTCATATACACGCCTGATACCATATCCAATATAACATCAACACCTTTACCTGAAGTTAGGTCATTTATTTCATCTTCAAAACTAATATCTTTATAGTTTATACATTTAGCCGCACCTAAATTTTCAGCAGCAAAACATTTGTCTTTCGTTCCAGCTGTTGCATATACTTTTGAACCAAAATTTTTTGCGAGTTGGATAGCTGTTGTTCCAATACCACTTGCGCCGCCATGTATAAGTACACTTTCATTTTTATTTAATTTTCCTCGAATAAATAAATTACTCCAAACTGTAATAAAGGTCTCAGGTATACAGGCGGCCTCTTGCATTGAATATCCTTTAGGTATAGGCATGCAATGACCTTCATCTACAGCTACATATTCGGCATATCCACCGCCATGACATAGCGCACATACTTTATCTCCTAAATTCCATCTAGATTTAGAATTATTTTTATCAACAACTATTCCTGAAACTTCTAGTCCAGGAAGATTAGATGCGGATGCTGGGACTTTATAATTACCTTTTCTTTGCAATAAATCTGGCCTATTTACTCCTGCATAAGAAACTTTAATTAAGATTTGGTTATTTTCTAGTTTAGGAGTTGGTCTAAGACATTCTTTTAATTGTTCAGGTCCACCGTACTCCTTGATTTCAATGGCTTGCATTTGTTGGGGTATAAGAAAGTTATTATTTGTCATTTGTTCTCCTGTAATTTAATTTTGAGGATGCCTAAATTATGTCTAGATTTGTCATACTATAGCCATCTAATTTTAGAATAGTATAAAAAATTAAAAGGATATTATAATGATTTTTTTTATTGCAATCTATTCCATTTTGGCTTTAGAACAAACTGAAGTTAAGAATTTTCTTCAAGAAGCATCTAAAAGCGGTGAATTTAAGTATGAATTTGTTACACCTGTAGAATGCTCTACTGGTAAATTAAAAAATACTTATGCCCTTGCTCAAAATGGAAAAATTTTTTTAAAACAAGTTTCCAAAGATGGATCTATAGGCCCAATTTGTATAAAATAATTTAAATTAATTTGAGTTTTCAATCATTTTTTTTACTCTTAATCGTAGAGCATTCAATTTGATAAAACCTTCAGCATCAGAATGATCATAGTCAGTGGAACCTTCTTCAAAGGTAACCAAGCTTTCACTGTATAAAGAATAGTTCGATTTTCTACCTGTTATTATTACGTTTCCTTTATACAATTTTGCTCTTACAGTTCCTGAAACATTTTTTTGGCTTTGATCAATTGCAGCTTGAAGCATTTTTCTTTCAGGAGAAAACCAAAAGCCATTATAAACTAATTCAGCATATTTTGGCATTAGTTCGTCTTTTAAATGTGAAGCCCCCTTGTCTAAAGTAATAGATTCAATAGCTCTTCTCATATAATATAGAATTGTACCTCCTGGTGTCTCGTAAACACCTCTTGATTTCATGCCAACAAACCTATTTTCTACAAGGTCAATTCTGCCAATACCATTGTTACCTCCTAAAATATTTAGCTCATGAAGTAATTTAGCAGGGGACAGTGGCTTTCCGTTTAATTCAACAGGATCTCCATCTTTAAATTCAAGTTTAATTTCTGTAACCTTGTCAGGAGCATCTACTGGAGACTTAGATCGAGAATATATAAACTCTTCAGGTTCAACCCAAGGATCTTCTAATATTTTACCTTCAGCAGATACATGGAGTAAATTTGCATCGACACTGAAGGGGGCTTCACCTCTTTTATCTTTTGGGACAGGTATTTGATGTTTTTCTGCATACGCAATTAAATTTGTTCGACTAGATAAATCCCATTCTCTCCAAGGTGCAACTACTTTTATATCTGGTTTTAAACTATAATAACCAATTTCAAATCTTACCTGATCATTCCCTTTTCCAGTTGCTCCATGTGATACTGCATCTGCATTGGTAAGATTAGCAATTTCGATTTGTCTTTTTGCAATTAGTGGCCTTGCTATAGAAGTCCCTAATAAATATATACCTTCGTATAATGCGTTTGCTCTAAACATTGGAAAGACAAAGTCTTTAACAAATTCTTCTTTTAAGTCATCAACAAAAATGTCTTTTACCCCAAGAAGTTCTGCTTTTTTTCTAGCAGGCTCCACTTCCTCGCCTTGACCTATATCTGCAGTAAATGTAACGACTTCACAATTATACGTGTCTTGCAACCATTTCAAAATTACAGAAGTGTCTAATCCTCCAGAATAGGCTAAGACTATTTTTTTATAATTCTGATTATTCTTGTTCATAATTTCTTCCTTGTTGATTTAATCAAAGCTTAATTTGAGTTATTAACGAAATTTAAATTCAATTATTGTTATAGTATATAAAACTCTTAAGTAATTAATAATTTAATAATTTTTTTAATGTTTATTAGATGTTATATTATTAAAATCTTTTTCTTACATGTTGTAAGAATTACAATTTATTGATAATTTAAAATTAATACTTAATGATAATAAAAAAAGCCAAATATTGGTCAGAAAATTGCACTGTAAACATATTATAAAATGAAAGATTTAAAATGATAAAATCTAATAAACTAATTGCATTATTATTAGTTCTTTTTTCTTTTGTGTTTTGTAATCAAGCAATTTCAAAAACTAAATTTGTTTCGACTCAAAAATATTGGAATGTCTATGTAACTGAAATAAAAAAGACAAAGACATGTTTTATGACATCAGAGCCTATAAGCACCTCAGGAAAATTTAATAAAAAAAATCGTGGTAAACCTTATGTTTTTGTTACTAATACTAAAGGGGGTGCTAGTCATGAAGTTTCTATAAAAGCTGGATTTAATTTCAAACGAAATTTTGATGTTATTTTTAATGTTGATGGAAAGAAAACTAACCTCTTTCCTGTAGATGATAGAGCATGGTCTGAAAGCTCTAAGATTGATAGAGTTTTAGTCCAATCTATGAGAAAAGGAAAAAAATTAATGGTTATTGGAACTTCTGCTCCAGGAAATAAAATTACAGATACTTATAATCTTGCAGGTTTTACAAAAGCCCTTAATATTGTAGACAAAAGCTGTTCATAATAAACTTTTTATTTGAAAGTGTTTTCATATGTCTAAGCAAGATCTACTAAATTTAAGTTTTGAAGAATTAAAAGAATTTTGTATTTTCAATGAACTGCCAAGATTTAGGGCAACTCAAATTTGGAGATGGATGTATTGTTTTGGCTTAAAGTCATTTAATGATATGAATAATATTGCTCGTATAACAAGAGACTTCTTGGATGAAAAGGCATTTATTTCTCGTCCAGATATTTCAGAAATGCAGCAAAGTTCTGATGGTACAATAAAATGGTTATTAAAATTATATGATGGCTCCGAGGTTGAAACCGTTTTTATTCCCCAAGACGAAAGAGGGACTGTATGTTTATCTAGTCAAGTAGGATGCACATTAAACTGTAGTTTTTGTCATACGGGAACACAAGCTTTAGTAAGAAATTTAAATGCCAATGAAATAATCAGCCAATTACTGATAGTTATGGATCATTTAAAAGATTGGCCATCAGGTAAAGATACCAGAAAAGTTACAAATGTAGTCATGATGGGAATGGGTGAACCACTTCTAAACTATAATGAAGTTAGCAAAGCAATTAAGGTTATGATGTCTGATGATGGTATTTCTTTGTCACGAAGAAGAATTACATTATCAACTTCAGGTATAATACCTATGATAGAGGCATCTGGCAAAGATCTTGGTGTTAATTTAGCCATTTCTCTTCACGCAGTAAATGATGATCTTAGAAATCAATTAGTTCCAATAAATAAAAAGTACAATCTAGCATCGTTAATTGATGCATGTAGAAATTATCCTGTGTTATCAAACTCTAGAAGAATTACATGGGAATACGTAATGCTCAAAGGGATTAACGACAAAGAACAAGATGCAAAGGAATTAGTAAAATTAATTAAGGGAATACCTTCTAAAATAAACTTAATACCGTTCAACCCTTGGCCTGGTTCTTTATATGAAACCTCTACTCCAAAGAGTATAGATCAGTTTGCAAGAATTTTAATGGATGCAGGATTTGCCTCACCAGTTAGAAAGCCACGTGGTCAAGATATTTACGCTGCATGCGGTCAATTGAAATCTGCATCTGAAAAAATAAGGAAGTCACAGGTTAATAAATTAATGCCTATCCATGCCTTATAGTTCTAAAATAATAAATTAAATTTCATGAAACTATTGCTTAGATAAAGTTTAACCATTATATATTAAAATATAATTATTATCATTAATCGATAAAAAGGAATTAAAAATGAATAACAATCGCTTTATGTCAAGTGCAAATGCTCAAGCTAGCCAAATAGATGTTGGTCTTAGAGCTTATATGCTTGGTGTTTACAATCATATGACAACGGCTCTTGCAATCACAGGTTTTTTTGCTTTAGCTCTTAATTTTTTGTCTCTTTCAAACGGAGCATTAACTCCTATTGGGCAATTATTTTTTCTAAGTCCTCTAAAATGGGTTATAATGTTAGCTCCACTTGGAATGGTATTTTACATTTCAGCAAAATTAAATAGTATTTCATCCACAAAGGCTAGAAATCTTTTTTATATTTATTCTGGTTTGATGGGGCTATCTCTATCCTCTCTTTTGCTTGTCTACACTGGAGAATCTGTGGTCAGAGTATTTTTTATAACAGCAGCAGCTTTTGCATCACTTTCCATATATGGCTATACCACTAAGAAAAATTTGTCAGCTTTTGGATCTTTCTTGATCATGGGTGTGTTTGGAATAATGATTGCTTCCATTGTCAATATTTTTTTAGGATCCGAAGGGCTTTCTTTTATTATTTCAATTTTAGGAGTTCTAATTTTTGCTGGATTAACAGCCTATGATACCCAAAAAATTAAAAATATGTATTTATCTGGTGATGACATAGAAATATCAGGTAAAAAATCAGTTTTGGGAGCGTTAACTTTATACTTGGATTTTATACTTATGTTTCAATTTTTATTAATGTTTCTTGGTAATAGAGAATAAAATTTATCATTAATAAAATTATTAAGCCGTCTTTATGACGGCTTTTTATTTGGATAGAATTAATTTTTCGATAGCTATTTTTATTTTTTTTGAACTAGGTTTTGTTACACTTGAATACCAAGAATCAAGATTTCCTTCTTTATTTATTAAATATTTATAAAAATTCCACTTTGGAAAAGCAAGCAATCCAGCTTCTTCTTTAACCCATTTAAATAATGGATGACCTTCACTACCCTTTATTTTAGTAATTTCAGTTAATAAAAAAGTAATATTAAAATTGATTTTACAAAAATCATTAACTTTTTTATTAGAGGATAATTCTTGAGATCCAAAATCATTTGATGGAACAGAAATAACAATTAACCCTTTTTTTCTATATTTATTATAGATTTCTTCAAGATCATTATATTGATTTGTAAATCCACAAAGAGATGCAGAATTCACAATTAATAATGGTTTTCCTTTGAAATCTTCTAAATTGATTGTTTGACCCTCAATAGAGGTAAAATTAAATTTGTAAATGTTTGATAAAGCTTCATTTTGCATTGTAAACCCATATATGGCTAAAAATAATATTAGAAATTTGCTTGAAAATAGTAATATACTATTCATAATTTCTTGTCTCCCATATTGGGTTTAAAATATCTTCTAATATCTGTTTTCCTATCGATTTAAGAGCTATATCCCTTAAAAAACCAATTGTATTTTTAGAATTTAAAATGTTACCAATCAAAAATGATTTTTCAGCAATGATTTTTTTCTCCTCATATCTCTTATTAATAAATAAGTCTGCTATTTGATCAATACTATTTTTTTCTTTTAAAACCTTTTTTATAAAAGCAGCGTCCTCAAGAATTTGATTTCCTGCTTGTGCAATATGAGGTGGCATGGAGATAGAAGCTTCACCGACTAAAAGAACCCCTTCCTTATAGATTATGGAATTATCTAATTTTTCGTTAATGGCTAATGTTTCTAACCATCTAATATTTTTAGGTACTAATAAATTAAATGAACTGCTAGTTATCTTGGGAGGACTATACTCAGAACTTGATGGCACAAAAACATAATTAGTTGCTTTTTTAGTTTTAATAATTGTTGGATAAATAACAAAATGTCCATTACTAGACAATATTAATTGGATTTGCCCCTTTGTTAAATTATAAGGTTCTTTATCAAAAGAAACAGATCTAAAGACTTTTTTCATTTTGATATTATTACTAAACCCATTTACAAATTGTTTGGTGACACCTTTAATTCCGTCTGCTCCAATTATAACCTCAGAAGAAAAGTAATTGTCATTATCATCAATCAACTCTTTTAAATTATTTTTTTGAATTATAAATTTTACATTTGATTTATGTACTTTTACCAAACTTGTGCTTTGAGTTTTCTCTCTTAAAAGTTTAACGATACTTGAACGTTCAATAGACCCATAATTTTTATTTTTATTTTCAATATTATAGCTTGATAGCGGCATTATTTTTTGGTCAATGCTCATAGATTTTATTTTTAGTATATTAAATTGTTCAAAAAGCGAATACGCTTTTTTTATATCAATTAATTTCGATAGAGCATTCCATCCGTTTGGAGAAATTTGTTGAGACCCAAAATTATCATCTTTACCCTCAAATATATCAACTGAAAAATTGTTATCAGTAAATGCTGCAGCCATTGACCAACCAGCAAGACCTCCACCAATAATTATAATATGCTTTTTCATCTTTAAACCAATTGCTTTAATAAAGAAAATTTAATTTATTAAACATTTATTTTAAATTAAAGCAATAGTATCACTTTTAAAGAATTTTTTGTTTATTTTAATTTGAGATAATTTAATATAGATTTGAAAAGAAATGAGCATATTGATAAATGATATTTGATATCAATAACTATGTTTTTTTTTGTATTTATTTTATTTATGTTTTGATTTACTTTCAAACTGCGAGCATAAATTAATAAGTCTTATTCTTTAAATATATTTGCGGAACATAAAATGAATTCTAATTTAAAAAAACAATTATCAGATGTAGGAATTACTGACACTGTTGATATTATTTATAACCCTTCTTACGAAAACCTTTACAAGGCAGAAAAAGATGAAAACTTAGTTGGATTTGAAAAAGTTCAAGATACTGAGTTTGGAGCTGTAAATGTTATGACTGGTATTTATACTGGAAGGTCCCCTAAAGATAAATATATTGTCAAAGATGAAACAACAAAAAATAAATTATGGTGGTCTAATGAAAAGTCTAAGAATGATAATAAACCCATAGATATTAAAGTCTGGAATGAACTTAAAAACATGGTAACAGAACAGTTATCTAATAAAAAAATATATGTTGTAGATGCTTTTTGTGGCGCTAACCAAGATACATGTTTAAGAGTAAGGTTTGTTATGGAAGTAGCTTGGCAGGCCCATTTTGTAAAAAATATGTTCATAAGACCTTCCGAGGAAGAGTTATTAGATTTTGTTCCTGATTTTTATGTCCTCAACGGTTCTAAAGTCAGTAATAAAGATTATCAAAAAAACAACTTAAACTCTGAAACTTTTATAGCGTTTAATCTTACAGATAAAATTCAAATAATTGGTGGCACCTGGTATGGTGGTGAGATGAAAAAAGGCATGTTTTCCGTAATGAACTACTTACTTCCTCAACAAAACATAGCCTCAATGCACTGTTCGGCTAACAAGGGTTTAGATGGCTCTGTAGCTTTGTTTTTTGGTTTATCTGGAACTGGCAAAACCACACTTTCAACTGATCCAAAAAGACAACTTATTGGTGATGATGAACACGGATGGGATGATGAAGGAGTTTTTAATTACGAAGGTGGTTGCTACGCAAAGACTATAGATTTAGATATAAACAAAGAACCTGGAATTTTTAAAGCAATAAGAAGAGATGCTCTACTAGAGAATGTGACTGTTAATAAGAGTGGCATTGTGGATTATAGCGATGTTTCAGTCACACAAAATACAAGAGTTTCTTACCCAATTTATCATATTAATAATATTGTAAAACCTGTATCAAAAGGAAACCATGCATCAAAAGTTATATTTTTAACAGCTGATGCGTTTGGTATATTGCCAGCAGTTTCAAAGCTATCATACGAGCAAGCTGAGTATCACTTTCTGTCAGGGTTTACTGCAAAGCTAGCTGGAACAGAAAGAGGCGTCACAACACCTCAGCCAGCATTCTCAGCTTGTTATGGAGCTGCGTTTTTAATGTTGCATCCAACCGAATACGCAAACGTATTATCAAAAAAAATGGATGCTGCTAAATCACAAGTATTTTTGGTAAACACTGGTTGGAACGGAAAAGGTGATAGAATATCATTAACTAATACTAGATTAATCATTGATGCAATCTTAAATAATGAATTAGATAATGTCCCAACACAAACAGTTCCTATATTTAATCTTGAGGTACCATTAAATGTTAATAAAGTACCTTCTGAAATATTAGACCCCAGAAATTCATGGGAATCTAATGAAAAATGGGATATAAAAGCGAAAGAATTAGCACAATTATTTATTAATAACTTCGAGAAATTCTGTGACAATGCTAAAGGTCAAAAATTATTAGTTTCTGGCCCTCAAATATAATTTTTTTTTGAATTTATAAAATATATAATACATTTACACTACAATTTGATTTATGGAGATAAACGAATTTGAAAAAATATTATATATTTATAGCAATACTATCCCTTTTATTTTCCACAACATTGTTGGCTCAAGGAAAACCAACAAAATTTGGTAAGAGGGCGGCTTCTGTAGTTGTACAAAAAGTTGAATATACTAATACATCCGAATTAACAGAAGCTATTGGAAGATTAGTGGCTTTAGATCCTATTATTGTTTCAGCTAAAATCAATCAGGAAGTTATCAAAGTACACTTCCAAATTGGAGATAATGTAAAAAAAAATGATTTATTAGTAACTCTTGAATCAAGAGATATTATTAGAGATATAAAACAAATCACTGCTGAATTATTATTAGAAAATAACTTACTAACTTTATCCAAAGAACAGCTTGAACTAAGGCTGTCAAAAGTAAAGAATGCTAAAAATTTAAAAAACAAAAATATTATAACTCAAGATAATCTTGATAATGTGAATATTCTTCTTATTCAAAATAAACAACAAATCGCTCAAAGGAAATATAATATTAAAAAACTTATTATATCACTTGAAAAAGCTAGAGATAATTTAAATTATTCTAAAATTTTATCACCAGTTAATGGAAATTTAATTTCACTAGATGTGAAAAGAGGGGCCTTAACACAAAAAGGTAAAGTATTAGCTTCAATATTAGCTCATGGCTCTAATGAAATTGAAGCTGATTTAAGATCTGAAGCTGCAGCTCAAATAGTTGTTGGTAGTAAAGTCAAGGTTGTAAATAATAAAAATATTTTTATTGGAAAAGTAAGAGGTGTCGTTAATAAAGAAAATATAAGGACTGGTTCTAGAAAAGTAAGAGTAGCTTTGGTTGATGTATTGCCTAAAACATTGAATGTTTCTGGAACTCGTTTTTCCCTCTATATCTCAGTAGGAGAACCTTCAGCTAAATTATTAATTCATAAAGATGCTTTGATTTCTAGAGGTAGGAAACAAATGGTTTATATCTTTAATCAAGGAAAAGCAGAACAAAAATTTATTAAAATAGGCTCTTCTATTGGAAATAAAATTGAAATTTTACAAGGTCTTAAAGAGGGCCAATTAGTTGTAATAAAAGGAAATGAAAATCTCAGACCAAACCAGTCGATAAAAATTAAGAAATCAAAAACATATATTAAAAACTAATATTTTAATTGAGATTATAGTTCATGAATAATTTAATCAAATTAGCCATTAAACAACCAATTGCAGTGGCTGCATTTGTTTTTTTAATTGTTGCTTTTGGGATAGTAGCGCTTAGACAAATTCCAATACAAATGACACCAGACATTGATAAGCCAATTCTTCAAGTTAGGGTATCTTGGCCTGGAGCATCACCGGAAGATGTTGAAAGAGAAATTGTTACAAGGTTGGAGCTGGCTGTGACGTCTTTATCTGGTGTTGAAAAAGCTGAATCAGACAGTAGATTTGGATCTGCTAGAGTTACGTTAACTTATGCTATTGGTCAGGATATGGATATAGCGCTTATTCAACTTTTAAGTAAAGTTGGATCGATTGACGGGCTTCCCAATGAAGCAAAACGACCTACAGTAAGAACTTCAAATTCAGATGACAGTCCAATAGCCCGTCTTGCAATGGTTAAATTACCGAATTCTAAAATTGATAATTTAGATAGCCTTGGCGATTTTGTGGAATTTGAGATTATAGAAAAATTATCTCGTATAGAGGGCATTTCTGAAATAACTTTTAGGGGAGGAGCAAAAAAAGAATTAAAAATAGTTTTAGATATTCAAAAACTTTCAGAGTTTGCTATTTCGATCCCATCTGTTTTAGAATCATTAAAAGCGAGTTCTGCCCAAGTAACTGCAGGCGAAATAATTGAAGGTAAAAGAGCTTATGCACTTCGTGCTGAAGCTATCTCCTATACCTCTGAAACTGCAAAAAATATTATAATACGCTCTGAAATTGGAATAGATGGAAGGCCAATAGTTGTAAAGTTAGAAGATGTGGCCAAAATTTACATGTCTTACAAAAAACAAACTAGTTTTAG
Source organism: uncultured Rhodobacterales bacterium (assembly GCA_964519035.1). Classification (GTDB taxonomy): domain Bacteria; phylum Pseudomonadota; class Alphaproteobacteria; order Puniceispirillales; family Marisalimonadaceae; genus CAJJBL01. Next base: position 17,067 of record CAZFKZ010000009.1, on the reverse strand, counting down.
AAGAATGAATGGACAGGACGCTATTACATTCTCTGTAATCAGAGAACCCAGTTCCAATGTTGTTGCAATCATAAAAAAATTAAAAAAAGAAATTAAAATTTTAAATGATGGAAAACTTGCTGAAAATGGTCTTGTTTTAAAAAATGTATATGACGAAACTGTTTATATAAACGCTGCTATTGCATTAGTTCAGCAAAATATTATTATTGGTGGGTTATTAGCGATATGCGTCCTTATGCTTTTCTTAAGAAGTTTTCGACCAACCTTTATTATTATGTTAGCTATTCCAGTATCAGTTATTGGAACATTTGTTGCCATAGCTGGTTTAGGTCTTTCGGTAAATGTAATTTCTTTGGCAGGTTTAGCTTTTGCAGTAGGAATGGTTGTAGATGCCTCCATTGTAAGTCAAGAAAATATATATAGATTAAGGCAAACTGGAATGTCATCAATGAACGCTGCCTATAATGGTTCCAGGCAAGTTTGGGCTCCAATACTTGGTTCGGCTCTAACTACAGTAGTAGTATTTATTCCAATTTTACTTTTAGACCTTCCAATTGGACAATTATTCAGAGATATAGGTATAGCAATTTCCGTATCAGTATTAATTTCGGTATTTATATCTGTAACTTTAATACCAGCGGTTGCCGCCAAAGTCCTTAGGGGCTCTAAATATGAATTTAAAAAAACTAGATCAATAAAATATATTGATTCATTTGCATCTATGTTTGCTAAGGCTATTCATAATTATGCTTCTTGGGCAACTAACTCACTTAAGTCAGGATTAAGTGTAGTCCTAGGCTTAGTTATAACAGCTGGCTTAATAATTTTTATTTTTCTTCCTCCATTAGATTATTTGCCTGATGGAAATAGAAATTTTGTTTATGCAAGGATTATGGTTCCCCCAGGTTATAATAAAGAAGCTACAATTGAAATATCTAGGGCTATGGAAGATGCTGCGCGACCTCTGTGGGAAAAGAAAGAAGACGGTGGTTATGGTAAACCTAAAATAGCACGTTTTTTCTTTGTAGCATATTCAGGGGGTGCTTTTGCGGGAGCTGCAACAGAAAACCCTGAAAGAGTACGTGAAATACTTCCAGTTCTTACTAAACCAATTAGATCACAACCTGGCGCAAGAGCCTTTGCACAGCAGGCTTCTTTGTTTGGTAGATCAGTAGGTGGATCTAGAGTTATAAAAATACAGATAACAGGATCATCTTTAGATCAAATTCAACCTTCTGCTCAACAAATAATGAGTGCTGTAAGACGTGAATTTCCTCCAAAAGAAGGTCATCAAATTCGTTCGGTTCCTCAAATGGGATCTGGCTCTCCTCAAATTTTAGTTGAACCAATCCCTGAGAAGCTCGCAATTGTAGGAATTACTGCTAGAGAATTCGCTCAATCCTTAGATGTCTATAATGATGGCATAAGAGTTATTGAAATTCCTTTTGAAGGTAGGTTGATTGAATTGGTATTAACTTCTAATAAAGCTAATTTAAATAAAATTGATGATCTAAAAGATTTGCCTATCATAACAAAGACAGGAGAACTATTAAGATTATCTCAAGTTGCAGATATAAAAATTTTAGGAATGCCTGAACAGATAAAAAGATTATCTGGAAGAAGGGTCTTAACTTTGCAACTTAGACCTCATGAAAGTATTTCCCTAGAAGACGCCGTATTAAAACTTCAAAAACTAGTAATTAAACCAATTGAAAAAAATCTACCTATTGGAACTTCTATTAATTTGTCTGGTGCAGCAAGTGAACTAGAAAGAACTTGGATATCCATGAAACAAAACGTGCTTATAGCATTATTTGTTATTTTTTTATTGCTAACTGTTTTAATGAAATCTTTTATTCTACCATTGGTAATTATGATTACGGTGCCCGTAGCTGGTGCAGGAGGTGTCTTAGGTTTAGTTGTTTTAAATAAATTTTCACCTCAGCCACTCGACATGTTAACAATGTTAGGCTTTATAATTTTAGCGGGCATTGTTGTAAATAATTCTATTTTAATGGTTGAACAAGCTTTATGGCATATGAGGTTTGAGGCAATGAAAATATCTGAAGCAATTGTAGAATCTACAAGAAATAGAATTAGGCCAATCTTTATGTCAACTTTAACAAGTTTGTTCGGTTTGATACCTCTAGTACTTTTTCCTGGCTCAGGGTCAGAACTCTATAGAGGAATTGGTACCGTTGTTTTTGGAGGGTTAGCCACTTCAGCATTATTAACATTATTAATGGTGCCTCCACTTTTGGCCTTAGCTTTAAAAATTGAAAAAATAGATACTCTTAAAAACGAGGATGATATATTTGCCTGATAATTGATATTAAAACTCTAGAATATTTTTATTACGTGACAAAACTATTAATAAAGAGCTATATAGGCTTTTTTGTATACAAGTAACTTTCTACAATAATAGAGTTTATAATGAGTAATAACCTAAGTTTAGATGATAAGATCAAATTAATTAGAAATATAGCAATAGTTGCTCACGTTGATCATGGTAAGACAACTCTTGTTGATACATTACTTCAACAATCTGGGACTTTTGCTGCTCATTCGCAGACAGTTGAAAGAGTAATGGACTCAAACGATCTAGAAAAAGAACGTGGCATTACTATTTTATCAAAAAATACTGGACTAAAATGGAAAGAATTTAGAATTAATATCGTAGACACTCCTGGTCACGCTGATTTTGGTGGAGAAGTTGAAAGAGTTTTATCTATGGTCGATTCTGTATTACTATTAGTGGATGCGGTTGATGGGCCAATGCCACAGACAGGTTTTGTAACAAAAAAAGCTCTTCAGGCTGGCTTGCGACCTATTGTAGTTATCAATAAAGTTGACCGAGATGGGGCAAGGCCAGATTGGGTTTTAGACCAAACATTTGATCTTTTTGATAGGTTAGGTGCAGATGAAAATCAATTGGATTTCCCAGTAGTTTACGCTTCAGCTATACAAGGGTGGGCAACTGAAGATATGACTAAAAAAACAGACAATATGGATACTATTTTTCAAACAATTATAAATAACGTTGCTTCTCCTGATGTTAACCCGGAAGGCGACCTTCAAATTCAAATCTCTGCCTTGAGTTATTCTAGTTATGTAGGCTTAATTGGTACCGGAAGAATAAGAAGAGGACAAGTTAAGAAAGGTCAACAAGTTAGTATAGGAAGTGTTGATGGAACTGTAAGACAAGGTAAAGTTTTACAGATAATGAATTTTCATGGCCTTGATAAACAAGAAGTTGATGAAGCTAGCGCAGGAGATATTGTTGCTATAAGTGGTTTAGGAGAGCTTAAAATATCAGATACTATTTGTGAATTAGGTAAATTAGAAGTTCTTGAAAAATTATCAGTGGATGAGCCAACGATAAGTATGGTGATACAGGTGAATGATAGTCCTTTTGCTGGACAAGAGGGTAAACTAGTTACAAGTAGATCTATTAGGGATCGGTTGCAACAAGAGCTCAAAACTAATGTTGCACTTAGAGTAGAAGATACAGATAATCCAGATAAATTTAGGATATCTGGGAGAGGCGAACTTCATCTATCTATATTAATAGAGAATATGCGAAGAGAAGGATTTGAAATGGGTGTTTCTTCTCCAGAAGTAATTACTAAAAATATAGATGGTATAAAACAAGAACCGTATGAAAACGTTACTATTGATTTAGAAGAAATTCATCAAGGTAAAATTATGGAAAAAATGGGAGAAAGAAAAGCTCAACTTGTTGATATGGTTCCTGATAGTAAAGGAAGAGTTCGTTTAGATTACAATATGCCTAGTAGAGGATTAATAGGCTTCAGAGCAGAATTTTTGACTTTAACTTCAGGTTCTGGTCTTCTTTATCATACTTTTGATAAATATGGTCCTATCATTCAAGGGCTGCAAACTGGTAGAAGAAACGGTGCACTCATCTCTATAGGTCAGGGTAAAGTTCTTCCATATGCTTTATTTAACTTACAAGATAGAGGTAAAATGATTGTTGAAACTGGCATTGATGTTTATGAAGGTATGATCATAGGTATACATAGTCGAAATAATGATTTAGTGGTTAATCCTCTTAAAGGTAAACAACTTACAAATGTTCGAGCGTCTGGAACAGATGAAGCTGTTACACTAACTACTCCAATCAATGTAACTTTAGAGTTTGCCTTAGAATTTATAAATAATGATGAATTGGTAGAAGTTACTCCTGAGAGCCTTAGAATTAGAAAAAGATATTTAAAAGAACATGAAAGAAAAAAGGCAGCTAGAGCAGCTTCTTGATAATACAATTATATTTTATGTAATTTAGCTTTCTTTAAATCACACATAGTATCAATATCAAAAGTTGTTGCATTACTAGTTTCAACAAAAACTATGTCTTCTTGTTTTAAAAACTTCTTTGCACCAAAATCATTATTTAGGTTTTTTAGAGTTTCAAAGTAACTTTTTGGAAGAATAATAGGATTTCCTATTATAGAATTATATTGAGGACATACCACCTTTGAATAATTTAGTTCAATAAATTTGTTTTGAAGTTTAGCTAAATCGTATTTTTGTAAAAAAGGCATATCTCCTGGTATTATCATTACCCCAACAGTATTTGAATCAATTTGACTCATTCCAGCAGATATTGATGTTCCAATCCCATTCTTAAAATATTTATTTTTAATATATCTAATTTCAGAGTTATTAATTAATTTTAATACCGTTTGATAATCATGACCTAATACAATAATTATATCGTCAATAATGAAAGTTTTTATCAATATATCTATTGTATGGCTTATTAAAGCTTTATCATTTATAATTGAGAGTAATTTGTTTTCTGGTCCAAAACGATTACTTAATCCGGCAGCAAGAACTATTTTTTTTATAGATTTATTTAGTTTCATTTAACTATAAGCGCCTAAAATTTGTTATTTCTGCAAGAATTGATATTGCAATTTCAGCTGGAGTTTTTGCTTTAATATCAAGTCCAATAGGTCCATGAATTTTAGACAAGTCCGATTTATTAAAGCCAAGCAATCTTAACCGTTCACATCTTAAGTTATGTGTTTTCTTACTACCTAATGAACCTATATAACCAGTATCATTTTTAAGTGCTGTTATTAAAGCGGGATCATCAATTTTTGGGTCATGAGTAAGAGTAATTATATGACTTGCATTGTCTAAAGTTAGGTTAGCCAATGCAGTATCAGGCCATTCATTAATAATTGTACAATTTGGAAACCTTTTTTTTGTTGCAAAATGTTCTCGAGGGTCAATTAAAGTAATTTCATAATTTGCAATTTTTGCGATTGAAACTAGGGCTTGTGCTATATGAACTGCTCCAATAATAAATAATCTAGGTTTAGGTAAAATTATATGAATAAATTTATTTGTAGTCCTTTGATAAATACTAATATTTTCAGTTAGTGAGTTTTTAATAATTCTTTGCCCAGAGCTACAATTAATTTCTATTTTAATAATTTTTCTATTATTTATTAACTCAACTATATTTAGAATGATATCATCTTCCATTTCTAGAGGTTGTATTAATATTTTAAGCTCACCTCCACAAGCTAAGCCAACCTCCCATGCCATATTATTAGATATACCATAATCTTTAACTCTTGTTTTTCTGTCTTTTATAGATTTAATAGCTTCAGCAATGACTGCTCCCTCTACACAACCTCCAGAGACAGATCCAATTATCTCACCATTTATATCTATTGCCATTTGTCCACCTACTGGTCTAGGAGCGCTTCCCCATGTGGAAATAACAGTAGCAAGAGCAACTTTTCTTCTTGCCTTTAACCATTCAGATAATGGAGTGAAGATGTCATCCAATTCATTCATATTAACCTAAAATTATATTTTCCAATATGTTTTTTTATGTTAATATAAGGTGAAATGTACGTTGATGTAAATTTTAAAAAAATAAATTTAAAGTCTAATATTTAAGGATTGTCTAATGTTTAATAATAAAGTGTTAAATTCAACCTGGATTGAGAGTTTCGTACTCCAAGGAAGAAGTAATAATAATTTTTCATTATTAACTAAGATCTTTACGGCGGTGACTTGTAGTCTTTTGTTAATTGTTTCGGCCAAAATTAAAATTGATTTATATCCAGTACCAATGACATTACAACCACTAGCAGTTTTAATGATAGCAATGTTATGTGGAAGAAATATTGGTTTTGCTTCTATAGGACTTTATCTATTTCAAGGAATGATTGGCCTTCCAGTGTTTGCTTATGGTGGTGGAATGCCATATTTAATGGGACCAACAGGTGGGTTTTTAATAGGTTTTTTAATAGCTGGAGTTATCGTAGGTGAGTTAGCTGATAGAGGATGGGGAAAAGAAATATTTAAGTCAGTTAGTGCAATGATACTAGGTTTAATTGTAATTTATTTTTGTGGAATACTGCAACTAAGTATTATTAAAGGCTTTGACTACGCTATTATTAAAGGTATGGAGCCTTTTATTGTAGGTGATTTATACAAACTAATATTAGCTTCGTTGTTATTGCCTCAGATCTGGAAATTAGCTAAAAAGTCATAAAAATTGTAAATCAAATTTACATAGCTTTACTCTCAAATGTTAAAATAAGAGTAATTAATACTATATTCTAATTTGAATATATCTTTGTAAATCGTAATAAAAAAATGTTTCCAAATTAATAAAATAACAGTCTTATATTATTTTTTATATTTAAAAATTATCTCTGTTATTTATAAAAACTATTATAAAATAACCCAGATTGTTATTTAGGCATCATTGATGGCTTCGTTTTGCGCTTCAATAGAACTTATACCAATATGTTCATTTTCTAACGCATCTTCAAAAGCAAGTATGTCAATATTATCATAACTTTCTAATTGATTAATAAAATAATCTTCAGGAGATATATCACTTGGGTGATCGATTTTTATAGCTATAATGGCTGCAATCGTTGATGTAACGTTTTGACTATCTTTTTTAGAGTATTTAGAAAATGGTATAATGTTAGATAGATTGTTAACTTTACCATAATTTTTTTTCATACATGAAACTCCATAAATTAAAAAATACTTCAAAAAAAATGACTGTTTAAATATTTAATCTGCCTAATTATGTTCTAAATATCTATTATAAAATTTAGAACTATTGACCAACTCTTCTTATAACTATTCTGCCAGAAGGTTTGTTATTAACATTTTCTACTGTTCTTGTTGCTTGACTATATAAATTAGTTTCAATCCCAAAATTATCTACGACTGCAACTCTGGCTCTAATCTGAGATCCTACAAGTGTTTGTCCCAATGAGAGTACTGGACCACTCAAACTACTAAGAACCATCCAATTTCTTCCATCCTTTGATGTCTCCCAGCTTATCGATATTGAAGCGATTCCGTCTTCATCTGATAGAGAATTAGATAAAGCTCTTAATGTCACACCTTCTTTAGGTTCGCCAATAATAGTTACTTCTCCTTGAACTGGATCATCCAAATTGTCTATTGTTTCAGATGGACTGGTGTATAGAACTTCTCTAGTTCCGTGAGAATCAACATAAGACACTACAGCTCTATATGAATAACTAACTTGTGCTTGACCTAATCTAAGAACTTCATTTTGGTCAGTAGGATAAGCTTCCCATGAAGATTTAGATGAAGACCTTTGCCATGTAATATCAAAGCCTCCTATTCCATCTTCATCAGCTATACTAGAAGTATCAACCACAAGAGCACTATCTTCAATTGAAGATCCGATCAATCTTGCTGAACCTGTTGGCTTATCGTTTACATTCTTAACGGCTGTAGATGGAGGGCTTGTCAATGGTTCTAGATTACCTTGACCATCAACATAAGAAATTACAACTCTCAATCTATTGCCTACATGTATTTCTCTGGGTGTAAATGATTGGTTAGTTGCCCCACTTATATTAGTCCATTTTTTGTTATCAGGTGATATTTGCCATTGAACGCTAACTGTTCCCATTCCATCAGAATCTGTAACAGAAGATAAATCTATAATTAAGGGAACATCTTCGATAGCGGCAAATCCTGATGTTTCAACTTGATTATCTTTAATATCTTTTTCTTTTAACTTATTTTCAGAAGATTTTGTTTTATCAGAACTATTATTAACTTTATTAATAGTTTTCTTATTATGTTTATGTTGCGTAATATTTGATTTCTTTTCAATTACCTTCGTGTCTTTTACTGATGGATCTCCACCTGCAAATGCAGAGTTAAAACTAAATGAAAACAAACTAATGCTAACGCATAAAGTTAAACGCCAGACAACGTTTGGGAAAAAAAGCATGCAAACCTCCACAATCTTATAACTAGCAATTAATATACAACACAGAACAAAAAAAGATACAGTTTTTTATTAGAAATTTATAAATTACATTCACGAAATGTAACATTCAAACTTAAAATTAGATTAATTTGAATTAAACAAAAACTAATTATGATAACTTTGCTAAAATAGAATCTAAAATAATCTTATGATTATTCAAAACTTTCTGAATTTCAACTAACTCATTTTTAATATTATTAAAGTTATCTGGACTTATTTTATTTTTTAAATCTGAATCAATAATATTCGTTAATGTTATTGTGTCGTCTCTATCCTTTTTTAAAGTAATAAAATCATCGGTTGAAGTTTTTTTTGATTCCATATCCATCGTGGATTTAGCAAAATGAGAAATTTCATCAATCTGTAATTTAATAGAATTTAACTTTTTTTCTTTTATTTTATTCACAATTTACTCCAACTAATAGTGTAATAAATACAATATTGTGTTAATAAGTGCAATTATATTAAATTAAAAGCCTAATTATAACTATAAAACTGCATTGGCTTTTAAAATTGAATGTTAATAGGAAAGTAAAATGACAATCTTTGATTCTATAAAAAGTTCTGTATTTGTTCCAATTCATCCTGCAGGAACACCATTTATTGCTATTTTTGCAATATTGACAATTTTTATTGGTTGGTTATGGACCCCGTTATATTTTTTAGGTTTGATTTTAACAGTTTGGTGCATATATTTTTTTAGGAATCCAAACCGTGTGACGCCAACCCTATCAGGAGTAAATAAAAATAACTTGATAATTGCACCTGCAGACGGAAAAATTATAGAAATTTCTGATGTAACTCCAAATGATGAAATAGGTTTGCCTAGTGGAGAATGGCAAAGGGTTTGTATATTTATGAACGTATTTGATGTTCATGTAAATAGATCTCCAATGTTAGGAAAAATAACATTTAAAAATTATATACCTGGATTATTTTTCAATGCCAGCCTTGATAAAGCATCAATGCACAATGAAAGATTGATATTAGGAATGGATACTGAAAATGGCAAAAAAATTGCTTTTGTTCAAATTGCTGGCCTAGTTGCACGAAGAATAATATGTGATGTTGATAAAGGTTCTTTACTAAAAGCTGGAGAAGTTTTTGGTTTGATAAGATTTGGAAGTAGGGTAGATATCTATTTTCCAAAAGAAGTATCTACATTAGTATTGGTAGGACAGAAAACAATATCAGGTGAAACTATAATAGGTGATTTTACAAAAAGCAATAAGTCTGTCAAGGGTCAATAATAATGGCTAATAGAGGTATTAAATTTGCTAAAAAAACTTTTCAAACAAGGCCAAGAAGGTTCTCTGTTGTTTGGATGCTTCCAAATTTTTTAACTGTTTGTGCTCTAATTTTTGGTCTGCAGGCTATGTATCAAGCTCTATTTAGTAATTGGGATAATGTAATTATCATGATTATCATTGCCTCTGTTTTTGATATGTTAGATGGCAGAGTTGCAAGATTACTAAAATCAACCAGCGAATTTGGAATGCATCTTGATTCTTTGTCTGATTTTGTAGTTTTTGGAGCTGTACCAGCTTTTGCTATTTATTTGTGGATGGACAAAGTACAAAACAATCTATTTTGGATAGTGATTGTTTTATATGTAATATGTGCAGCTTTAAGGCTAGCTAGGTTTAATTCTGAATTATCTGAACGGCCTGCTTATGCCAAAAATTATTTTAATGGTATTCCAACACCTGCAGGTGCATTCTTACTACTTTTTCCAATTGCATTAGAAAATGTCCTAGGAAGTATAGATTTCAAGTCTCTTGAAATAATAGGTTTTTGGACAGTTCTTATTTCAATTGGAATGGTGAGTAATCTTCCCACCTTTTCAGGAAAAGTTTTTCAGATACCAAAATCATTAGTAATTCCGATGTTAGTAATACTAGCTCTTTTAAGTAATGCTATTATCAGCCACCCTATTAGAGGTTTTACGATAATGGTTGCTATTTATTTAATTAGTTTAATATTTTCCCCAATATTTTATTGGCATTTAAAAAGAAAAGCTGAAGCTTTACAAATGAAAGTTGACTGATACTTAAAAAATTAATTTTCTTGAAACAAACTTTTCCAAGACGGTTTTGATTTACCAATTGAATGAGCTTCATAGACTGCTCTGTTGCAAGCCCTTGCAACACAATCGCTACCTCTCGAACCTAATGTTAAAATATCCACATTATCAAGTTGTTTAAAAGATTTATCCTGATTAGTCGAAATAGCAAAAATAGTGTCTCCATCCATAGGTGTATGTGATGGGCTTACAGACCTTGCAATGCCATCATGCGCCATAATAGCTAATCTTTTTAAATTATTTCTACTAAGTGGAGCATCTGTAGCTATGACACCTATAACAGTGTTACTTGGAAGAGCTGAATTATTTTCATGGTTGGAATGATCATGATTATGAAAAGTATTTGATAATCCGAGTGTCTCAGGTAACCTTTTTGCTCTTAAAATCCCATCATAAATTTCATTGTATAATTCAATTCCTCCAAATTCTTTTTCAACCTCTAAATAGTTAGATAAAAAAAGAGGGCCTTTGTTTAATAAAGGGTTGCCAACAGAGTTATTTATAATTAGAGCTCCAACAGAATACACTTCATTATTTGAATATTTTTGTTTCCATGAAGATGAACCTTGCCCACCTTTTACTGTAGCAGTTGTTGCTCCACATCCGGCTCCATATGAACCTAATTTGAAATCAGAACTTAGTGAAGCGTAAGCTTTATTTGCTAATTTTCTCCAAGGAGATTGTTTTCCAATTGAATTTACATGAGGGTTGTCATGAATATTTAGGTCAAATATTACAGCAGAAGGGACTAGGGGTATTATTGCTTTTCCTAATTGATAACCTTTACCATCTTGCCGAAGTAAATCTTGTATTTCAGAACTTGCGTCAAGTCCATAGGCAGAGCCACCAGAAAGGACAATTGCATCAGCGCGACCGACAGAATTTTCTAGGCTTAACATATCTGTTTCTCTTGTTCCGGGGCCACCACCTCTTACATCTACGGCTGCTGAAAAAGGATTGACACCTGTTAGAACGGTAACTCCAGTCCCAATACTTTCATCTTGAGCATGACCTACTTGAACTCCTGCTATATCTGTAATAAGGTTTCTAATTCCGGGGCCAGGTTGTATCTTCAATTCCATCTCCATCATTACATTTTAAAGGATTCCTTATTGTGAAGTTAATAGTATATTTAAACAAAGACAATAAGTAGTTGGAATTACAAAAACGAAATATATTGATTCTTTCTGTAGCTCAAGGTCTATCAGTAACATCAACTAATATAAATATAATAAACACCGGATTAGTTGGGGCCCTTCTTGCTTCAAATGTCGCTTATGCCACTATCCCTTTATCTCTTCAATTTTTAACAGTAGCAATATCGTTGATACCTGTATCTTTAATGATGGGAAAAATAGGTCGTAGACCTATGTTTTTGATTGGAGCTTTATCTGCGTTTATAGGGTGTTTAGTCGTTGCTTCCTCTATCTATGAAAAAAGCTTTTCACTTTTTATATTAGGATCAATATTGATTGGTTTTTCGCAAGCAAATCAGCAGTTTTATAGATACGCGGCAGCAGACAATGTTTCAAACAATTTAAAAAGTAAGGCTATATCACTTGTGTTAGCTGGTGGAGTAGTGGCTGCTGTATTGGGTCCTGAAATTTCACGATATTCTTTTGATCTTTTTCCAAAATATATTTATTTAGGAACTTATATTTTAGCTGGTTGTATTCAAATATTAAACTTTATATTACTTCTTTTTGTAAATATTGAAAAGCCAAAAAAAACAACGTTAAATGTGAGGCCTCTTTGGATAATCATAAAAGAAAAAACACTTGTTATAGCTATTTTAGCAGCCGCTACAGGTTATTCTTTGATGACTTATATGATGACAGCTACCCCTTTACAAATTGTAAATATATGCAAATTAGGCAATAGCGCTAGCGCTACTGTAATTCAGTGGCATGTAATTGCAATGTTCGCACCTTCTTTCTTTACAGGATCAATAATTACATATCTTGGTAATCGTAAAGTTATGTTTATAGGTGTATTTCTATATGCAGTATCAATTTTCTTTGGCGTTATTGGTCAGTCTGTTCAGCATTTTTGGGTTGCCTTGTTTCTATGTGGATTGGGTTGGAACTTTTTATATGTTGGTGGAAGCGACATTATTGCTAAATCTTCTTTTCCTGAAGAAAGAGCTAAAGTTCAAGGCGTAACAGATTTCATAATTTTTACTTTTGTTGCTTTAGGCTCATTTCTTGCTGGCACTTTACATAGTAACCTTGGGTGGGAAACAATGATGATTTACGCAATCATACCATTAGTTATTTTATTGACTAGTATTATGCTAATAAGGCCAAAAGAACTTAAATCTACTTAATTTTAACCACCTGTAAGTGACATATGTCTTTTTACAGACACATTAGAAGATTGCCTAGATATTTCAAAATCGTGACCCTTTGGTTTTCTTCCTATCGCACTTCTAATAGCATTTTCTAATGCTTCAGTTCCTTCTTCTCTTAGGACAGTTTTTAAATCTGCATTATCATCTTGTCCAAGACACATATACAGAATTCCAGTACAAGTTAATCTTACTCTATTACAACTTTCACAAAAGTTATGAGTTAAAGGCGTAATAAAACCTAATTTATTATTAGTTTCTTTTACTGAAACATATCGAGCTGGCCCGCTAGTTCTTTCAGGAAGATCAGTCAGAGTAAATTGCTTTTCTAATGAACTTCTTACTTCAGATAGCTTAAGATATTGGCCATATCTTTTATCACTTCCTATATCACCCATTGGCATAACTTCAATAATAGTCATGTCAAAATTTTCATCTCCACACCACTTTAAGATATCTGCTAAGTGGTTATCATTGAAACCACTTATTGCTACTGTATTAATTTTAATCTTTAATCCTACATCATTAGCAACTTTTAAGCCTGCTTTAACCTTTTCAAGGTCTCCCCATCTAGTTATTTCTTTAAATTTTCCAGGGTCTAAGTGATCAAGAGAAACATTAATCCTTCTAACACCGGCATCGAACAGTTCAGCAGCTTTTGATTCTAATTGACTGCCATTTGTAGTAATTGTTAATTCATCTAAACCTTTGCCAACTTCTTTTCCTAAATTATTAATAACTTGCATTATACCTTTTCTAACTAAAGGTTCACCTCCAGTTAGGCGTATCTTTTTAGTTCCAAGTTTCATAAAAACTTTGCAAATCTCTTCAATTTCTTCAAGGCTTAAAATATCTTTTTTAGGCAAAAATTGCATATCTTCTGCCATACAATAAGTGCATCTAAAGTCACATCTATCAGTGACTGAAACTCTTAAGTAGTCAACGACTCTTCCAAAAGGGTCTATCAATTTATTTTTATTGTCCATTGCACATTTTTTTCAAAACAATTACACATAACTTAAAAAAAATTAACTTAACTAATGTATGATATATTATTTTTGAGTTTTAGTAACAATTATTTAATTCTTAAATGTTTAGATAATAAATTATTATATTAAAGGGATATTTGTTTTGTCAGATAAAGAAGGTAAAATTTATAGACAACCTCCTGCAGCGGGTGGTAAATCATCACAATTAATTGTATTTTTGCATGGTTACGGTGCTGATGGAAAAGATTTAATCGACTTGGCTAATCCTTTTTCTATGGCTATGCCAAATGCTAGTTTTATTTCGCCGGATGCCCCTAAGCCATGTTCAATGTCTCCAAGTGGAAGAGAATGGTTTCCTATAGAACAGGTGCCAACAGGTGCAATAAAAGCTTCAAAAAATTTGATTGAGTTACTTGAGTTAGAAGCAAAAAAACTTAATTTAACTTTTAAAGAAACAATATTAATTGGTTTCTCTCAAGGTGCAATGATGAGTTTACAATGCTTGTTAATTAACAAATATAAATTTGGTGGAATAATAGGTTATTCTGGTGCTTTAAAAATTGAAAACTTAGATGCTTGCAATGATCAAATTATTAATGGAAAACATATTCATTCAGATACTCCAGTTTTGTTAGTTCATGGTGAAAAAGATGAAGTGGTTCCATATCAATCTTTAATCAATTCTAAAAGTCTTTTAAGTCAAATTGGATTTGATGTCCAAACTCTATCTAGACCAGAACTTGGGCATGGTATAGATCCAGAGGGAATAAGTGCTGGAATGGAGCTTTTAAAAAAAATAAAATAATATAGAAATTTATTTCAAACTTAATTTTTATTTATATAGTTAGTTAAGTTTATTTTTTTTTGGAATTTTATATGTCACTTTGCTCCTTTTCACCAACGTTAGTTTTGAACGCTGATTATCAACCATTAAGTTATTTTCCTTTATCATTATGGTCTTGGCAAGATACAATAAAAGCAGTTTTCTTGGATAGAGTTAATATAGTATCTGAATATGAAGATGTTGTAAGGTCACCGGGTTTTTCTATGAAAATCCCTAGTGTTATTTCTTTGAAACAATATGTCAAAACACAAAAATCTCCTGTTTTTAATAGGTTCAATGTTTTTTTAAGAGATAAATTTTCATGCCAATATTGCGGAGCAAAAAAACAATCTCATGATTTAACCTTTGATCATGTCATTCCTAGATCTCATGGTGGTAGAACCAATTGGAGTAATGTTGTGACAGCTTGTAGCCCATGTAATTTTAAAAAAGGTAGTAAAAGGTCAAATGAAATTAATATGTTTCCATTAATTAAACCCATGTCTCCAAATATTAATTTATTAAAGAAAAATGGTAGATACTTCCCACCAAATTTCCTTCATGAATCATGGAGAGATTTTTTATATTGGGATAGCGAACTAGAAAATAGTTAAATAAAAATAAAATTCATTAAATTTTTTCTGATATTTTTATAGCTGTTCTGCATCCAAGTTGGACTATTACTTTCATTAATTCATACCCGTTAGCTTCTTTGCCATCATGCTCAACACCAGTTTCAAGGTGATCAAGTTCTTCATCACGAAATCTAATTAATGTTTTTTTTAATTCTGCTCGATCTTCATCTAAAGCATCAGCTTGTTTTGCATAATGTTCCCCAATAACTTCTTCTACTGCAATTGTACATGCCATAGCGGCTTTCTTACCCATCATAGCACTAGCCACTCCAAGTCCAAAACCCATTACATTCCAAAGTGGCAGTAGTGCTGTGGGTCTAGTGTCATTTTCAACTAACAGTTTATTAAATGTGTCTAAATGCTCTTGTTCTTGATCTTTCATGTGTTGAATAGTAGGGCCTACTGATGTGTGTTTTAAAATGGCTAATTGCCCATCATAAATTTTAGCAGCGGCAGTTTCCCCAGCATGATCAACTCTTAAAATTGAATCGATATCTTCTTTGCTTAAACTTTCTTTCATATTCTTAAAAGATCCTTTTTAATTAATAAAACAGTCATAAATAAACTTATTAGTATAGAAATTACAGCATTCCATCCCGCAAGGGACAACCCTAAAACTCTAAACATGACTTCATCACATTTAACAGGTGATTTATTCATCAGATATTGAAACAAATCCTTAGAAGAATCAATGCCAGATGAGCATTTTTCTGGTCCTGACCATAATTTTATTTCAATGCCAAAATGATACATACCTGCTATTCCACTTAAGAGCCAAACCACTGCTAAACCCAATATAATTAGATTAAAAGAAATAGACCTTATTTTTAAAATCATAAATACTAAGAGACTATATATTATAATCAGTACATGAAACCATCTTTGTGTAATACATAAATCACAAGGTGGAAGATTTTCAAAATACTGAAGGTAAAATGCTGAAAGAAGCATAGCGATTGGAATCAAAAAAGAAAAAATCAAAAGTAGGTTGATTTTCTTATTACTGTCTGCATTTAATATATTATCAGTTAGTTTATTGAACATATTAAAAAATATAAAAGCAAATTGCTAATATTGCTATTCCTAAAACACTCGTGGATAGAAAAATGTTATTTTTTAAAAAAGTAAGGGCAGGGCGGCCAAAAAATTTAATTGAAATAGCAATTATAAAAAAACGAATACCTCTTCCAAATAAAGACATCATCAAAAAAGCAAATAGATTAACTTCGCTCATTCCACTTGTTAACGTAATGATTTTATAAGGAAGTGGGGTGAATGCACCTAAAAACACTATCAACATTCCATTTTCTTTATAGGCAGATTTAACAGCAATAAATTTTTCTTCTGCAAACCAAGGAATACTTATTAAAAAACTTTCTATAGATGGACCTATTATGTATCCAAGAAGCCAGCCAATCAATCCACCTAAAACTGAGAATAATGTACATATTACAGCAAACCTAATGGCTTTATGAGGCGCGGCAAGCGTTAATGCGCCTAATAATGGGTCAACGGGTATTGGAAAAAAAATAGACTCAATTGTAGCAATAAAGCCCAATACCTTATCTGCAATAGGCTTTGAAGAATTAATTTTAGCTGATTCTACCAGTTGATTAAGCTTATTATATTGAAAGTATTTTTTCACAATTATCTCTGATCTGTCTCAAGTATTATAACTTAAATCTAATGAATATTTAATTCCCAATTAAGTATTCTTGATATATATATGATACTTCTAAAAAGGACTATAAGTTTATATTTATGGGGATATGGTGAAATAGGTAAACACGCTGGTCTCAAAAACCAGTGCCGCAAGGCTTCCCGGTTCGATTCCGGGTATCCCTACCAAAAATTTTAATTAATTTAA
>CAZFKZ010000008.1:0-53651 GCA_964519035.1 uncultured Rhodobacterales bacterium | reverse complement strand
ACTTGATAAAAATGTTACTTTATCTCCTGCGGCAGTAGCAGTTGTTGCTAATAATGTTGAACCCGCAGCAGCACTAAGAGTGACTGTGGATGTATCATGATTAACAGCAGTAACATATGTTGCGTTGGTAATACCTTTACCAACTACTTTATCTCCAATTCTAATTCCTTGCGTTCCACCATCAACTACTAATGCAGTTGCGTTAGCAGTAACCGCTCCTGTTTTTTCATAAATAACATTAAGTCCTGGTATTGGAGCAGCGGCTGTTGCACCATTAGCATCAGCTGTTCCGCCTGCAGTCGATCTAGTTGATGGTACTGAAGTAAGAGTTGTATTTCTTAAAATATCTGTAAAACCACTAATAATACCCTCGTTAAAACCTAGTAATTTAACACTCGCATCATCCAATGCAGATGCAGCTGTTGTTGAATTAGCACCTCTAGTAATACCTGTAAAAGTAGTTGAAGATCCTATCCCAGTGTATGTAATTTGTTCTGTACCCAACATTAAAGTACCTGAAGTTGGGAAGCCCGCAGTAGTATCAACAGTAAGATCTCCACCTGTTGCTGGAGTCCCGGCTACAATTGCCCCATTCATTAAAGTATTAGGCTGTTGCATATCTTTATTTAGATACGAATGCTTATTAAGTTCTTTTAAAACTATCCTGTTACTTCCAAAGTGATTGTTTTGATTAGTAAAAATATCAGTTCCACCCTCAAAATAAGCCGAGACGTCTTTAGAGGTAGTATGCAATACCTTAATCTTTGTATCAGTAATATTAATAGCAGCAGTTGAATCAGATTTTAAGTTTAAATATTCATTTCCATTAGCGTCTGTTCCTGCACTAGAAACAGAAAACTGAGCACCATTATACTTTAAGTCATTAACTGTTGATGTGGCTGTAGAGAATTCACCAGCTAGATAAACTTCAGTTGGAAAACTAGTTGAACTAATAGTATTAGAAGCGTCATTAATATAAACTTTCAATGTCCCAGCTGCATCTTGTACCATAGTGTTACCAGCAACAGCAGTTACATCTATTGCATTATCAAAAACTTTTAATATTGGTGATGAATTATTATAACTGTGAAGCAGAAATTTCTCTTCTGTTGTGGCATTGTTTTCATCTGTTAAATCAGTAGTAGGTTGTTTATAATTAAAACTCAAAACTTCAGTCTCTTGATGAGCTCCAGCAAGAGCTTTTCCTGTGACTCTATTAAACAAAGAAGAACTAACACCATAAGTGGCAGAGCCGTTTGTGGCTCCGTCTGCAGATACAGCGGCTCTATTCAAGGCATCATTAATTTTTAATTGGGAATGAGCTAAAAACTGTTCTCTGGTGAAGTTTGGCGAAGCTACATTTTCAATTCCACTTGTAGTCGAAAAAAGATCTTCAGTTACAAAACTATCTTCCATCAAGTTAACTTTAATAGCTGTCAAAGTTTGTATTTCATCATTATTATCTAATTGGTTAAATTGAATAGAAAAACTTCCATCCGTCACTGGATCAATTGATAGTTTAGAATCATCACCAAGGCCATCGTTTATTGCTCGCTGAACTTCTGCGGCTAAAGATGCCGCTGTATAAGATCCAGGCCTTATATCAATACTTTTAAAACCAGCACTACCAGTTGTATCGTCAACTCTAACTGTTAGAAAATCTTTGCCCCAGTAAGTAGATTTATTCAAGGTTGGGTTTGCTTCATATGTAGTATTATACTGAAGAGGATCAGTAACCACAGTTATTGAAGGAGCAGTATCGGTAAATGCAGCATCCTCTAAAACTGTAGAAGTTACAGTTGCTGCCTTTGAAACTGTTTTATTTGATAAATCATCTAAAAAAAACAAAGGTTGTGTTTGAGCAACTGATATAATTTGTGGCTTTTCATTCATCGGTATCATTTGACCAAATCTATCAACAACCAATGTTTGACCAGTTGGTGAAATAGCTTCAGTCAAAGATGGCTCAACTTCTCTTCCATCAACAATAAATTTAGTTTGATAATTGTGAGTTGTGGCATCACCACCTGCAGCTTGTGTTTTAATAAAATAAGCCGTTGCGATAACTGGATTTCCAAGACTATCAAAAATAGTAACAGATGTTGAAGAGTTAAAAGTAGAAGGGTTTGATGAGTCAAAATCGTCTGCAGATGCAAACACAGTAGAAGATGAAGGTAAGTTTACAGCAAGGGCAAGGTTATCTGTAGCTTTTGCTTCACCTGCTTCTAGTTCTAATTTTAATGGAGAGGCGTCTGTAATTAATCCTCCCTGAACAGATCCATCATCAGACACTGGCAAAGCTAGAACATACTGTCCCGCAGAATCTACTACGTATCTATCATTATCCACTGAAAAAGAACCGTTTCTAGTATAAACAGTTTGGTTAGTTGTTAAAGAAGGCTTCAATGCAAAAAACCCCTGCCCTGATATAGCCATATCTAACGCATTAAGAGATGAGGTCACGTTTCCTTGAGTGAATTGTTGTTTTATACCTTTTAAGATTGTTCCAGAACCAATCGATGATGAACTATTTTGTAATGGAGAAGTTGCAAAAATATCTCCAAATTCAGCTTTACTTCTTTTATATCCCGTTGTTGCAACGTTAGCGATATTATTTGATGTTGCTGAAATATCTGCCTGAGATCCGTTTAGTCCTGTAAGTGCGGTATAAAATGACATCTCTAGTTTCTCCTAAATTTAATTTCTATTACTTAATTTTTAAATCTTATTACTTGTGATGGATCAATTGATCCATAATCTTCAACTTCTAACATGACCCCTGTGTCAGTTTTTGAAGTTCCTGAAACATTTGCATAAACCTGAGTTTTAAGCTCGCTAGCATCTCCTGAATTCCCAGTAAAGGCTCTTATGGTAACAGGACTATTAGACAATTTGATATCATCTGGGAGATCTTTCCATTCAAAACCAACTAACCCTGCTTTTTGTAAGCCAAGGGCATCTTGATGAAGAACTTCACCATCACTATTTTCAAAAATTATATTTAAGTTTGCAGCCGTATCAGGAAGATCTACTATTCCACTAACTACGCCTTCTTTATCTGGTCTTGCGTATTTACCTGGAACTAAAACTGAGTGTCCCATCATTTGAGTAGTTGATGCAATTCTCATTTCTGAAAGTTGTTCACTTACAGACTTCATTGTTTCATCCATTGAGGTAATACCTGTGACAGTTGAAAACTGCGCCATTTGCGCTATGAAATCAGCATTATCAACTGGCGCAAAAGGATCTTGATTTTGAAGTTGAGTGGTCATAAGTTTTAAAAAATCTTCTTGACCTAATTGATCTTTAGTTTCTTTAGGAGCAAACTTTTCTTTTGCAGAGTTTATTCCTAACTTATCTAAAATATTTGTTAAAGATTGATTGGATGAATTTATTTCAGACATTATTTATTTCCCTATATTTATAGTTCGCATTGTTAGAGCTCTCAAAGTAGTTATTACTTCAACATTATTTTGGTATTGACGTGAAGCTTCCATCATATCAACCATTTCTTCATCAACATTTACTGCAGCTTTGTAGATATAACCGGCTTTGTCTGCTGCAGGATGAGATGGCATATAAGATTTAATTGGCTCTCTACCAATTTCTTTAACTTCGACTGCATCTACTGTTGCAACACCATTTTTTTTTACTAAATCACTATATTGAGTTTCAAAAATTGGTTTTAATGGTTTATAAGTTGTTTTCGGATCACCAGTAGTTGAACCTGCGTTTGCAAGATTAGAGGCAACAGTATTCAGCCTAATTAATTGAGCTGCCATAGCCCTTCCTGCAATGTCATATACAGATTTAATATCCATTATTCGCCTCTGATTGCTGTCATAATTTTATTAATTTTACCATTAAGAAAATTAACAGTCGTTGAATATCTCATTGTATTTTCAGCAAACTGCATTTGTTCAACAGCTAATTCAACAGTATTCCCGTCAAGAGATGCTATTAATGGTTCTCTATAATAAGCGTCATTGATAGATTTATTAGAGTTGTTAATAATGTGATTATTATGAGTAGTGTTAATTGGTCCACTTTTAGAAAATTTATTGATCTCGTCTTCAAAACTTATATCTCTTGCTTTATAATTTGGCGTAGCAGCATTTGCTATATTAGAGGCTAAAATATTATTTCTTTTACCTCTTAATTGCAAAGCCGAACCGTAAAAAGATAATTGGTCTTTAATCGAATTCATTCTAGAAACTCTTATAATTGTTTATCTCGACGGATATTTGCAATTACAGTGCCAAAATTAATTATGTAATTATAAGAAAAATATTTAAGTAATAAATTTTAAAAAAAACTTTATTTTTTTTTTTATTGTCGTAAATATTTATAGGTTATATGTTGGTATATATGGAAAATTTTTCTTTGAAAATTATTGAACTAAGAGATAGAACTTTAGTTAAATTTGACTATCTAACATTAGATGAGCTATCCATCAAAATAAAAGAATTAAGTGTTTTAGAAACAGATGAATTGAACAAAATAGCTCTTTTAGCTGCAAGAATAAGTGTATTAAACAAAAGAGTTCAAGCTATTTTAAATGACGCTATAGTTAACGATAATAATTCAAACAAAAGCGCAAACAACGATAATCTAATTATAAAAGATATCTTAAATAGTGAAAAATCTGATATCAAAGAAAATCCAATAGAGTGGGTAAGGGTTCAGATAAAGGAAACTACTGAAGTAAATGGAGTAAGATTTCCAGAAGGAATACAAATAGATGTAACGGTTGAAGATTCTATTAAGATTGTTGAAAGTGGGAAAGCAATATTGATAGGAAATGAAAAAAATGAACCTGAAAAAGAAGAAAGTTAATATCTACTTTCTATAATAAGTATATACAGCCTCTATTTCATCGTCTCTAAGATTTGTTTTACTTTTTATATTTTCTCTAGTTTCACCTGATCTAGCCATTTCTATAGCAATTCCTAAGGTATCTTCTGTTCCTTTAATATTATTTATACGGCTAATTTCTCTTTCAAGTGATGATATTCTATCTATTAAGTTAGAAATTTCATTTTTTTGTTGGTCTAAAATATTACCGATACTAATGAGATAATCTTTTATATCTTTATTAGAGTTATCTAATATTTTTACAGATTTATTTATGGTTAATTTATTATTTGAAGCATCGTTTTTATATATAAATATCAACGATATCATTCCTACAACAATCAATATGATTGAGAAGAAAACAATAATTTCAAAATTAGATATAAATATTTCTAAAGACATTTGATTATATTGAACATTTTTAAAAAAATTACTATCTAAATTTTAATAAGCTAAATTTTACTATCTGAGAATGAACTTATTAAGTTAGCTTTTGGTAAAATTTTTGACTCAAGGTTATCAATTTTTGATACTATATCTAAGATTAACTGGTTAATTTCAGAAGTATTGTTTAAATCATCATTAGAAACTTGATTTTTTATATAATCATTTATATCAGTTTCTAAAATACTATTTAAATTACTAATATCATTAAAGCTAAATTTATTTGAGTTCAACTCATCTAATTTATTCAAAATTGAATATGTATTTTTTAGTTTTTCAATCATTAACATAACTTCAATAATTTAAGATTTCATTTCTCTATAAGCTTGCATTAAAGCGTCTGAAACTTTATCTAAATCTAAAGGATAATTTCCAGAAGAAATAGCTGCCTTAATCTTAGCTACTTTGTCACTATCAACAGGAGCAGAAGAAGCTAAATCAGATACTAGTTTTTTACTATCTTTAATATCAACTAGTTCTGGCTGTGCTTCAGCTTTTACGTTAACTGCTTCTTTAGTAACCTCACTTATAGAATTTTTAGAATTCTTAGCATCATTTGTTGTTATGCTATTTATAATATTATTTGTTATTTTATCCATTTTTTATCTCCACGTATATTAATACGACTTACAATTTTATTATTTTAGCGAAAAACTCTAATTATTTTATTTTTTTTTATATATCCCTTAACAATCTTCCCACTTCTTAAATTCTTTACTCTTATGAGATCACCTAAATTTCCTGCATTTTGTGCTTCTCCACCTACAATTACGTAAGCCTTTCCAACTGAAGAAACGATCGACAAAGCATCACCACTTTCAATTTCAAAATTTTCAAATACATGTCTAGGATGCAATATTTGCCCCATTTTTAAATTTTTCTTAATTTTTCTTCCAATCAACATATTTTTATCATTAAAAAAAGAAGATTTACCTAAGTTATTTAACGACAAAGTTTCAAGATCATTTATGGTTAAAACAGAGTTTTTTTCCAAAGTTTTATTCAACGATATTACTTGAAACATTTTTTTAGTTTGAGATTTAATTTTATATTTCTTTTTTTTATATACCTTTTTAGGAGTATTAATCTTCTGGGCTTTATTAGAGGCTTCTTTTAAGACAACTCTAATTGCAAGGTTAAACCCTCCTGCATCAGGACAAATAATTCTTAATGTATTATAATCTTCGAAAATTTTATTAACTTTTATCTTCCCTTTACAATTTTTGAATTTTTTATGTTTTGAAAAAATAGGTTGACCTTCAATCCCTTTATTTATTAACCATTGCGATAAGTGATCTGAAATTTCTTTTCCCGTCATTGACATTGAGTTACTAGAACAAATTATAAAAAATATAGAACTTAATAAAAATCTTAGTAAGATTTTATCCATTTGTTAGCCTCCAAAAAAATAAATTTGCGACGAAAGACTATCTTGTTTATCGTTAAATTTATTATTTATTTTATTGTTTTTTATAATTAAATTTTTAATTTCATTAATGCTTGGAAGATAAAGTTTTTTTCCTGAAAACAGAAAATTTGGATTACTTCTGACAAAAGCATGTTTATTAAAATGGACAATACCTAAACTTAATACATTTTTATTAAATGATTTTGTACCGTAATATTTCAACATAATATCACTTAATGTTTCATTTTTTAATACCGTATGTTTAGTTTTATAATTATTATCTTTGAAAAACATATTATCTGAATTCTCATAATTATTTTGAGAATTCCCTCTAAATTCTAATACGACAAATGGTTCTGAAATTGATGGATAAGAACTTAAAATCATAGTAAATAAACATATTAATAATTTGATTTTTTTCATTATTTTACTCCACAAACTCTATTGTCAAGTTATGCAAACTCTCTAGTTTTATATTATCGTTAAGGGGTAATAGTTTACTTTTATTCTCATTTATATTTTCAGCGTGTAAAATTACAGAACTATCGCTAAGCATAGAGTTTTTGATTTTCAACCCTCTTACTATCCCAATCTGTTTTTCTTTTAGGCCTTGTTTATATCCTAAATCTACACTCAATTCTGAATTAATAAATGATAACTTTCCTTCTAGAGGCCTACAATATAAATCTTTAAAAAACTTTTTAGCAACATCCCCAAGATGTAATTTTAGATTTTTGTCAATTTCAATTGTATCTAATGTAGAAACATTTCTCAAAAATTGGAATTTGCTATCTACATTGTAGTTAAAAGAATAATTATAATTTTTTAATGGCAAAAGCTTAAAGCTTGATCCTTTATAAATTTTGAATGTTGTTTTTATGATAAAGTTTGAATATAATCCAGTTTCTGAATTATTTTTAGTTAATGATAAATGAGGAACTAAACTATAATCACCAGCTTGAACATATGGTATTCCATTTGTAAGTGCTGTATAATTAAAAGTTGCGTTTTTCTGCGATTTAATAACTCTCTCAATCGATTTTGTTCTATAATCTAATGCTGCTACATTTGGTGAGTTTGTAATTATTTCATAAAAATTATCAAACCACATAGGCATTTTTCGTGCTAAATTTGAAGGAACATTTGTATCGACTTGTATATGACCTTTAAATAATGAAATATTAATTGGTCTGATTTTACAATTTTGAGATAGTAAATTATTACCTACAATAGCAGAAATTTTAATACTTATAAATTCCTTATCTTGTGTTTCTTTAATAATTTTAAAATCAATAACCTTTGAAGCAGCTCTTACAACTGACTGTTCGTTTATTATAGTATCAGCTCCAATTGCTGAAAACCCTCTTACTTTTGCACCACCTTTGAGGGCTGCTATATAAAGGGCATCCTCAATTGCTCTTTTTCTTGAGACTTCTAAATTACCATCAATTAATATAGCTCTACCAGTTGCTTCAACTTTTCTAAATTTACTGTCATTTTGTTTTCCATAAGCATTCACACTTACTGTTAAAACAAGTATAAAGAAAAGTAGAACTTTAGGTTTAAATGACAAAAATTTAACAGGAGTAAGCATTGTATATTTCTTATGTCCTTCTGGCGTTTCTTAACATCATAATCATCATGTCTCTATCAATTTCTAATACAGTTTCATATGTGTCATTACCTGTAGGATTTATTCGAACTGTTTTTGCTCCCCTTATCAAACCTTTAACTACAGCTCGAAAAGTATCATTTTGAACCATCAAATCAATCACTGTCGTATTAGAGTCAACTTGTATACCATGTATTTGTTCTGCAAGCTCTCTCATAGCAGCCATTCGTGCAGATCTAATTGCCATAAGTCTTTTTTGTGCATTTGACTTACCGGGCTGACTTGATACTACAGCATAACCAACGGCTGATAATGTAGGAATTTTTTCAACAGAACTATCAAATACTTCCTTTAAAGCAACAATACCTTCGCTCTCGGTATTTTTACTTGAATTGTAATTGTTGGAAGTTGAAAAAGGTAAACTGTTTATATTTTGAAGACAACCTGTACTTAATATCAAAGAAGTTAGTGTAAGGGTAACTAAAATATTCTTGGATTTATTTGACGACATAGTTCTCTCCTAGGATTTGGATTAATTAATATGAATGATTGATGCAGATAGTATGCCAAACCCTAATAAAGTTCTAAAATTACTAAAAAAATAAATTATTCTCTGTAATCTTTAAATAACCAAAATGACTTTGGCATTATTTTTGCTTCTATTTAATTCATTATAATTTGATATAACTAATTTAAACTAAAGAATTGATTTTATTGAACATTATTGAAAGTAAAATTATTAGGAGATGTCATGAATTTGACAAATACACTGAGCCCACATCTTTATATATATGAAAAAATAAAGCCTTTTGGCTTACCAGTTGCTATTTTAATGCTTATGGTGATGATGGTTATTCCTTTACCTTCAGTGTTATTAGACATTTTTTTTACTACTAATATTCTTTTATCATTACTTATACTTATGGTTGCTTTACATACTTTTAGACCATTAGATTTTTCAAGTTTTCCAACCGTTCTTTTGTTTGCTACCATCTTGCGTTTAGGCCTAAATGTTGCATCAACTAGGATTGTCTTAAGTGCTGGTCATACTGGCCCAGATGCAGCTGGAAAAGTTATACAGTCATTTGGAGAATTTGTTATTGCAGGTAATTATGTAGTCGGTATTTTTGTGTTTGCCATACTTATTATTATTAACCTTGTTGTAATAACTAAAGGTGCAGGAAGAGTATCAGAAGTATCTGCAAGATTTACATTAGATGCAATGCCAGGAAAACAAATGGCTATAGATGCTGACCTTAATGCTGGCTTACTTACAAGTGAAGAAGCAAAAGAAAGACGAGAAGATATATCCAAAGAAGCTGATTTTTATGGTTCAATGGATGGTGCATCTAAATTTGTTAAAGGTGATGCAGTTGCAGGAATTTTAATATTATTAATTAATATTATTGGTGGATTAATTATAGGTATAGCGCAACATGATTTACCAGTTTCTGTAGCCGCAGAAAACTATATAATCTTGTCAGTTGGTGATGGATTAGTCGCTCAAATACCATCATTATTATTAGCTATTGCCACTGCAATAATCGTAACTAGGGTATCAACTAGTCAAGATCTATCTCAACAGATTGGATCACAAATTGGTATGAAACAAGCATGGTTGCCAAGTGCAGGTGTTTTACTTCTTCTTGGCATGATTCCTGGAATGCCAAATTTACTTTTTTTGCTTGCATCAGGTATAACTTTTTTCATCTGGTATAGAATTAAACAAAAAGATGAAGATAATATTGAGGATAATGATAATCTTTTAGAAAATAGTAATTCCAGTAAATCTAGCGATAAATCTGAAAAAGATGACAACGAGATTAACCTATCCGATATAGCAGACAACTCTGCAATTTCGATGCAATTAGGTTATGGTTTAATACAAATGGTTGATGATGAGAATGAAGGGCCTCTGATAGCAAGAATTACTGGAGTAAGAAAACAAATTTCAAAAGAATTAGGTTTCATAATTCCACCAGTTAGAATTAGAGATGATTTATCTTTAGAAGCAAATCACTACAGAATTAGAATTGGTCAAGAAATAGTTGCAGAAGACAAAGTATTTCCCCAATTAGTCTTAGCAATCCCAGGAGATACAGCTCAAACAAAAATAGAAGGAACAGATGTAAAAGACCCTAGTTTTGGAATGGAAGCTACTTGGATTGAACGACATCAACAAGCTAGGGCAGAAAACTTAGGCTATATGGTAGTAGAGCCAGAGGCAGTAATAGCAACACATTTAAACCAAATTCTATCAAACCAGGCTAGTTCATTACTTGGGCAGGATGATGTTCAAGCTTTACTCGATAATTTATCAAAAACATCTCCACAATTAGTTTCTTCAACAGTACCAAAATTAATACCGCTTAATATCATAACTTCTGTATTAAAATTATTGTTAATAGAGAGAATGCCTATAAGTGATTTAAAGAGAATTTTAGAAATCTTAGCTAGCCAAAATCATAAAAATATTTCACCAGTTGATATAGCAGAAGCAGTTAGACCTGCAATCTCAGGACTATTGATACAGCAAATAGCTCCTTTGAACAGCCCACTTCCTATAATAACCTTCTCAGCAGAATTAGAACAAATGATAGTTAATGTAGCAAAACAAACTGGTGAGAATGGATTAATACTTGAAGCTAGTCTAATACAAAAAATTGTTACTGCAATCAATACAGTTTCAGAAAAAATGCAAAATGAAAATAGGAAAGCAGTAATGATTACAGCTCCTGTAATTAGAAAAGATCTATCTCATATGCTTCGCCAACATATACCAAATTTAGATGTACTGTCTTTTACAGAGTTGCCAGACAATAAAAAAATTGAAGTGGTAGCTAACATAGGATCAGAAGATCAAAATAAAAATTAAGTAATACTATTATTAAATATTGGAGATTAAAATGACACAACATAAAGTAATTGCAGAAGATAGTTTGTCTGCAATGGATGAAATTTCAAAAGTACTTGGTAACGAAGCTGTTATTTTAAATACCAAAAAAATTAATGGTAAGATTGAAATTATAGGTTCTAATAATATAGAAGATATTGCAGCATCGAAGGTTAAAAGAAAAACATCGAACAGAAATACAAATTTTAAACATTTATTTTCCAACTATTCATTAGAGGAAAGTATTAAAAATCAAAAAATACAGTCCGTTGTAGAAACAAAATTTAATAAAGAAATAGAAAATAAAGTTAATTTAGATACATCATCGAAGCAATACGTAGACATAAACACTTTTAATAGCTTCACAACTAAAATTGAAAATCTTTTAAAAAATATGATTATTTCTGATATGGATGATTTTAATTCAGGTAAGAATAGCTCTGTAACTATTAATTTATTAAAAAAAGGGTATACAAAAAATATAATCTCCGATTTTAAACATATAATAGATGAAGAATTAGAAATAGATCATGAAGAAGTTTTTTTTCATTGCTTAGCCAAAAAACTAACTTTATCATGTGAAAAACAAATATTAACTTCAAATATAATTTTTGTTAATGGATCTAGTGGGTCAGGTAAAACAACTTTGACATCCAAAATTGCTTCACACATTTTAGATAATCAATTTGTAGGTAGAGATAGAGAAAAACTAACAATTGTAGATTTTTCTCCTAAATCATCTAATCACTCTGAACTTCTTACTTTTGGAAGGCTTCTTAATATCAACGTAAACTCCATTTCAACATTAACTGATCTTGTTGATTTTATAGATATTAATAAAGATGAACGAAAATTAATTATTGATGTTTCCCCAGAAAATAAAAACACAGTTGGCTATCAAGAGTATTTGAAAAAACTATATAAAAATGAAAAATTTGTTAATATTTTAGCTATTCAATCAGGACAGAATAAGAACTCAATTAAAGCTCAGACTGATTTTTATAAAGATTCAGCACCTGTAATTGGCTTAACTAAACTTGACGAGGCTTATATAGGGCCTGAAGAATTATCTATTTTAGGTGAATTGAATTGTAAGATAGCTATTTTGTCTGGTTCTAAGTCAATAATTGGTTCTTTAGCTTTTGCTAAAAAAGAAGTTTTGGCACAATATATGAAAGACATGACTATATAAAAGTATTGGAATATAATTATAATGACGACAACTATAGCAATAGCCTCAGGAAAAGGTGGAGTAGGCAAAACAACAATAGCTGTTAATTTAGCTGTTAGTCTAGCCATTCAAAATAAAAATACTCTTTTATTAGATGCTGATTTAGGCATGGCGAATTCTCACATTCTGCTTGGTATTAATCCTCAAGTATCTCTTGATGATTTTGTATCTGGAAAATTAAGCCTAGATAAAGTAATAACTACTACTGATGATAAACTTAAGTTTATTTCTGGTGGTAGCGCTATTAATAATTTATTAAACTTAAGTGACTTAGAGAGACATAAAATAATTCAAAGTTTTGAGAATATATCTAAAAAACCAGATTATATGTTTATAGACGTAGGAGCTGGCGCTGAAGCTTCTTCAATGTCTTTTATGTCTTCTTCAAATAAAGTTTTAATAGTTTTAACTGGCGAACCTACAAGTTTTATAGATGCATATAGTTTAATTAAGGCTGCATTTTTAGATTATAAAATGAAAAATTTTGGGATTATTGTTAATATGGTATCATCAAATTTACAAGCCAAACTTAATTTTGAAAAATTTCAATCAATCACTCAAAAATTTTTAGATGTAAATCTCAAATTTATGGGGTCTATTCCTGCCTCTCAAAGAATTAAGAATTCAATACTTACAAGATCTCCTTTAATGTCTAAAAAACACGATAATGAAGAGGCTAAATCATTTAAAATATTAGCTAATAATTTATCATCACTGGATACAAATAAAAATGAAGGCATTAAATTTTTTAATATTTGATGTTATATCTAAAAAGGTCTTAAAATGAATAATTATACTGAAATAATAAAGCCAAATGTTCAAGAGCTTGTAAAAGATAATATTAATTTAGTTAAAAAATTGTCATGGTACCTTCATGGAAGGGTAAGTGCGGTAATAGATATAGAAGATTTAATCCAAATAGGTATGTTAGGTCTTATAAAAGCCGCACAAAATTATATACCTCAAAAAGATGCGGCTTTTACTTCATATGCAACAATTAGAATAAAAGGTGAAATTTTAGACTATTTAAGGAAAAACTCTAATTTAGATAGATCAACTATTAAAATGAAGAAAATTGCTGAAAAAGCATCTTCTACACTGAGGCATAAGTTGGGACGTGAACCGCTAAATAACGAAATAGCCGATATGATTGGTATATCACCAGATAAATATGATGATTGGACCAGTGCTTTTGAGGCTAATATTATAAGAAGTCTAGACGATTCATATGATGAATATTCTCAATGGTTTGTTGAAAAAAGAATGAACCCAGAAGAAAGTATGAATGATTTGGAATTAAGAGATGAGTTGAAAAGTGTTTTAGGTCAGTTGGAAGGCAAGGAGGCTCTAATTATACAACTTTATTTTGTTGAAGAGTTAAATATCTATGAAATCGCAGAAGTTATGAGTGTTTCTACAGGAAGAGTTTCACAAATTAAAACAGCTGCTATTAAACGCATTAGAGAAAAATTACAAAAAAACTTCTAGGTGATAATGCAAAAATTAGAGATGTTAATAAAAACTGTAGATTCACATTATGATAGTAACTATGATATCTATTGTTACTATTTATCTTGTAGCCTATTAAATATAGCTAGAGGTAGATGTAATTTAATGATCGTTGATGAAGATAGTAATACAGAAAATAAAATTACTATACAGTATCAAAAAGCTATTATGTCTGGCTCTATTAGAGTAAAAAATAATTTTTTTAAAATTCTTCCTAATCAACTTTCTATCAAAAATGAAAGACCAGCGAAGGTCGAATTGATTATTAATGAAGTTTTAAACATTAATAAAAATGGAATTTTGTTTTTGGAGAAAGAAATGGTAACTAAAATTATTGATTACAAATTTTACATACCTATCTTATGAAATAAATTTAAAGTAATTAATATTAATACAAAATTACCCATCAATAAGTCTCTTAGTTATGTCAACTTCAGTTTGAAGCAACCTAGAAACTCCTGAAAATGCTTGTTGAGTTTTTAGCATACTCACCATTTCTGAAGTTATGTCTACATTAGACCTTTCTAAGTATCCCGCTTCTAGCTTTCCAAATGCGCCATCCATTGCTATTCCAAATTCAGGTGCACCAGATTTACTGTTATGTTGATAACGATTATTACCAACAGGGCTTAATCCAGGATCATTTGTAAAAGAAGCTAAACCAACATGCCCTATTATAACTTCATTATCTAAACCATACGTAGCGGTGATTTTACCTCTAGAGTTAACATTTATATTGGAGATTATTGAGGTAGTATTATCTAAATTAACTTTTTGCGTAGGAATAACAAGGTTTTGAAATGCACCTTGTTTATCTTCACCCAGATAACCCATAACACTTAAACCGTCATTCGTTACAACTTCACCATTAGCTTTTATGTTGAATGATCCATCTCTGGTAAAAAAAGGTGTTTCAACCTGATTACCTTGTACCAAAGTAAAAAAACCCTGTCCAGTAACAGCTAGATCCAATGCTCCGCCTGTAGCTTGAAAGGCTCCTTGGCTCATTTGTTGACGAGGATCATTAAGCATTACTCCCATTCCAGAAAACTTATCTGGATCTGAAGAATTATGAATTGAATAAAAATGTTCAAAATTTGCAGTGCTTTTTTTAAAGCCAGTACTATTTGCATTTGCTATATTATTTGAAACAATTCCCATTTCTTGAGAATTAGCATTTAATGCACTTTTTAAAATTGATAACATTTATAAACTCCTATAATATAGTTTATAGAGCAATTTTTATGCCATTGATTTTGAACTTTATATATTATAAACAAACTTGTAAAAATATCGTAATATATTAAGTATTATAAATTACTGTAAATTTTGGGGATAGTTATTAAAATGAAATCGTTATCTAAAAGTACAGAATTAATAAAATTTGATAATGAAAAATCAAATTTACCTATTAAATTTCATCCTAATGAAATAAATAATGCTTTAAAATTAGTAGATAAAGAACTTTATCTTGAGAATAGAGAAGATGTTAAAAAGTATTTACCTGATATACTAGGAAGAGTTTTAGCAAGAATATGGATAGATGTTAACTTTAAAGAGAGCTTTAAATCAAATCCATCTTCTGTACTATCTGAAAATGGTGTTTTTTTACCCGAGGATATGGTTCTTGAATTCCAAAAACCAAATTCAGATCGACCTAAAATTATAGTTTATGAAAAAAAGGATAATAGTAACTTTAAAGTCAGAGTTGTTCAACTTCAATTAGTAATGGTTGCAGGTAGGTAAGTGTTTATAATATATAAAAGTAAAATATTTATTTTAACGTTTATTACTTTTTTTATTTTCACTTTTATAAACCCTAATAAAGCGTTCTCTAATAATGAAAAAATAGATATTAAAAATATTCACCAGCTTTTAAAAGATAAAAAGTTTACTGAAACAATTAAAAAGCTAGAAGAGTTATCCTTAGAAAATAATATAAAAGCACAACTGTTATATTCAAAAATATTATTCTCAGGTGATATAATTCCACAAAATTTTGAAAAATCTTATAAATGGGCCACTACATCATCACTTGGTGGATTAAAAGGCTCAAGTCAGATACTAAAAAAAATAAAAAGCTATTTAACAGAAGAACAATTAATACCTATTAACGAGGGTATAGAAAAATTTTTAGAAAAAAGAGCTTTTATTAATGATAAAAGAGCAATAATACAAATTGCTAAATTCTATGAAAAAAAATCAAATCCTCCAGAAATGATCAATGCTTATTCTTGGTATAGCATAGCAGTTGCAAAAGGTATAAAAAGTGCTAAGAAAAAAAGAGATAATATTTTAAAAGATTTAAATGAAAAAGATCTTACAGAAGCCCAAAAATTATCAAGTAAATTATTTAAACAAATTAAAAACTGAAGGAGACTATTATGAAATATAAGGTTCATTGGTTAATTGATGGTGTAATTGATATAGAATCCAATAAAATTGAAACAGCTGAACAAACAATCAAAGATAAAATTGAAATGTTCATAAAAGAAAATGCAGACTTTTTTGATGAGATGGGTGCAAAAGCTGTTCAAGGTCAAGCTTATCTTCCAGGGAAAGATGAATAGATTATTCAAGGATATATTTTATAATGAAAATTAAATCTAAGTTAAAAATTGTTCTATCTATTATTTTAATAGTATCTTTAAATTCTTCTATAAGTTTTTCAGCTGGTAAAATTTATGGCACATCAAAAACAGCGTCTAAAGAATATTTTAAATACGAAAAATGTTTACTCAAGCAAACTTTGGAAAATGTAAAAGATGGTGAAAAAGATGGTTATAAGTGTATTTATAAAAGACAAATGAAAGGAAAAGAAGTTACTATTTTTCAACCCTCAGGTGTCTGTTTAAAGTCATTTAAGTGCAAAAGAGAAAATCAGTAAAACAATATATTTGATTTCAAGTCAACTACAACACTATATCTTGTATAGCTAACAAAAAATAAAAAATAATCATACTTTGCTCTAGCAAATCACTAGTTATTCACATAAAATATATTTTATGGAAAATTATGAAATAAATATACTTAAAAGAAATGGTGATTGGGAAAAAATTAGACCAAACGCTCAAGAAAAAACAGTTGAACAAAATGATATCAATCTTTTATCTAATCCTAAATCTTTAAAAGATATAAATGAGGATCCTGACCTTTTATCTAATATCAATAAAGTTAAACTAATTGTAGATAAAATAGAAAATTTGGAAAATGAAAAAAATAGTTTAAAAAATAGTTTAAAAAATTACGAAATGTTTTTTTTAGAAAGCAAAACTAATTCTGAAAAAAAGCTATCTCAAGTTTCTAAAGAATTAGAGATGTTTGACAAAGCTATTGAAATCATTAAAGATTTAAAAAAATTTTAAACATGGAGCATCTAGATGGCATTACAAGAAGGTAAAAATTTACCAAATGAAGCTAAATCTATATTTGTAGCTAATGTTAAAGGTGGTGTTGGTAAAAGCACTTTATCAATTATGTTAGCCAGAGCTCTAGCTTCACTTATACCACCACAGAATATAACTGTTATAGACACAGATTTACAAAGGACAACAACTGAGTTTTTATCGATAAGCAATCCAGAAATAAATATAGAATTTCTTCCCATAACACCGGCCTTTGAGAATACCAATATATCTTTAGTTCAGCAATTTATTAAACAAAATGAATTTCGTCCAGGACATGTTGTTATTATAGACACTCCAGCGGGCAGTTCACAGAGACTGTGGAATTTGGTTGCAGAAAGCTATTGTGTTTTAATCCCAACAACATTAAGTAATGCAGACTTACTACCTACTGAAAATTTCATAAGAAGTATGGATAAAGTTAAAGCTAGATATTCAAAATCTCTACCTCACCTTGTTGTTTGCCCAAATAAAATACCATTTGGTCAAAAGGATTTTTCATTAATGGCAGAACGTCTTAGTAATCACGATGTTGTAATTGGACCAGCCTTAAGAGATTTAGCAAGCATTAGACATTTTTATAATGGAAAACATGAATCATGGGAATTAAAGTCGAATACTAATGCACAAAATGATTTTCAAAAGTTTGGAGAATTTGTTAGAAAATACGTTTTAGAAGGTGAATTAGATAAAATATATTCTAAAAACGAAGATCAAAAAAATATTATACCTTTTGGAAAAGTAATTAATTAATTTATTAATCTCTCACCTAATTGCATAATCCAGTTTTCAGTTGGAACATATATAAGGGACTTTATTTTAATATCATTATTTTTTTTAACAATAATATTATTAACATATAAATTTTCATCATCATTTTTATTGATGTAGTTATTAGACATAATATTATTCAAATTTTCCATATCAATATATACGTCATTGAAAATTAATTGTTTAATTAAAATATATAAAATAAGGATCCTAAAATGGATGAAAATAATGATTTACTTAATAAAATAGATATGATTATTAGTGATACAGAAAATTATGAAAAAGCAATTAAAGTCAATAACGGTGATATTCTGATAAGGAATAAAAATAAGAAAAAAAAAGATTCTTTACTAACAAACGTATTTAAAGAAATAATTAGAAATGATATTAAAAAAAAGAGGGTTTAAATAAACCCCCTTTTTTATTTTTATAAAAATAATTTAACTTTAATGAGAGTTATTTATCAAAGGCTCCTCTGATAAAGTCAAAATCTCACAGGTAAAATTTTTATCAAAAATAATAGACATCAGATCACCTCCTTTCGTAAATTGTTAAATAACTATACCCTAAAAAAAAAAATCCAAAAGATCTAAT
Source organism: uncultured Rhodobacterales bacterium (assembly GCA_964519035.1). Classification (GTDB taxonomy): domain Bacteria; phylum Pseudomonadota; class Alphaproteobacteria; order Puniceispirillales; family Marisalimonadaceae; genus CAJJBL01. The sequence continues at coordinate 34,931 of CAZFKZ010000008.1, read as the reverse complement.
ATAAAAAAATACCTATTATTCTTAAAAAGAATAAATTATTATATAAACTAAAGGTTTATAAAAATGAAAAAAAATAATTTAGAAATGAAACCATTTAAAGCTGGAGAAACTATATACTCGCATAATGACCCTGCAGAATTTATTTTTTTAATCCATAGCGGCAAAGTAAAAATAGAATCTAAGCATGGTTTACAGTTAGGATTATTAGAAACTGGAGAAATTTTTGGTGAAGTTGGTCATATTATAGAATCACCGCGAACTGTAACAGCTATTGCAGTTACTAATTCATTAATTAGAGTAATTGATGAAAAAACTATAAAAGAAAAAATGAATTCCGCTGATCCTGTTTTATCTGCTATTATCAGAGGATTATCTTTGAGAATAGGTGACGCTAATTCTCTTGCAGAAAAGCACTGGTTAGAGTTAAGCGTTTATAAATCGTTAGGTAAATAAAACTTTATTTATTTTTTCTTATAAGAATAAATATTTATGACTGAAGAAAAATATGATTACAAAATATAAAAAATTTTTAATTTACATAATTGCTTTTGTTTCTTCTATCCTGACTTTTCTTTTTTTTATATTTACTAAAGGATTATTTATAGATGAAAAAACTATAGTCGAAGAGATAGACATATATAAAGTTGCAAAAGAAGAAGCTATAAAACTTGGAAGATTAGAACCTGATGAAAAGAAAGAAATTCAAGAAATTGGTCCTGATGGAAAAGTAATTAAACCATCTTTGTCATATGTAGATATTGGTGGCATGGGAAATAATTCTAATAAAAGTTTTTGGACGAATATATCTGATACGAAATTTTTTATAAGCTTTGACTTATCTTTTGCATCTTATGAGGGAGAAGATTTAACGGACTATCTAACAGATTATGATGCTGATTTTAGAAATATAGTATACAAAGAGATTAATAAAATTTCTGTTAAAGATCTACAAGTCAGCAAAGGTAAAAAATTATTACTGAATAATATAAAAAATGAATTCAACAAATACCTTGTTGCAAAGGAATTAGAACCAGTTGTTTACGCTGCTTTATTTAAGGTCGTTGTTATAAATAAGAGATGATTTATTATAGAAAGTGATTGTAATTAATAGTCTTGTTTTTATCTAATTTATTCAAAACTTCTGGTAAAGGGTATTTTAAGCCAGTTGCACAATTGAAAAGAATTACTTTATCATTAATTGAAATTAAACCGTCAGACATTGATTTTTCGTATGCGGCCATAGTTGCAGCACCTTCCGGACATAAGAAACATCCATCAACAGACGCTACTCTATCTCTAGCTTCCATTATATCCTCATCAGAAACTGACAAAGCAAAACCATTACTTTCTCTTATGGCTCTAATGATTAAGAAGTCTCCAACTGCCACAGGCACTCTTATTCCAGCAGCTTTAGTATATGCATTATCCCATAAAGGAGCATGTTCTTCTCCATTTTCCCATGCTTTGACTATCGGAGCGCAGCCATCAGCTTGAACTGCAACCATCCTTGGAAGATTACCTTTTACCCAGCCAAGCTCTTTTAATTCAGCAAACGCTTTCCACATTCCTATTAAACCTGTTCCTCCTCCTGTTGGATAAAAAATAACATCAGGCAACTCCCAACCTAGTTGTTCAGCAAGTTCAAGTCCCATAGTTTTTTTACCTTCAATTCTGTATGGCTCCTTTAATGTAGAAACATCAAACCAACCTACTTTATCTTTGCCTTCACCAACAATTTTTCCACAATCATTAATTAATCCATTTACAAGATACGTTTGTGCACCCAATGATTGGATTTCTCTAACATTTATATCTGGTGTATCATCAGGACAAAAAACTGTTGAACGAATACCTGCTTGAGTAGCATAAGCAGCCATCGCGGCTCCTGCATTTCCATTTGTAGGTATTGCGAGATGTTTTAAATTAAATTGTTTAGCCATTGAAACTGCTAAACATAAACCTCTTGCTTTAAAAGATCCTGTTGGCAGCCTGCCTTCATCTTTTACTAAAAGATTACCCTTACTTTTTTTATCATAGCTTGTTGAATTTACTAATTTAATTAAAGGTGTAACTACTTCACCTAGAGTTATTCTATCGCTAGGATTAGCTACAGGCAGTAAGGATGAATATCTCCAAAGACCATCTACCTTTGAGTTTGTGATATCTTCTCTAGAAACTTCTTTACCAAGCTTTTGTAAATCATATCTAACCAGCAATGGTCTTCCAGCCTCTGATAGACCATGAATTTTATTTGCTTCATATTTTTTTCCTGTTATGGAACATTCAAGATGGGTTACATAGCTTTTACTCATTACTTTTCCTATAAATTAAATTAGGTTAATCATTTTTTCTAGATAGAATATTTATCATTTCTGCAGTTATTTCCTCTGTACTATTGTTACCTCCTAGATCGTGAGATAAAACTCTTTTTTCCAATGTTAGTTTTTCAATAGCATTCATCAAACGTTGAGCAGCATTAAACTCCCCTAAATTTTCTAACATCATAACTGAGGACCAGTAAGTGCCAATCGGATTAGCAATACCTTTTCCCATAATGTCAAAAGCTGAACCGTGAATAGGTTCAAACATAGATGGATGCCTCTTATCTGGATCTAAGTTACCAGTAGGAGCAATTCCCATTGAACCTGATAATGAAGCTGCTAAGTCAGTTAATATATCCGCATGAAGGTTAGATGCTACTACAGTATCTATACTTTTTGGATCTAAAACCATTCGGGTAGTCATCGCATCAACAAGCATCTTGTCCGTTGTTACATCTCTATAATCTTGGGATATTTCAGAAAAAATTTCATCCCACATTACCATGCCATGCCTTTGAGCATTAGACTTAGTAACTAACGTTAATATTTTTCTTGGCCTTGATCTTGCAACTTCAAATGCGAATTTTTGAACACGTTCAACACCTTTCCTTGTGAAGAGAGAAATATCCATAGCGGTATCATGACTATATCCAATATGACTTCTACCACCAATACCTGAATATTCTCCTTCAGAATTTTCTCTAATAAAGCTCCAATTGATATCTTCTTCCTTTGCATCTTTTAAAGGCGAGACTATTCCAGGCAACAATCTTACAGGTCGTAAATTCGCGTACTGATCTAACCCTTGACATATTTTTAATCTTAGCCCCCATAATGTAATATGATCAGGTATATTACTGTCACCAGCAGAACCAAAATAAATAGCATCAAAAGATTTTAGTTTTTCAACACCATCCTCGGGCATCATTACGCCATTTGCTCTATAATAATTTCCACCCCAATCAAATTCTTTAAACTCAATTTTAAGGTTTGGTTCAGTTTTTGATAAAGCGTTTAGTACTTTGACACCGCTTCTAATAACTTCAGGACCAATACCATCCCCAGCAATCACTGCTATTTTATACAATATAACTTCCTTATTTTAGTTTAATTAGGTATAATTTAAGACTAATTATAAACATTTAATCTTTATTTATGATTATAAGTAATACTATAAAACTTAATCTCTAAGCAGTTTCTTTAGATATGAAAAATAAATTATTAATAATCGTATTAAATTTTGTTAATTTCAATTTGATATCCCTCATTAATAAAATATTTTCGAATATTTGGCAAAAGTTTTCAATATTATTAATAATAATACTTTTATCACCTATAATTGCTATAATAATCTCATCAATTGTCAACACATCCGACATTTGGGAACATCTTATTAATACTAAGCTCAAAATTTATGTCAGTAACACATTAATATTAATGCTTGGTGTAGGGTTAACTACCCTTTTAATAGGTGTGACAACAGCATGGATTATTACTAGATATAAGTTTTTTCTATCAAGTATAATTGAATGGGCTCTCTTATTACCAGCTGCTATTCCAGCATATTTAGTAGCATATTGTTACACAGATTTTTTAGAGTATGGTGGCATTCTTCAAACAGAAATTAGAGAAATATTTAATTGGACATCATCTAAGGATTACTTTTTTCCTGAAATACGTTCAATGGGAGGGGCTATATTAATGTTGTCATTTGTTCTTTATCCCTATGTATATTTCATAACAAAGATTGCATTTAGATCTACGCCTAAAAATTTATTTGAAACAGCTAGGATACTCGGTAAGTCAGAATTTTATTCTGTTGCTATTCCAATGGCAAGACCTGCTATAATTGCAGGTTTATCACTAGTATTAATGGAAACAATCTCAGATTTTGGTACTGTAGAGTTTTTTGCAATTGAAACTTTTACTCTTGGGATTTTTAATGTTTGGCTTGGGATGAATAATTTGGGCGCTGCAGCTCAGTTATCATTAATATCATTTATATTTATTGTTGTTGTATTAGGTATTGAACTAACTGCAAGAAAGAATAGAAGATTTAATGACACTAAAATAAATAATTTTAAACTTGAAAAAATATCTAACAAAAAGGAGTTTTTACTCCTGCTTATTACTTTAACACCAATTGTTTTTGGTTTTATGATCCCTGTATTAATCTTGATTAATTTAGCTGTCAGCAATTTCCATAATAATGACATTAATGAATTAATTAAAATATCATATAATACAATTTTTATAGCTTCCGTTGCTAGCTTATTAATTATTCTTATCTCTTTAATTTTATCTATTACAGTTAAGTACAAAGGAAAAAGTAAATTTGTTTTTTTTGCAACAACGGCTGGAATAGGTTATGCATTTCCAGGTATAATTTTAGCTTTGGGCACTACTTTTTTTCTTGCTTTCGTCGAAAATTTATTTGAATCAGCTTTTATGTTTTTTGACATAAATTTAAGTGTTATACTAATAGGCTCATATTCAGCTTTAATTTTTGCTTATATATCTAGATTTAATGCCATTGGTTTTGGTTCCCTGACTTCTGGTATTATAAGAATGCCTCCAAATCTCGTTGAAGCAAGTAGAGTACTAGGTTATAAATTTGAAAAAAGTATATTTAAGGTAGTTATTCCAATAATTAGACCATCTATACTTACAGGTTTATTGTTGGTTTTTGTTGATATCACAAAAGAATTACCTATGACTTTGCTTCTAAGACCGTTTAATTTTGAAACATTAGCCACTTTTGTATATCAGTATGCAAAAGAAGAAATGCTTGAACAATGTGCTTTAGCAGCATTATTTATAGTCTTAGTTGGCATCATACCAATAATTGTATTAAACAAAATAATTAACAAAAATAATAAAATTTAAATTTGTAGTTTGTTTATAGTTTTAAATTAGTATAAATTAGTTATCAAATAAATTGATCTTTTCAACTATATTAGAACAGGAGCATTTAATGGCCGAATTATATGACAGATGTTTAAAAGTTGGCTTAAGAATGACACTACCAAGAAAAATTATTTTAGAAGTCATTGAAGCTTCTGAAGATCATCCTGACGTAGACGAAATGTACAGACGTGCAGTTGAAAAAGATAGATCTATTTCGATTGCTACGGTTTATAGAACAATAAAACTTTTTGAAGAAGCTGGTATAATCGAGAGATTAGACATTGGTGACGGCAGGTCTAGATACGAAGAAGCTGGTGAACATCATGAACATTTGATTGATGTTGAAAGTGGAGAGATAATTGAATTTCAAAATGAAGAATTAGAAGAAATGAAAAGACAGGTAGCCCTCAAAATGGGCTATGAATTAGTTGATCACCGCCTTGAATTATTTGGAAAAAAAATTAAAAATTAAATTTACTTTCTTGCAAAACTATAAGTAATCATACATAATTAAGAATGATTATCAATATCATTTTAAAGTTAGGTATTTATGGAAGATAAAATCATAATATTAACGGGAGGTAGTAGAGGCATTGGACATGCAACTTCCAAATTATTCTGGGAAGATGGATGGAGAGTTATAACATGTTCTAGAACCCCTATTGCTCCTAAATGTCCTTGGTCAGCTAATAAACAAGATCACTTTCAAGTTGATTTAGAAGATGAACCTTCACTAGATAAAACATTAAAAGAGCTAGTTGATTTTCTTGACGGCAGACCAGTAAAGGCCCTTATCAATAATGCTGCCATTTCACCTAAAAGTGATAACAACAATAGATTAGGATTTGTAGAAACTCCCATCAGCTTATGGAAAGAAGTCTTTAATGTTAATTTCTTTGCTCCAATAGTTATTTCTAAATCTATTTTAAAAAATTTAAATTTAGGTAAGGGAATGATTATTAACGTAACTTCAGTTGCGAGCGATAGTGTTCATCAATTTGCAGGACCTGCTTATTCTACATCAAAAGCTGCCTTAAAATCTTTAACTAGAGAAATGGCATCTGATCTTGCTAATTACGGTATTAGAGTTAACGCCATTGCTCCAGGTGAAATTGAAACATCTATGGTTAGTGAAGATAGTAGAAAGCTGCTAACTCATAAGATACCTATGGGTAGATTTGGAACTCCAGAAGAAGTAGCTTCTGTGATTTACTCAATGTGTTCTGAGTCATTTTCTTATGTTAATGGAACAGAAATTCAAATAAACGGCGGCCAAACAGTTTAATTAAAAAAATGTTTAAATTAACCATTATAAACAAAATTAAAAAAGCTGGTTTTTTTGTTTTTTTGTTTTTCTTAGCTAAAGGTTTGATTTGGCTTGCAATTGGCTACTTTGGGTTCCAATTTTTTAATTAATTTACCAATATACTGCATCAATTATTTCTTGCGCTTTAGGCGCTAATCTAGCTATTTCTTCAATAGAAAGACTATCTTCCTTAAAATTTCCAAGAGCTTTTAGTTTTTCAGGTAATTTTGATTCATTATTAATAGGGTATTCAAAGTTGACATCTCCATATAGTTTTTGAGCTTGAGTATCAACTAAATATTCCAAGAATTTTTGAGCTTCAGCTTTATTTTTTGAATATTTAACAACCCCTCCTCCTGAAATATTTATATGGGCACCTCTTTCTTTTTCACCTTGATTAGGAAAAATTATTCTAGCAGAATCAGCCCACATCCTATGTTCTTTATCTGAAGAATAGGTTAATTTACCAAAGTAATAATGATTTATAATAACAATGTCACACTCTCCAGAAAATATAGATTTTACTTGAGATCTATCATTTCCTTGAGGTCTTTTTGCAAGGTTACTTACAAGACCTTTCGCCCATTGAGTTGCTTTTATTTCTCCATGAGCGGCAATCATAGATGCCATCAAAGCCCTATTATAAACGTGACTTCCAGGCCTAGAGCATATTTTACCTTTCCATTTGGGATTTGCTAAATCTTCAAATGTATTAATAGCTCCCAGCTCCACTCTTTTTTTGGATACAGCTATTACTCTTGTCCTTTTTGATAAACCAAACCATGTATTATCTTTACTTCTTAAATAAGAAGGTATTTTCTTTTGCAAGATTTCTGATTTAATTGAAGCAAGTAATCCAAGATCTTGATATCTATGTAATCTACCAATATCAACAGTTAAAACTAAGTCTGCTTTTGTATTTTTACCTTCTGCTGATAATCTTTGCGCTAAGCCTTTTGAAGAGTAAACAACGTTAAGCTTTATTCCTGATTTCTTAGAATAGTCATCTATAAATGGCTTTAAAAGATAAGGTTGTCTATGAGAATAAATATTTAAATAGTCAGCTTTTACAAAATTATTTGAAATAAGTGTTAAAATAATAGTAATTATTATTACCTTAAGGTTTTTCATTATGACATTCCTTATATTTTAATTATTATTTTTTTTTAATTTGTTACTTTGATATTTTATTAAGAAATAATTAGTTATAATTTTATACATACCCAAAAAAGGACTAATATATAGGTATAAAATATTATTTTCATTAGATTTTATTTTATCTGATATTCCAAAATTAATTTGTTCGTCTTTATTAGATAAATATAATGATCCAAAGAAAAAGTCCCATATAGCAAACGTTACTCCAAAATTTTTATCAAAATGAAGTTTTTTTGTTGAATGGTGTATTTGATGTTGAGCTGGTGAAATTAATATTTTTTCTAACCAAGGCCAATAATTTATTCTTATATGAGAATGTCTTAAATTAGAACCGAATAGATGAAACCAGAATGAAAAAATATTTGCTCCTACAATGGTTACTAAGTTTATATTATCTCCATATATAAAATAAAATATTGCAATGATAATACCTTGCGTTAAGGAACTCCTCAGAATAAATATAACTCCCTCAATAGGATGTGTTCTGAAGACAGTTATTGGCGTTAAAGTTCTTGCTGAGTGGTGTGTTTTATGTATCTCCCATAAAACAGGGATTTTGTGCATTAGCGCGTGTGTTATGTACTTTGTGAAATCATCAAAAACAAAATAAGTTAACGTAAATAATATTGGTAATGTCCATATTAAATTTACACTAACCTCTAAAGGTATAATCATGCTTTGAAGATGTAATAATTCAAAAATAATATTTGCTATAGCTATCTGTGATATTAAAATTGGTGATAAAAAAATCATAATTAATGTATTTATTAAAAACATTGTATAATCAGCAAAAGATGATTTTGATAAAAATATTTTTTTATTAAAAATATATTTTAAAGCTTCAATAGTTTTCTTTTTTTTCAAAAAAATCAGCCATATCAGCGATATTGATACAGCAGATAGCAGGTATCCTATAAATACTCTTTTTTGAGGGTTAAAAAAGTTGGTATAAATAATGTTTATATATTCGTATAAAATTTCCATTTTTAAAATATATACCGACTAGTTAAACACTAGTCGGTATATTTAAAGCTTTAGTCGTTTTCAGCTGATTTTTTTGTACCTAGAGACTCACTTAAAGCAGCCAAGCCACTTATTTTATCCTTTGCTCTAGCTTTTACTCCAAATGTCTCAACCATCAACTTCTGTATTTTAATCATGTGAAGCTTATAGTAACCCATAGAAGATCCTTGATCTTTTATAAAGTTACCAGATGAGTCAACGCCTACAACTTGAGATAGATTAGGCATCAATGGACCAAAGCCCATCATTCTATTTAATTTAGTGGCAGTTTGTCCTAAATTATTTTTACCAGCTTGTAATGCCATAGCAAAACCTTTTAGTTCACCCCAATGTTTAATATAATTAGAAAGTGCTTTTTCCATTCCAGATCCAGATGCCATTGCCTTTTCCATTTTTTCAATATCACCGTATACGGATCCAGCATATTTGAAAACAGCTTCTGCTATTACAGCTTCCCAGTTATCACAGATTTCACCAGCATATGATTTCAGCTGCATTATTTGGCTTTCAGTTAATTTATTACCATTTGCAGAAGTAATCAGTTTTCTTCCATCAATAAATGCACCAGTGACTGTTTTAAGATAATTTGTCTTACCACCCTTATCAAAACTTGAAGCATAATATGCGTGAGCAAATGTCATTTCAGTCTTAAGATCAACAACACCGTCATTATTATGATCAGCTGCTTTTAAACTTTTTCCTTTTGCAACATTATAGCTATCCTTTGCTGAAAGAGACATTGTATGAGCAGCAGCTCCCCAATATCCAAAAGCTTCATCCCAGACATGTTCTTTTCCAGTGTAAGCCGCACCTTTTTTATAAGGCTTATTATTTGGCTTAGTATTAGCGTTTAACTTTTCATCTAAGTAATTATCACATGCTTGATTATAAAAAACAGCACCCATTGCAAATTTTGATATTAATTGAGGATAATTATATCCATTTCTTTTATCAACACCTCCGGAAGTTTTTCCTGCTTTTTTAATCATGTGATTTATTACCTGCACACCAGTCATATTTCCTGGCCATGCTGGCATTACGCCTTTATAGGTTTTACCTGATAGATTTTTCTTTTTTGATAATTCGTCAACCATCTTTTGTTTGATTGGGAATTTGTCTTTACTTTTAGGACTCATTATTTTTCTATCACCATCTTTACCTGAAAAGTGAGCTTGCATTCTTTTTTCTGGAGCATTGGTTGGATCGTTAGGATTTCCACCTGAAGCTAATTTTTTCAAATTATTATGCAACACTTGTCTAGCTATTTGACCACCATATGATACTGAGTTATCAGCTGAACCTTTATAACCCTTAACAGTTACTGGGAATGGTCCATATCCATTTTTATGGCCTGCTGCAATTACTGATTGAGCTGCAAAAGTAAGAGAGAAAGCAAATAAACTTGCAACTGACACTTTTATCAATCCAGCCTTTGGTTTAATTAGATAGTTCATCAAAATTTCCTTTTTAAGATTTAAGTAATAGATGTTATTAGTTTACATTAATGATAATTATTATCATAATGATAATGATTATCATAACTGTTACGACATTATCATATATTTTCCTTAAATCAAGCAGTTTATAAAAATTTTATTAAGTGCTCATCTTATAAAATGAACATAGAGAATATGGTTAATTTTAAAAATAACATTATTTTTGCAAATTAGTAATGAAAACAATATTGACAATCATTATCAATTACAATTAGAGTTAATTTAGAGGGTTTTTTTAATTGATAATATGTTCATGCAATTGTATCTCAGACAAAGCAATATCTTCTGCAATTGTAGAAGGAGCTAATTCTGTATCCAAAGTTTACAAATGTTGCGGAGCAAAGCCACAATGTGGAAGTTGTGCTATTTACATAAAAACGGTATTAACTGATAGTTTCAATATTGCAAATAAAACTACTCGCTAATATGCTCTTGAATATAATTTTTGATACCTGCTTTATCAATTACATGCATTTGTGATTCTATCCAATCTATATGTTCTTCAGTATCATCTAGAATTTTTAAGAAAATATCTCTAGTAACATAATCGAATTTATCTTCACAAACCTTTATAGCTTTTTTTAAACAAGTTTGGTTAGTTGTTTCTAACCCTAAGTCTGAAGTAAACATCTCAGGAACATCTTCACCTATTTTAAGATTACCCAAATCTTGAAGATTTGGAAGCGCATCTAATGTTAAAACTCTCTCTATTATCCAATCCGCATGTTTCATTTCACCCATTGATTCATCATAAATTTTTTTAGCTAAACCAAGAAATCCCCAATCCTTTAAAATTCTAGCATGAAGAAAATATTGATTAATGGCTGTTAATTCATTTTTTAAAATAATATTTAAATGCTCAATAACTAATTGATCACCTTTCATAATAAATCACCTTTTTTAGTTAATAATTAAATAACATATCATAAAAATTTACCTAAGTCATTGTTTTTAAATACTTTTATTGATAATGATAATATTAATCAAAATCATTATAAATTAAATTTGACTATGATAATGATAATCGTTATCAATAATAATAAAGGAGAAGTTTAGTTTATGAATAAAAATTTAAGTTATAATCAAAATTTAGTTACTGAATTAGGAGCGAATGAAAGAATAATTATTTGGTCTATCCGAGAATGGAAAAAATGTATTTTGACTGCTAAAGATCCCATACCACCTCTTATTTATGGTTTGACACAAGTGTTTATTGAAGAAATATCTGTCTCACTAGATAATTTATTAAGAGAAATATGCACATTGTCTCTAAAACCAATTGATATTAGGTGTCATTGTTCTCAATATTTAGGAGAGACAGAACAAGAACTTTTATTAGCAATATCATATTTTCAAAGTAAAAATTCAGATGTTTATTTAAATATGAATAAAGTTTTTAAATATCATAAAGAAATTAATCATAAAATTGAACATATAGCTAATCTTCTCATGAAGAAAAACTTATTATTTGAAGTTAGTAAAAGAGACAATTTTGAAACTTTTAGAAAAGAAAATATAATTTATCATAATTTTAATAAAAATAAAACTTTACATTAATAATCATTATCATTATCATTATTATGTGAATGAATTTAAATTACATCTCCCAAGATCTATTTTTATTCATTCACACTTTCCACATTACTATAAATACCTATAAATATTTATCTTGTTTTTTTGATCTTACTAGAGTTTTATGTTGGATATAATTGTTCAAAAGCATGAATTATTCTAGTTTAGTTAAACATTATAAGGAAATTCGTTATGGCTCAAAAAGATTTTGTTATTGCCACAATGCCTGGTGACGGAATAGGTAAAGATATAGTAAATGCTGCAACTTCTATAGTTGACCTTTCCTCTGATATCATTGGTGGTTACAAGTGTAATTGGGATTTAATTAACGCAGGAGCAACCTATTTTGCTTTAACAGGTAAAGATGTTGAACCCGGAGGTGAAGAAAAAGCTGATAAATCAGACAGCATTTTTTTAGGTGCAATTGGTCTACCTACTATAAGACATACAGATGGTACGGAAATATGTCCTCATCTTCGTTTCAGAGAAGTGTTTAATCTATATGCCGGTGTAAGACCAGTAAAGGCATATCCAAATATAACTAACCGTTTAAGTAACGAACTTTCAAGCAAAATTGATTTAGTTATATTAAGAGAGTCAACCGAAGGTTTGTTTTACTCTGCTGCTGTCCATAACAGATGTCCCGTAGATAATAATGAAGAAGTTCAAGACATAATGCGAATTACAAGAACTACAACTGAAAAATTACATGATTTTGCCTTTAATCTAGCTCGACAACGAAAAAATAAAGGTAAATTGGGAAAAGTAACATGTGTAGACAAAGCAAATGTATTCCGTTCACAAGCCTTTTTTAGAAAAATCTTTGATGAAAGAAAGCAAAATTTCTTAGATATAACATCTGAACATTGTTATGTTGACGCTATGGCTTTGAACTTAATAAGAAACCCATGGGAATATGATATTTTGGTTATGGAAAATATGTTTGGCGATATTTTATCAGACTTAGGAGGCGGATTAGTTGGGGGAATGGGCATGGCGTCATGTGCTGAAATAGGAGATAATCATGGATTATTTCAACCAGCACACGGAAGCGCGCCCGATATAATGGGGCAAAACAAGGCTAATCCTTTAGCAACTATACTAAGTTCAGCTTTAATGTTAAATTATTTAGGGGAAAAACATAATTGCCCATTAGCTTCTAAAGGTGCTGAATTAATAGAAACTGCTATAGACACAGGCTTTGAGAGGAATCAACTGCGACCAATGGAATTTGGAGGTGATATGGGAACTCAAGAAATTAGTAATGCTATCCTTTTACTTTTAAAAGATGACACAATTCAAAAAAAAATTAATTAAAGAAGTAAGGAATTTAAAATGTTTGTCATTACTGTTAAATTTACAACAAATCCAGAAGACACTAAAAAATTTAAAAAAAGGATGATACAACAAGCGAGAGATTCATTGAATTTAGAAAATGATTGCATTGTATTCGATATATGTCATGACCCAGTTAATGAAGATGTAGTCTTTTTATATGAAATATATAAAGATGAAGCCGCATTCAAAGTTCATTTAAATAGCAAACATTATCTATCTTTTAACGAAGAAGTTACTCCGTGGGTTTTAGAAAAAATAGTATCTCAACTTCAAAAACAAATTATTTAAAAGTGAATTAAAATAATGATATTAGGAATTATAGGTGATGATTTTACAGGTTCATCAGATATTGCGAATAATCTAAAAAAATCTGGAATGCACGTTTCAATGTATGCTGGCGTTCCAAAGTTATCATCTAATGAAGCAAAACTGCAAAACACAGAAGCAGCAGTGATAGCTTTAAAAACAAGGACAATACCTATAAAAGAAGCAATCACAGAAAGCTTGAAAGCTCTAAATTGGCTTAGAGATGCTGGATGCAAGCAATTTATTTTTAAATATTGTTCAACTTTTGATTCTACTAAAGAAGGTAACATAGGGCCCGTAACAGATGCCATCATGGAAGAGTTAGATACTAATTTTACTATAGCCTGCCCTTCTTTTCCTGACGCAGGAAGAACTGTGTACTACGGACATATGTTTGTTAACGGAGCGCCTCTTAATGAATCTGGAATGGAAAATCATCCCTTAACTCCCATGACTGATCATAACTTAGTTAGATGGTTAAATTTTCAAACGAAAAGTAAAGTTGGACTGATCAATATAGAAACTATAAAAAATGGTTCAGAAGCTATAAATGAAAAGATAGCAGATTTAAAAAAACAAGGTTTTAAATATGCTATAGTTGATACCACATCCAACAATGACTTTGATATTATATGTAATGGAATAAAAGATTTACCATTTCTAACTGGTGGATCTGGAATTGCACTTGGTCTTCCTAAGATATATCAAAATAAAGGATTACTGTCTGAAACAAAATTTGACCTTCCGAAAAACAATAGTAACGCGATAATTCTCTCAGGTTCATGCTCTAGGGCTACCCTTGAACAAATCAAAATTTATAAGGAAAACAATCCTTCTTATTACATATCTCCAGATGATGTTATGAATAATACCAACTTTTTAGAAGAAGTGTTCTTGTGGATTAAAAAAAATCAAACTCTTAGTCCTTTAATATATTCATCATCAGATCACGATATAGTACTCAAGAAACAAAAACAATTTGGTCAAGACGTATTAGCAAATAATATTGAATACTTTTTTGAAAAATTATCTACAAGGTTAGTCAAGGATAATTTTGGAAGATTTATTTCAGCTGGTGGAGAAACATCCGGAGCTATTATAAAAGGTCTAGGAGTTGAAGAGCTGAAAATTGGAAAAGAAATTTCTCCAGGTGTACCTGCTTTATGGTCTCCAAAATCTTTTGGTAACAAGTCAATTTCGATTACACTTAAATCAGGGAATTTTGGACAACAAGATTTTTTTTCTAGAGCACTAATTGAACTAACAAACAATTAGAATTTATTATATTTTAGAAAATTTTTTAAGAGCTTCTATAAACGTTAAACCCTTTTCCATTTCAACCATAGCTTGTTTATCGTCTTTAGAAAATTTTTCAGCAGCAATAGTAATTGCTTCTGCTTTTTCAGAAGGCAAACATAAAACTCCTGTTCCATCAGCAACTATAACATCTCCTTTTTCAACTCTCACTCCTGCACAAATAATTGGCTCATTTATAGATAAAACTTTAATTCTTGTTTTACCTGGTGTTGGAACCATATGTTTTGAAAAAGCTGGAAAATTAAATTCTACTATTTCTTCTCTATCTCGAATTCCTCCATCAACAACAAGACCACCTATTCCTTTTAATTTAGCAGAATATGATGCCATACCTCCCCATGTGGATACTGGAGCACCATTGTTGGCAACCACAATAACATCCCCAGAATTAGCAGCGTCTATCATATGACCCACTTTAAAATCATCTGAAGAAAAACTACCAAATGAACCTGTAATCTCTTGAACCGTAACAGCTCTTCCAACTACGCACATTCCTATTCCAGCAGGCTGAATATCATTCATTATACCATTAAAACTAATGTCATCTAAGGCATTAGCAAGAGTGGGAGTTGCTAATTTTCTTAATCTCTCCAAAATGTTATCTTCTACATAAGTCATAATACCCTCATTAGTTGTTTAATAAATCTTACTTTATACAACTGTCTGAAGCAATATATCGGAAGAAGTATTTAAGTTTTTTTTATTGACGTTTTATATATATAATTTAACTTGTTTAACAAATTAAAACTTAAAATAAAGTGCTTTAAAACAATGTCTAAATTTAATTTCCCCGCTATTGAAGAAACTAATGATTTAACAAAGTTAAGATTAGAAGTAAGGGATTTTTTAACTAAATCTTTAAATAAAGGAGATTATTCTCCATCGGCAGATGCTTGGGTATTTTCAGCTAATCCAAGTTTTAGTAAAAAGTTAGGAGCTAAGGGTTGGTTAGGAATGTCCTTTCCTCAGAAATATGGAGGTCAACAAAGAAGCGCTCTTGAGAGATATGTAGTAACTGAAGAACTTCTAGCAGCTGGAGCGCCTGTGGCAGCACACTGGATTGCTGACAGACAGAGTGGCAGCCAAATATTAAGGTTCGGGTCCGAGGAACAGAAGCAAGAAATAATACCTAAAATTACTGCAGGAGAATGTTTTTTTGCAATTGGAATGAGTGAACCTGATTCAGGTTCGGATTTAGCTTCAGTTAAGACGAAGGCAACTAAGATTGAAAATGGATGGAACTTAGAAGGAAGAAAAATATGGTCTACTGGAGCACATATTTCTAACTATATGATAGTTTTAGCTCGAACAAGTCCTGCTTCCAAAGAAAATAGACATGAGGGTTTATCTCAATTTCTTGTTGACTTGTCACTTCCTAATATAATTATAAAGGGCATTCCAGACATGACTGGTCAAAAACATTTTAATGAAACATTATTTGATAATGTTAATCTTCCGAAGGAAGCATTACTAGGAGAAGAAGGAAAAGGTTGGTCACAAGTTGTTGGGGAACTCGCACTAGAACGATCTGGGCCTGAGAGATTTTTGTCGCATTTTACCTTACTTGATAGATTCATAAGTGAATTTCGTAGCATATTACTTGAATCAGGATCAAGCTTAGTTGGAAAACTTATAGCTGAATTACAAACTCTAAGAAAGATGAGCTTCTCAGTTGCGTCCATGCTACAAAATGGAGAATCTCCTGAAACGCAAGCGGCATTTGTTAAAGAGTTAGGTAACAAATTTGAAAAAACTATGGTTGAAACATTAAGAGAATTTTCAAATATGATACCTCTTTACGACTGGCCTACTCAACTTCAAGATTTATTTGAAGACTCCACGCTTAGAATTCCATCAAATTCGTTAAGAGGCGGAACCACAGAAATAATGAGAGGCATAATAGCCAGACAACTAGGTTTAAGATGAATAACGAATTAGAAATTATATTAGAATCTACGAATAAAATTTTTAATAAACATATAAACCATGAATTAAGACAAGATATAAGTAATAAAAATGAAAATTTGATTAAGTTGTGGAAAGATATAGAAGAAATAGGCTTAACACAAATTGCTGTTAAAGAGAGGTTCGAAGGATCAAATCTATCTTTTAATTCCATACTACCAGTAATACAATTATCAACTAAAATGGGGATACCACTTCCTTTAACTGAAACAATTATAAGTAATTATCTGTTTTCTGAGTTAGATATAAAACCACCAAATGGAATGGTTACTTTTGCAATAGAGTCAAAAAATATAAAAATATTAAATGGTAAAATTTCTGGAAATTTGTTTTCTGTTCCCTATCTAAACTTAACTGACCAGATTATTATAATCCAAGAGATTGATGGCATAAAAAAATTCATTTTTATTAAAAATATAGATGGGGAAAAAGAAGCTAAAAAAAATTTCCTGTCTGAGCCAAGATATAATTTAAATATTGAGAATTGTAAAATTATAGAAATAAAAGAACTGAATGAAAATATTGATTTCAATCAAATTGGTTCAATTATTAGATCAGCCCAAATGGTTGGAGCTATGGAAAAAGTGATTGATTTATCTATAGAATATTGTTCACAAAGAGTACAGTTTGGAAGATCTTTATCAAAGTTTCAGGCCATTCAACATCAAATATCAGAAATGGCAGTTGAACTATCTGCATCCACAGCTGCTCTATCTACATTAACTAACACAGATGAATTAGATTTTAAAATTCAAGATGTCGCTGTTTTAAAAATAAGAGCTGGTATAGCTGCAGGAAAACTAATTGCTATGTCTCATCAAGTTCATGGAGCGATGGGTTTTACTAAAGAATATGAATTAGCTTATTTTACCAGAAACTTAAATAGCTGGAGAAATGATTTTGGAAATGAAACATACTGGCAAAATATTTTAGGCAAGCACTTTCTTGAAAAAAACAACTTAAATCTATGGGAATATTTAACTAACTAATTATAGAAATTATTGAGAGGCGCAAAATGTCAGAATCTGTTTTATATAAACAAAATAAAAGAATAGTAACAATTACTCTAAATAGACCTGATACAAGAAATGCATTATCAGGCGATTTAATTGATGGTTTGATTTCTAGTTTAAATAAAGCAAATCGTGATAAAGGTGTAGGCTGTGTGATCTTAACTGGAGCTGGCAAAAGTTTTTCTTCAGGTGGAAATCTTCAAGAAATTAAAGATATGACTACAACTGACAATATGTCTCAAAGTCAATTAGAAGATTGGTATAGATTTGGTATACAAAAAATTCCATTAACCATGAATGCAATAGAAGTTCCAGTTATAGCAGCTGTAAATGGGCATGCAATTGGTGCTGGAAACGATTTATGTACGATGTGTGACATAAGAATAGCTGCGGAAGATGCTAAATTTTCGGAAAGTTTTTTAAGAATTGGGATTATTCCTGGAGATGGAGGATCTTGGTTTCTTCCCAAAATAATTGGCTTTGCAAGAGCATCAGAAATGATTTTAACTTGTGATGTCCTTGACGCTGAAAAAGCTCTAAATTGGGGACTTGTATCTCAAGTTGTTAAAAATGAAGATTTACTAAACAAAGCAAATGAACTTGCTAATAAGATTGCTGCTCAACCACCAGAGGCATCGAGACGAGCCAAGCGTCTTTTAAGAATGTCTCAAAACGTTCCTTTAGACAAAGCTCTGGAAATGGCTGCAAGTCAACAAAGTATTCTTCAAATGATGGATGATCATCGCGAAGCAATAGATGCTCTTTTGGAAAAAAGAAAACCAAATTTTACAAATTCTTAAGCTAATTTATTTTTAACGTATTTTTTCTAAAATTGAGACATAATTAGCGACTGAAGCTCCTCCCATATTGAAAATACCAGCTAAATTAGCATTTTTAATTTGCATTTCACCAGCTTCATCTGTTAGCTGCATTGCAGCCATTACATGTTGCGAAACACCAGTTGCGCCAACTGGATGTCCCTTTGACTTAAGACCTCCTGAGGGATTTATCGGAAGTTTTCCATCTATATTTACCCAACCTTCTTCAATTGCTCTAAAACCTTGTCCAATTTTAGTTAGTCCCATAGCCTCATATTCAATTAATTCGGCAATTGTAAAACAGTCATGAGTTTCAACAAAAGATAAATCATCCAATGTAATTTTAGCATCAGCCAGAGCTGATACCCAAGCGCGCCTAGCACCTTCAAATTCTGTTTTTTCTCTTTTACTCAATGGCAGAATGTCATTAACATGCCTTCTTGCTCTAAATGCAATTGCTCTTTTTGCAGATAAAGCTAAGTCTATATCTTGTAGTATCAACGCTGCAGCACCGTCAGAAACCATAGAGCAGTCTGTTCTTCTTAAAGGTTGTGCTACATAAGGATTTTTTTCAGAGACTGTGTTACAAAAATCAAAACCAAGATCTTTTTGCATATGGGCTAGAGGATTTACACTTCCATTTTTATGATTTTTTGCTGCAATTTTAGCTAATATATCAGATTTATCTCCATACTTTTGAAAATAAGCTTCAGCAATTGTAGCAAAAACTCCAGTGAACCCTCCTTTGGTATTACCTTCTTCAGGTCGATAACTCGCACCTAGAAGTATATCACCTACTTTTTCAGAAGATGTGTCTGACATTTTTTCAACTCCTACGACAAGAGTTGTTTTTGCTTTCTTTGCTTCAATTGCATTCATTGCAGTATGAATAGCTGCAGAGCCAGTCGCACAAGCGTTTTCTACCCTCATAGCTGGTATATACCTTAAATCACTTTGAGAAACTGCAGGCAATGCTCCATGAAAATCTTGTTTTTGGAAACCATTATTAAATGTTCCAACAAAAATTGCATCAATGTCTTTCACAGATATTTCAGCGTGATGGATAGCTTCTTCAACTACATCGGCAATCATATTTTCTGATGTTTTATTTTTATTTATTCCAAACTTATTGTGAGCCCAACCTGTAATACATACTGACAAAATTATCTCCTTTAATTATTAATTACATATTTTCATAAATAGATTTAAAGTTTCCTTTGGATGCGTATACATTGCGTTGTGAGAACCATTTAATTCAAAAATAGGCCACTTCTTTTTTCTAACAATATCCCTTGAACTCTCTAAAGATTCATATACTGGATTGATACAAAAAATGTAACTTAGAGGTAGTCCATTACCAACATCATTTTTAATATTTAGTTTTGATTGAAATGTACTTACTGGATGGGGTGTCAATCTTTTTGCTAACATATAAGCTTTTCTCTGGTCCACTACTCCAAAAGCTTCAGGTTTAGGAGGCTGGATAGATAACCCATCTTTTGATGATTCAGCTAACTTCAATCTTTCTTTAACAATATTATCTGGAGCAATATCGAAAGGAGACTGTCCATTTAATAAAATAACTGCGTCAAAATAAATCAATCTATTTATTCTCTCTTTTAATTTATCAGCAACACCAGTTATTACACTTCCTGCAAAACTATGACCAACTAAGATTATATTAGACAAATCTTCAATCAAAATATGATTTATTATATCTTCAATAAAGGTATCTAAAGTAAGTGACTTTGATAACAAATGTTGCCTTTCACCAAGTCCAGTTTGAGTTGGACAAGACACACTATATCCCTGATTCCTTAGAGCTAATTCTACGTCTTTCCATACCCAACCACCATGCCAGGCACCGTGAATTAGAAGAAAATGTGGCTTTAAACTATTCAATTAAAATTCCATTTTACAAAAGTTATAATTTTAAATACTTATCAATAATAAAATAAAAATGTTATCTATCATAGAATATTTTTATAAAAACTTAAATAAGGTTAATTCATGTCTGACTTAAATATAGCTGTATTTGGAAGTTCTGGTGCAATAGGAAGCGCTTTATGCCTGGAATATGCAAATAACACAAATATAAATAAGTTATTTTCTTTTTCTAGAAATGGAAATGGTCCTAACCATGAGTTAATTATTAAAAAAAAAGTTGATTATCTAGATGAGAAAAGTCTAGAGGATGCTTCAAAAGTAATAGATGTTAAGTTAGATTTAATTATAGTTGCTATAGGAATGTTAGATAATCCAGAAAAATCAATAAGAGATATATCAAAAGAAAAATTTTTTAAAATGTTTGAGGCAAACACAATACCAACTGCTCTAATAGGTAAATATTTCATACCAACTTTTTACAAAGACAGAACCACAAAATTTGCCTCTTTATCTGCAAGAGTTGGAAGTATAGATGATAATGAACTGGGTGGCTGGTATTCTTATAGAGCTTCAAAAACAGCATTAAATATGATATTGAAAAATTTTTCTATAGAACAAAAAAGAGTTAACCCCCAGAATATTATTATTGGACTTCATCCAGGCACAGTAGATTCAGTTTTATCAAAACCTTTTCAGAAAAAAAATAAAGAATATTTTTCACCAGAATTTGCTGCTAAAAAATTAAGGGAAGTAATTGAAAATAAATCCATATCTGATAATGGTAAAATATTTGATTGGGATAACAAAGTTATCCCATCTTAAGAGTTTGGCTTATACTCTGGTATGTTATAGTTAGTAAGATGTTTCTGCCAAAATTCTTCAGTAAAATTCTTACCCAACCTCATGAAAATATAAACTATGCATAATGTCAAAGCAGCTCTTAAAAAGAGTGTTATAATTATGTTAGAACCAATTAGAGATACAACTGCCGTATCCTCAATTATACTGTGAAGCATTCCAATAAGAATTATAATTCCAAACACATCTTTGTAATGTAATTTACCAGTTTTCACCTCCTTGATTAAAAGTCCTGCTCCAAAACCAATCCCTAAAGTAACACCAACTACTGCAATAGTAGAAGCCTTTTCACCAACACCAAGAAAGTTTAAAAAAGGTTTTAAAGCTTTTTCTATTAATCTCTCAACACCAATATATTTTAAAAAATCTAAAATTATTACTAATGCTATAATTATAATAAATATCATCCCAAGTCCTTTCAACTGAGAAAAAACCCAACTTGAAATATCTGGAGCACTTTCTAAACTTGGCAATAAAATTGTTGCAGGATAGTTCATATATCCAGTCAATTGAAAAAAAAGATTTAATAGATAACATGATAAAATGCCTAAACCTAATCTAACAAATATCATAGCACGAGCTCTCACCCCTGCTTTTCGACAAATAATAACTTCTATAGGTAAGGAATGTGTAAATAATATTAAGAGACCTAGGACACTAGCTTGAGCAGCAGTAAATGAAGTATCCAAGGGTAATCCTGAAAATATTATTAACCCAGCATAAGGACTTGTAAGCATGGATGTAGTAAATACTAAGGAAACAATTTCAGGCAACCCTAATAAAAGCATTAAAGGGGCAAAGATATTATTTAAAATATCAACAAAACCTAATTCTTCTAATATTTTAATAACTATAAGTGTTGGTATCATTACTTTGAAAAGTTCTAATGTTATTTCGTAAGAAGATATCGATAACTCTTTAATTTTATTCATTATTAATTACTCATTCAGTTAGTTTTTATTTTTTTTTGAAAGACAATTTTCCACATAATAAATGTAACTATAATAACATTTGTTAAATTCCATAGAATACCATTAACAAATGCTAACTTATAAGATTGTGTTAAATCATATATTTCACCAGACATCCAACCACCTAATCCCATACCAACAATAGTTGCCATAATAACTAAACCAACTCGTTCACCAACTTCTGATAATGGCAAATATTTTCTAACTATCATCGCATATGCAGGAACAATACCACCTTGAGAAAGACCAAACATTAAGGAAACAATATAGAGTGAAAATTGACTATCAAATGGAATAAAAAAAACTAGAGCAAGCATTTGCAATAAAGATCCAATAAATAAAGTAAAAATAGGTCCAATTTTATCAGACAAAAATCCAAAAGCCACTCTACTTATCATTCCTGAAAAAAGCATTACAGATAAAACTTCAGCCCCAACATTAAGGCCAAAACCACTATCAACACATAATGCAACTATATGAACTTGAGGCATTGCCATTGCAACACAACAACCAACTCCCGCAAGCATAAGTAAATTTTGAAGTTTTCTTGATGATAAATTATTGAATTTATGATTTTGAAAGTTTGAATTTAAAGAAGTATCGCTATGTGAAGCAATATTGTTTTTTAAAATTAATACGAGAGGCACCATAATTATTAGACATATTAGTGCAATGTATAAATAAACATCTCTCCAATCACTGAAATTTAAGAAATAACTTATAACAAGTGGCCAAGATGCTCCTGCAACATAATTTGCACTAGCGATGATCGAGACAGCTAAACCTCTTCTTGTTTCAAAAAAGTTTCCAATATCTGCCATCGAAGGACCAAAAAATGTTGCTGCCGCGAGTCCCATAAACACCTGTAAAATTAACAAATGCCAGAACTCTTTAGATACTGTAGCAAGCAAATAAGATAAAATAAGAGTTATGATAGCTATGACTATAGGAATTTTTATACCAATTTTATCTGTGATTTTTCCAATCAAAAAATTGCCTAAACCAAAACCAACCATTGTTGTCGCATACAATAGACTTGCATTTCCTCGGTCAATATTAAATTCTGTTTCTAAAGCTGGTAAAACAACAACTACAGACCACATTCCAACAGTACCAATTACTCCTATTATAAATAAGACAATTAACCTAAACCAAGATTTCAAAGTGTCTTGTTCAACAATAGTTGTTACATTATCAACTGCTATAGCCATATGTTTTACTAACTAAAAAATTAATTTTAAATTATTTTTTTTACTTTAAGTTCTAAAATTTCGGATTGCGACAAACCAATATTTTCGGATAAAATTTGTTCTGTATGTTCACCTAACAATGGGGGAGGCATACGATAAGTTGGAGGAGTTTCATCCATTTTTATTGGATTTGCAATTAATTTTAAAGGAGATTTTCCAGTCTTTTGATGTTTCATCTCAACAACCATTTCACGAGCTTTTACGTGAGGATCAGAAAACACTTCGCTCAATGTATTGATTGGACCACATCCTATTTTTTCCTTTTCTAATTCAGTTAACCACCATTGAGATGGTTTTTTTCTTGTTACATCATTAAGCGTATTAGTTACAAACTCTCTATTCAAAACACGATCTGCATTAGTTTTAAACTTTGGATCGTCTATTAAATGTTCTTCGCCTGTCAATTTACAAAATCTCTCAAAAGTTGGATCATTTCCAATTGACAAAACAATATATCCATCTGAAGTTGGCATTACTTGATATGGAACTATGTTTGGATGTTGATTTCCTAGTCTTTCTGGATTCTTGTTAGTTGCAAGGTAATTCATACCCTGATTAGCCAGCCAAGCTACATGTGTATCTAACATTCCAATATCTATAAATTGGCCTTCACCAGTTAGAATTTGGTGACGAACAGCAGCTAATATTCCTACAGACGCAAACATACCAGCCATCAAATCTCCAATTGGAACTCCTACCTTAATCGGCTCTCCATCTGGGTCTCCAGTTAATGCCATAACACCTCCCATAGCTTGAATTAAACCATCATACCCAGGCCTTGAAGCATAAGGACCAGTTTGACCAAATCCTGTAATTGAGCAGTATATTAATTTTGGAAATTCTTTTTTTAAATCATTATAACTGAGGCCATACTTTTGCAGAGTACCAGTTTTAAAATTTTCTACTAAAATATCACAATCAACTAATAATTTTCTTACTAAATTTTGACCTTCTTTTTCACTAAGATTAATCGTGATTGATCTTTTATTTCTATTTGCACCGCAATAATAAGCGCTTAAATCTGTATCTGCTCCATCTTCATTTTTAACGAAAGGTGGAGCAAAGCCACGAGTATCATCACCTGAACCAGGTCGCTCTACCTTAATTATGTCTGCGCCTAAATCCCCTAACATTTGAGTGCAATAAGGGCCGGCCAAAACTCTAGTCAAATCTAAAACTTTTATACCTTCAAGTGAATTATTCATATTTTAACTTTCTAATATTTTTTAAATTATAAACGTTATGTAGAGATTTATAATCATAAACCAAAAACTTTGCATTATCTAAAATTTAACACTTTTACTTTTCAAATAAAATTTTAGAATTGGTAGAAGTTAATTTATATTAATGTATATTATTAACACATTAAATAATAATTTTAGAAAACCCTATACTTAGAGAAAAAAATGACAAAATTAGCAATTGAAAAACCAAAATTTGGTGAATTAACTCAAGTAGCTTCTGACCTGTATTGGGCACATTTTGAGCTACCATTCAGATTAAACCATGTTAATTTATTTTTGATGGATACTCCAAAAGGGTTTTTAATACTTGATGCAGGATTAAAATCAGATCATTCAGAAGAACATTGGACAACTTTGATAGATGGACCATTAAAGTCAAAAAAATTTGCTGGGCTTTTAATAACACATTATCATCCTGATCATATTGGCATGGCTGGATGGCTTCAAAAGAAATTAGATATACCTTCCTACACAACTGAGAAAGAACTTTTTACTGCTAAAACTTTTAGATCTATGCCTGATGATAAATATGCTGAAATTTTTCGAAATGTTTTTGTAAGAGCGGGCATGAGTGAAGAAGATATAATCGCAAAAGGACCAGCGACAAGACTTTATAAAAACAGAGTTCATGAACTTCCAGAATTTGAAATCATTAAAGCTGGTCATGAGATTATTTCAAATGATGGTGAATGGATAGTTAGAACAGACTCTGGTCACTCTCCAGAGCATATATCTTTATTGGACAAAGGTAGGAATCTGTATTTATCTGGAGACTTTCTATTACCTAGAATTTCACCTAATATCTCAGATAATTTCTTTGATCCTTTAGATGACAGACTAGGAGAGTATTTGAAATATCTAAATGAGATTCAATCAATTGGTTCTGAAACTCAGGTTTTTCCCTGCCATGATTGGCCTTTTAAAAATGGGCAGCAAAGAGCACAGGACTTGATAGAACATCATAATCATAGATTAAATCTTATATTAAATGAATTAAAGAATAGAAGTATAACAATAATGGACTCTATTAGCATAATATTTGATAGAAAAATTGGAGATGAACAAATGCATTTTGCTATTGGAGAAGCAAGAGCTCATTTGATTCATCTTGATGTTACAGGTAAAGCTAAAAGTATTATTGATGAACGTGGAACAGTTCATTATCAGAAAATTTAAAGAAATTTAGTTAAATAGCTTTTAAAGTTGATGTTTTATTAGGCAAGAATAACCCAGAGATGATAACACTTACCGATAATAAAGCTAAACACTGAAGTACAAAAGAGAAATCATATCCATTTTTAAGTAATATTGAGGTAATTGGTAATACACTAGCACCTGCTGATAAGTTAACCATAAACTTTATTGAAAGAACCCTTCCCCTCCAGCTATCTTTTACATATTTCACTAATATAACATCTGTGATAGGAACTTGACCGAAAACAAAAATCATAGCGGCTAACATAATAAACAATAAACCATAGTCCGATGATTGACTTGCAATATAAATAAATATTAGTTGTCCTAACCCCATAGCAGATAGTACAAATTTGGGGGGAACTTTATCTACCAACCATCCTGTTCCTATTTGAGAAAAAGATGCAATGGCATAAACTAACCCTGCTAAAAGACCTGTAATAGCAACATCATTTGAAATTTGTAACATGTTTACTTCGAATATTCTTGGTATAAGAAAGGTTAAAGATCCAAATATAAACCCACCAGAAAGAGTAACTATACTTAAGCAAAGCAAAACAGTTTGCCAACCTTCAGTTAGAACAGATACAGATTTATTATTTTTCATTTTAGCAGTTTGTGGTCTAGTTTCATCCAATTCAATAAAAGCAAATAATTGTGATATTCCAAAAGATAAACACATTAATGCTGGAATAATAAACCCTAACCTCCAATCTGCATAAGCTATAAGAAAACCTGTTAAAATAGGAGCTAATGCTACCCCCATATTACCCCAGACTCCATTAATTCCTAACCTTAAACCAACCTTACCAGGTCGCTTAGTAATCATTGCTATTCCTACAGGATGATAAATTGCAGCAAAGAAACCCACAACTCCTAAAGAAATTCCTAACATTTCCGTTGAGCTTGAAAAGGCAGCTAACATAGCTCCTAAAGATAAACCAAAAGGATAAACTGTAATTAATATAGCTCTTGAATATTTATCAGCTAACCACCCAGCTAAAGGAGCAGCTGCACCAAATAAAATAACACCCAGCGTTCCGTATACTATAATCTCTTCATAACTTAAGCCAAACTCTCTACCCGCATCAAATGCAGCTTTAGCAAAAATCAGCATCATAAAATGATCTAAAAGATGACCTATATTTAAATATAAATCAGGTATCGAATAACTTTTAGAACTATTAAATGAAATAATTTTCACTTTATGAAACCTTAATTTAATTTGTTAGAGTAATTATGATAGAAATGTTGTAAATTCTGAATAGTCTAATTTTTTAACTCTAAGAGCATTCTCAGGTGCATTAGTATCTTCATAGCCTATCGAAACTCCACATACCAGCATTTCATTTTCTTTAAAATTAAGTTGATCAGCTATTAATGTATGAAACTTTGTAAAAGCGACTTGACCACAGGTATGCAGCCCTTCTCCTCTTGCTCCAACTAGTATACTTTGGATAAACATACCAACATCCATAAAAGTACCAGTTGCAAGGCGTCTATCCATAGTAATAAACATGCCTACGGGAGCTCCAAAGAAATGGAAGTTTTCCTGCATTTGTTTATCTCTTGCTTTAAAATCATCTCTACCAATATCAAGAAGTTTATATAATTCGAAACCAACTGCTCTCCTTCTTGATACAAATGGCTCAAACCATTCAGTAGGATAATAATCAAACTCTTGTTTAAAATTTTTAGCAGACCCATCATTTATAGAATCTAAAATTGAATTAGTAATGGCTTCTTTTTTTCTCCCCTCTACAACATAAACATGCCAAGGCTGAATGTTGTGCCCACTAGGTGCAAAAGCAGAACATTCTAAAATATTATTTATTTTTTCTTTTGAAACTGGGTCAGGTAAAAATCTTCTTACCGATCTTCTAGAAATAAAAGCGTCTTTAACATTCATAAAATTTACCTCATTATTTAAAATTAATTTTTCTGACATAGTTAACTACTTAACTATTTACATATTTAATTTTAAATCAAATAATTAATTTATTTTTGTGCAAAAATTTTTCTAAAGAAATTCACTTTTTCTATTCTAGCAAAAAGATAAGGTTGACTAGATTTAATAGAATTTGTTGAAGATTTTTTAGGGTTAAGAACTTTTTTCTTATCATTATTAGCTAATAACATAACTTTATTATCTCTTTTCTTCCAAAAATATGAAACCTTTTTTAAATATGGTATATTTTTGATAGGGTCTGAAGAATGATAGTGTTTAATAGCTTCATCCCATGTGTTATGTGTATTTTTTAATTGTAATAAAAAAGATGCTGCATAAGAGATATTCGGTTCAATAGAAAACATATCCGAAACTTTTTTAAAATTATGTTTATGCCATTTTAAATTAACTTGCATACACCCAACATCAAGATTTTTATCACCTTTAAGTAAATGCTTTAATACATAATTCGACATCTGTTTTTTATTATCAAAAAAAAGACTTTTACCTGCATGATTTACTGTCCATGGCCATACAATTAATTCTTTTTTTGCTGAAACTCTGCCTGCTTCAGTTTTTCCTATACCTAATAGTAATCCTTTAGGAATATCAGTTAAGCTTTCAATTTTATTGATAATATTTTCACATCTATTTTTAATCTCACTCGAAGCTAGACTATTTTGCAATCCTAATAATAAAAATAAGATTAATAAGTTTGAGATATAAAATAGTTTTTTTAAAAAGAACATAACGCTAATTTGCAATCAATGTGCCATTTAAAAAAAACTATCTTAGTTTTTTATAGTCTGGATTTCTTTTTTCTAAAAAAGCATCTATTCCTTCCATACTTTCTTTATCACCTTGAGACTTAACCATAAAATCTGTTTCTAATTTTAACTGATCTTCGAAAGTGTTGTCATAAGCTTGTCTTGATAATTTTTTTATTCTTGAAATGGAATTTTTAGGAAGATTATCAAAATTTTTAGATAGTTCTAAAGCTGTTTCTTTTGCATTACCGGCTTGAGCTAAAACATTAATTGCTCCAATTTGATATAATCTAGAGGCATCTATTTTTCCACCTATCATAGCCATTTCTGATAATAATTGACGCGGCATTGTTTCTGCTAAAAATTTCGTAGCAGCTCCATCAGGTGTAAGACCTATCTTAACATAAGCTAATGAGAAAAAAGTATGTTCACTCATAACAACCAAGTCACATGCCATAGCTAGAGACACTCCAGCACCAGCAGCTCCACCTTCAATAGCTGAAATAACAGGCTTTGAACAATTATATATTGATTGAATTGTCCCATTCAGTTGATTTAATGTTTTATATCTTTCATCTTCTGTCATGCTCCTTCTTGTTTTAAGGGCGTTTAAATCACCCCCTGCACAGAAAAAATTTCCAGCACCTGTAATAACTATAGAAAATATATTCTTATTTTCTTCTGCTTTTTTAATAGAGGACTGGAATTCATCATGAAAACCGAGGACCATTGAATTTCTTTTTTCTGCATTGTTTAGAGTTAATAACAGTGTGTTGCCAATAATTGTATTTTGTATAATAGACATGTAATTCCTATAGTATTATATTTTAAAACTTTATATCATATTGAATTTATACTTATTATTCGTCAACCTTCAAAATATAAAATAAGGATTTTTAATAAATTATGGAAATATTACATTCCTTAAAATTAATAATGAATTCAGCTTTAGAAGCTGCCATGCCAATAAATAAATTTAAACATCTTCCATTAAAACCTAAAGGAAAGTTAATTGTTCTGGGAGCAGGCAAAGCAGCCGCCAGTATGGCTGCAGAGTTTGAGAAATCATACAAGCATAGTTTAGAAGGGATGGTTATAACTAGATATGGACATTATACAAAAACTAAGTTTATTAAGGTTATAGAAGCCTCTCATCCAAGCCCAGATAAAAAAGGGTTAGAAGCAACTAAAATGCTATTTAATTTAGCTAAAAAAGCTACTCGAGACGATCATATTGTTTTTCTGATATCAGGAGGAGCTTCTTCTTTACTAACACTCCCAGCTGATGGCGTTATGTTTGAAGAAAAACAAAAAATAAATAACGAATTATTGAATTCTGGTGCAAGCATAGACAAGATGAATATTGTAAGAAGATCTTTGTCACAAATCAAAGGTGGTCGTCTTGCAAAGGCTATTTATCCAGCACAAATTACAACTTATATGATATCAGATATTCCAGGGGATGACCCAGCGCATATTGGTTCTGGCCCAACAATTCAAGCAAGAGGAGAAAACTTCGATTCATTATCAATTTTAAATGATTACAAAATTAGTATTAGTGAAAAAATTAAAAAATCAATATTAAATAATAAGTTACCAAAGTTAACTTATGCCCCTAGTTACATGCTTGCCACTCCAATGATGTCGTTAGAAAATGCGGCCTTAAAAGCTAGAAATGAAGGATATGAACCAATTATTTTATCCGACACTTTAGAGGGAGAAGCCTATTTAGAAGGTAAAAAAATGGCTAAGTTGGCTATTAAAATTAAAGAAGAAAGAAAATATAAAAATATAATTTTAAAGAAACCAATTTTACTCCTGTCAGGAGGAGAAACGACAGTAACAGTCAAAGGTAAAGGAAAAGGAGGTCGAAATACTGAGTTTATGTTATCTATGGCAATTTCACTTAATGGAGTAGAGGGAGTATATGCCCTGGCAATTGATACTGATGGTATTGATGGTATTGAAGACAATGCAGGCGCATTTATTTCACCCAACACAATTTCAAAATCAATTATAAACAATCTTAATGCAATAGATTATTTAAAAGATAATAATTCTTATTCTTTTTTTAAATCCGTGGAAGGTTTAATTTTCACATCTCCCACTCTTACAAATGTGAACGATTTTAGAGCGGTTTTAATTCTACCATAGTCTTTTAAGGACTTACGGGTTTCGTTTCGTTAAAACCAGGAAGGCTTGATGCAACATTATCATACCAATTTTGTAAATTAGGTCTATTTGTTCTCCAATCTCTTACTTCTCTAAATGTCAAATAACCTAAAGCTGAAGCTAGACCAATATTAGCCGCATGAAACCCAGCAGGATTTACCCAATTAACAATATCTGTTTCTAAAAAATTTAATGTGCTATCTATTTTGCCTATTTGTAAATCTAACCAAATTTGGGAAGGTGTTTCACCATTAGAATAACGACTTGAATAAACTATTAATAATGAGGCATCTATAAGACCTTCTGAAAGAGCAGCTCTTGTTAAAACAATATCTCTTTCATCACCATTTTCAGGTATAAGATTACCACCTATTCTATTAAAGTGATCAATAATGACTCTGCTATCAAATAAATAAGTTCCATCTGGTTTTGTAACTATTGGTATCTTACCCAAAGGATTTTGTTGTCTAAGACTATCTTTTTCATCTTGAGTATTAGCTGTCACAAGTTCAAGCTGTGAATCTAGACCGGAGTTAAAAGCAGCCATCCTTACTTTACGAACATAAGGGGAAGCTGGACTGAAACTTAATTTATACATTATAACCTCATAAAATATTATGTTAAATATTTATATATAATAAACGTTAAATGCAAATTTTTAAATTTAATGGTACATATATATTTTGAGATTTGAGATAATATGAAGTATATTTTAGTTACACAAACTTTTGCGCCAAGGACTGGTGGAATGCAAACTGTGATGATTGCTTTAAGCAAAAGTCTCGGATCTTTAGCCGAAACACATGTTTTTCCAGATCATTTTATTTCAAAAAAAAATAAAATTTGGAATGAAAAAATTTTTATTCATAATAATTTTTCTCCAAAAGTATTTAGAAGTTTTATTAAAAAAAAACTTGTTTCTAAAGTCTTTAAAGATGGTGACATAATAATCTGTGATAGCTGGAAATCAGTTAAGGCCGTTCCCCACAATGCAGATAAAGTTATTGTCTTAGCGCATGGTCAAGAATATTTATCTGTAACTAAAAAAATTTCTCTAATAAAAAAATCTTTAGATAGAGCAACTCATATAATATGTAGTTCTAAATACACACATGAATTAATTAATAATTTAGACATAACTGATACTAAAAAGTCAGTTATACCTCCTACTTATTCACTAAAAAAAGTTAATATAAACAAACAAAATTCATTTAGGTCTCTAAATACACTTAATTTTTTATCTATTTCAAGGCTAGAAGAAAGAAAAGGAATTTCATTAGTTTTAGATGCTTTAGGATCTCTTGTTAAAAGCAATTCTATTAAACATTCATTTGTTTGGAACATTTGTGGAATTGGTAATCAAAAAAAACAAATAGAAGAAAAAATAAAACTTCTAAATTTATCCAATCAAGTAAAATTAATTGGTAAAATAAACAACCAAGATAAAGACTATTTTCTCAACTCTTCTGATCTTTTCATAATGCCATCATATAGTGTTGGTAAATCAATAGAAGGGTTCGGTATATCCTATATTGAAGCAGCAGCGTATGGTATTCCATCTATAGCTGGAGTTGAAGGTGGAGTAAAGGATGCAGTTTTAGATAAAAAAACTGGTTGGTGCGTTGACCCTTTAAATAAAGATGAATTATTAAATGTTCTTCTTGAAGCAATAAATAATAACAAAAAAAGAGAAAAGTTCGGTTCTCAAGCTAAAAAGCAGTTTATTGATGAGTTTTTAGGAGAAAAAGTTTTCAGGAAGTTTATGAGAACCATCAGTACATAAATACAATTTTTTGACTTTGTTAGCTAAATTAGTATTTAAATCTCCATAGAAATGTGGGAACAAATCATCACCTCTTGATTTTTCCCATTTCAGTCCTGATCCTAATAATTTTGTATCAAATTCAATTATTAATAGATCTTTTTGTCCAAAAAAATGTTTTGAAATTGTAATGGATAATTGATCTTTAGTTGAGAAGTGAATAAAACCATCTTCTATATCCACCTTTGATCCTAAAAAAAAGCCAGCTTTTAAAGATGCTTCCCATTCATTAATTAAACAAATTTTATAAATAAATGTCATGCTTTTTTATTTTCATCCATAAATTTTTTAATTAGATCTATTAAAATTTGAGGTTCATCTTCTTGAGAGTAATGACCTGCTCCAGGTATTTCTGTAACTTTTGATCCAGGAAACAAAGCTTTAAAATCCCTAATAGCATAATCTGGATCAATAGCTTTATCCTGCATCCCATATGCTAGAATTGCTGGCTTAGAAGAAAGTTGCTTTAAATCTCCATGCTTAATTCCTTCGACAATAAATGGAACAATTCTATTTAAAAGTGCATCAAGAGGAAAGTTAATTGCTCCTAAACAACTTGCTCTATCAGGAAATTGTGAAGAATAAGCATTAATCCAGTTATCATCTATAATATTATTATTGGTGAAATTTGGAATTTTCATAACTGATAATAAAGTAGAATTAAGTTCACCTAAAATACCTTCGAGAGTGTTTTGTTCATGATGTTTTTTTATCCACTGAAACCATGGAGTTAAACTTTTTGGCCTTTCTTCTCTGCTATAGCCAAACAATGTATTAATCAAAACAAATCCTCTTACTCGTTCTAAATTTCTGATTGCATAAGCACCAGTAATTGGCCCACCCCAATCTTGCCCAACAAATATAATATTATCTAATTTTAAATAATTAATTAAGTTAGAGAGATTTTCCACATGAGTTTTAAGAGTATATTCTTTATCTTGAGGTGTTTCTGACTTACCAAAACCCATCATATCTGGAACTATAACTCTAAATTTATCTGAAAGTTGAGGTATAAATTTTCTATATATATATCCCCAAGTAGGTTCTCCATGGAGACATATAATAGTATCACCATTTTTGGGTCCTTCATCTACATAATGTTGTTTAAAACCGTTACCATTATAAAAATGAGGTAAGAAAGGCCAAGTGCCTTCAAATGTTTCTTTAGAATTAATCATGTTAAGACCTTAAAATTTTATTTTATTTCTAATTGGTTTCTGTAGATGCCGCCTCTTTTTCATAAGTAAATGTACAAACACCAATGAAGTTATTTTCTTTGAAAACTAAACTTTGTTTTAATTCAGCTATTATATCTTTGTAGTTTTCTTCAAATTTATTAACTGCATTTGAATTTTCAAATTTAATAGAAACATTAAGATCACCTGCTTGCCCTATAAAAATATTCAAACCAACTATATCAAATTTAGAAATTTTAGATCCAAATTTTTCTGAACAAAAAGATGCAGCAAGCTTAGCTTCACTAACTGAAGGGAAACGAAAATTTAAAATTTTTCCAAACATAACTATCCTTTTAATTCGTCTAATAGATTCATTAATTCTGTTTCATCAGAAATAACATTTTTCAATCTCTTTAATGTTCCTACGTTTAGATTTAACTCGTCTTGTAATTCTCTTCCTAATTTGTTTAGCTCTATATTTTTTCCATTCGTATCTGCTAATCCTAGTTTTACAATTTTCAATTTTTCTTCATTGTTGATAATATCGTTTATCAGGAACTTCAATAAAAGTATTCCATCTATAATTGATAGTTCAGGAAACCGTGCATTTAATTTTTCTAAAATAATTATGAAAGTCTCTGCTGTATTTTTTCTTTGAGCTACTTGCACTTCTAACTGATAAGCAAGCTTGGATGCCAAGTTAATTAATAGTTTTATAATATGTTGAGATAAACGTCTGGGTTTTATATCACTTACACATAAAGTTCCCAATGTATAACCGTCTGATGTAATCACAGGAAATGCTGCGTAAAACATCACCCCAATTTCTGTAACGGCAGGATGATGTTTAAAACGTATATCTTTTTTCATATTATTAATTATGAGTGGTTTCCTGTTTTCTAACGCAAATTGACATAAAGTTTGTTCTCTCGGCATTTCAAATGGAACCTCATCAGGAAACCCATCTCTAGCCAACATAAATTGTCTATCTGCATCTATTAACCCTGTCCAACTAACAGGGCAACTAGTAAGTTCTTTGGCTATAAAGCAATAAATATCATAAAGTTCCGTAGACTTGATATCCATAACACCAGTTCTTA